>NZGY01000142.1 GCA_002689605.1 Filomicrobium sp.
GCGCTTGAGACCGGAGGCCGAGCCCCATGGCTTGAAGTCACTCGCACCGCAATGGCCGCAGGCCGGAGCCGCGGCGAACCGCGTCTCGATCAAGGCGACAACCTCACGACCCGAGCCTGTCGCCGTCAGCGCTTCGACGAGCGCCTCGCGTTGGACTCGGCTGAGATCGCCCAACCGCTCGACAAGTGCCTGAAAATCCTGAGCCTTCATGGCATCCTCGCTAGTGACGAACCATCAGTCAGCAAGGTTTCACAACATTTAGGCAGAACAAAGCCAATATTACTGGAATTTCATGGATTTACCATTTTGATAGCGAGCATTCCTAAATGCACGGGTTGAGCATTTCTTAAGTTTCTAGACTGTGGGATGGGTAATCGCGACAGCTTGAGTTGCCTATACGCCACATTAGCAAGACCTCATAATTGTCAAAGGCCGCATGTTGGCTGCAATCTTTTGGTCTTTTCATCTTCGCAGCGGGGGATTGAGTCTGGGCGGTTCCAATATCTCCCGTGATCATCTAAGTGAAGATCGTCGAGATACTGATCTCGTTATCGAGGGCCGAGGCAGTTATGCTTAATCCGAGTGCAGAACAAGCTCACAAGCGCAGCAACCTTTTACAAACAGCGGCTATTCTTGCAGGAATGTGCGCGCTAGTCGCTGTTTCTGCGGGTTTGCTCTGGGGTTTTGCTGGGGCAGCGGTTGCATGCGGGATTGTCGGCTTGCTAGCCTTTTGCTCACCGCAAATACCGGCGTCGGTCGTCATGAGGCTCTATAAGGGGCAACGATTGGATGCGGGCTCGCCCAATCAACTCAACAATATAACAAATGCGTTGAGTGAACGCGCTGAGCTCCAACACCGGCCCGAAATCTACATCATTCCCAGTCTGACCTTGAATGCCTTTGCAACCGGCACCAGGAGACGACCAACAATTGGCATTACTGAAGGATTGTTGCGCCAGTTATCGCTCCGAGAACTAGCTGGTGTTCTTGCTCATGAGGTCAGTCACATAAAGAATAACGATCTTCGCGTGATGGGGCTTGCGGACTTGATGAGCCGGTTCACGCAGATCCTGTCTTACACCGCGGCTATCCTGGCGATTGTTAATGTACTCTCTCTCATATTTGCTGGGGAATTCACTTACAATTGGTTTGCAATCGGTCTCCTGTATCTTGCGCCTGCGATCTCGAGTTTGTTGCAGCTGGGCTTGTCTCGTGTCAGAGAGTTTGATGCGGACCTTGAGGGTGCAAGTTTCACGGGAGACCCAGAAGGGCTCGCATCTGCCCTTGAGAAGGTTGAACGTTATACCGGACATTTTTGGGAGGATCTGATGTTGCCGGTGCCCGCTCGCCGTGTGCCGTTGCCATCTATGCTTCGTTCTCATCCGACCACGGAACAGCGTGTTGCAAGGTTGCAGGAATTGGATCTTAATCGCGCATACCCGCAGATCATCATCCGTGAAGAACCGATGATCTCCATGGTCGGTCTCGGGCCAATCGCTATGCGCCCACGCTATCGCTTCCCCGGGATTTGGTACTGATGTTTTTGGTGTTCGCGCGCGCATCTTCATCCGAGATAGACCGATGAGGTCCGATGCAAAGTTGCTTGGTGCCGGCGTTATTGCTGGCGAACGCGTTGCGCTATCAAAGGCACTGAGTTTGGCCGAGCAAGACGGCAGTGACTATCAGGTGCTACGTAAGGAACTCACTGATCATATTGTTGGGCGCATCGTACTCGGCGTCACAGGACCACCGGGCGTTGGCAAATCGAGCTTGGTCAATGCTTTGCTTCAAGAGTGGAGACAAGATGGGCGACGGGTTGCGGTGATCGCGGTAGATCCGTCCAGTCCAATTTCAGGTGGCGCGCTGCTTGGTGATCGAGTGCGAATGAGTGCGGCGCTCGATGACGCTGGCGTATATGTCAGGTCACTCTCAAGTTCAGGGCATGTTGGCGGGCTCGCACCAGCAGCTGTTCGTTTGATTGACGTGTTTGATGCTGCGGGCTGTGATCATATTTTACTCGAAACAGTTGGTGCAGGGCAGTCGGAAATAGACATTGCTGCCGTGGCGGATATCAAAATCGCTGTCTCCGCCCCAGGTCTTGGGGATGGCATACAGGCAATGAAGTCAGGCCTGCTCGAGATTGCTGATGTCTTGGTGGTCAATAAGTCCGATCAACCTGGGGCTGATGCCACAGCTGAACAGTTGCGGAATGCTGTCGCCTTGCGGAGCCCGGATGGGAATGAAGCGCCAGTCATTCTCACCAGTGCGTCGCGGCGGGATGGTATTGGTGTGCTTATCGATCAACTAAGTCGGATCGCTTGCTGTCTAAGCCAGGAAGATGCTCTGCATCGTCAACATAGGCGGGCGCTCTACCTGATCGAACAAGTGGCGAAAGATTTGCTGCGAAACTGCTGCTCTAACGCGGACCTCACTGCAGAAAACAAAGCAATTGTGACTTCGCTAGCAGCAGGCGAGATAGAACCGCGCGATGCTGCGCATCGGTTCTTACAGCAAGCTCTAGAGCCTTAGAGCAAGATCGTTCCGGATGGAATCACCGTTCGACTTGCTGACTTTGTTGGCCGGAACGCCAATCTTGTTCTACTCAATAAGTTTAGAGAGCGATCCACGTTACAAATGGATGCGCCAAGCGCTGCCATCTGTAACGATCGGGCTCTAGTGCCAAGTTCGTTTGAACTGCAGCTTTCCGTCTTTATCTCTTGATTTCCCAAGTGGTGATGGATTCACCGGTGTTTGGATCGCGGCCGTCTTTCAACTGAACGCCCATATTACTCAATCGGTCCCTAATTTCATCGGATCGAGCCCAGTTTTTTTCTCCGCGGGCAGCAAGACGCTCGATGATTAATTTATTGACGGCTTGCTCATCAATGTCGGCACCTCGATTGAGTCCGTCCGACCAGCTCGATAATGTTCCCTCGAGAAAACCAAGTTGGTTTGCCATCGCTTTAAACCGGGCAGGGCCATCAGCGTTGCGATTTGAGCGGAGGTCGTCGAACGCCGCGTGCAATTTGGCCATGGCGGCCGGGGTATTGAGATCATCGCGCAACGCTTGATCTACGTCATCGTTCTCAGTCGGCTCGGCGGCGGCATCGACATCTCCAATGGCATTGTACCAATTGGATAATGTCTTCTCAGCGACCTCTAGGGCTTTGACCGTAAAATCGATGGGCTGGCGATAGTGTGTTGTCAACATTGCCAACCGGAGCACTTCACCCGGCCACTTGCGGTCTCCAAAGCTCGTGCTATCCAGGAGTTCATTGATCGTGATGAAGTTACCGAGGGACTTCGACATCTTTTCGCCCTCGACTTGGAGGAATCCGTTGTGCATCCAGACTTGCGCCATCTTTTCTGTGCCATGCGCACAGCAACTCTGGGCGAGCTCATTTTCGTGGTGAGGGAACACGAGATCGACCCCACCGCCGTGAATGTCAAAGACTTTACCGAGATGCTCTTCCGACATCGCTGAGCACTCGATGTGCCAGCCTGGGCGACCAGGTACTTCGATACCGGCCGGGGAGGGCCAGCCTGGTTCTTTGTCACTGGAAGGCTTCCATAAGACAAAGTCCATTGGGCTCTTTTTATAGGGAGCGACGTCGACCCGGGCACCGGCTTCCATTTCATCTACGGAACGATTGGCAAGGCTGCCATAGTTCGGCATTGATTCCACATCGAAGAGGACGTGATTCTCGCCAACGTAGGCGTGACCATTTGCAATCAATTGTTCAATCATTACCCGCATCTGTGCGATGTGTTCGGTTGCACGCGGTTCCACGGTTGGCGGCAGAACACCTAGTTGTTCAATGTCGTCGTGGAACTGCTTTTCGGTACGGCTTGTGACTTCGGAGATTGCTTTATTGATTGGTATATCAGGGTATTCGTCGTTTGCGCGCTTGTTTATCTTGTCATCAACGTCGGTAATGTTTCGAGCATAGGTGACATGGTCGGTGCCGAAATGTCTCCGCAAAAGTCGGAACAAGACATCAAAGACGATAACGGGGCGTGCATTTCCGATATGTGCATAATCATACACCGTCGGACCACAGACATACATTCTGACATTTTGAGGGTCGAGGGGCTCAAACCTGGTTTTTGACCGTGTCAGTGAGTTGTATAGCTTTATGTCTATGCTGCTCATGAGCAGATTGATCCTCTACCGGGCTGCGGTTCTACGGCATATCAAATGCGCTTGCGCCCATTTTTGCGCATAGGGGTCTCTTTTGATGAAGCGCAAATTGCGTGTTGTTCCGGATCCCGGTCTATATGCGGGTGTAGGTGGGCCGGTCAATGATTTCATCGTGTGTCGTCTACTGAACACCTCATTCGCTGATGCGACGGTGCCTCGTGATAAGTTCCGACGATTGCCTCAATCTTGCAGTATTTCAGGTGTGGAAAGGCAGGAAGACTGTTAGTGGCGCGTCAATGGACCTATTGATGCTGGTGGAGCACATGGTAACAACCAACCATGATTAAGTCGAAGCATCTAACCAAGTTGTTGTGGTGGGGCGCTGCGTGCGCCGTGCTGGCATATCCGATCGTCGATACAGTCCGTCCATCACCAGCTGTGGCACAGGGCTGGGTGTTTCCGTGGGATGCGAAAACAAAACGTGAAACTCGTCGCCCACCTCAGCCGCGTGAACGACGGCGCCAGATCGCGCCTCAGGGCTTCAGTAACGCGTACAACAGAAACAATCCGGGCAACCGGTCGCCAATTTGTCTCCAGCTCGAGCAGCGGCTTGCTGAAGAGGCGAATAGGGGCGGTCAAGCGCGCACACAACTTCCGGCAATCGAACAAGGCATACGGACCGCACGTAATTCATTACGACGTCTGGAGAGGGAGTTGGACAGCCGGGACTGCTACGACACGTTTATTTTTACAAAAACGCTCCGTAGGACGCGTCGCTGTGTCGGCCTCGATCGGCGGTCACGCGAAGCTTCGCGTCAACTTGGCGACCTGCAAGCACGACGCCAGCAAATACTTGGGTCGGGTGATCGTTCATATCAGGATGATATCATTCGTGAGCTGGCTCTCAATAACTGCAGCGCGATCTACCAGCGCGAAAGCCGAAGGCGCAATCCGTTCTCGAACTTCTGGCAGGATGAGGATAGCGGAGACAGAGGCCGAGTCCGGGGCAACACGTTTGCAGGATTGCCATTCGCTACGTATCGAACTGTGTGCGTGCGATTGTGTGACGGTTATTATTTCCCGGTAAGTTTTTCGACGCTACCCACTCATTTCGCACGTGATGCAAATGCCTGTCAGTCGCGTTGTGCCGCGCCAACGGAATTGTACTTCCACCAAAATCCCGGGCAATCAGTTGATCAGATGGTGTCGCAGCAGTCTCAGCGCCCCTACTCTGATTTGAAGACGGCATTCCGCTATCGGAAAAAGTACGTGGCGGGCTGTTCGTGTAAGACAGCTGAATATATTCCAGAAGGTGGGAGTAGCCTTCCGGGTGCTCAACCCGCCGCGCAACAACCTGCTTCTGGTGGCACAGATAATGAGCGACGCAAGCTGTCCCCAGTTCGCTAGNNCGTCTCGGCTTCTTGGATCTTTCTGNAAAATTNCACGATTGATGGAANTTTTGNTACGGGGCACATTCCATCCAATATGGTTGTGCGTCAGCATGAAGAGGCTGCCAATGGATTAGTCAGATGACGCGAACCCCTGCGGTTTGCAACGCGGACAACATCGCGTTTACATCGTCGCCTGAGGCGGTCGTGTATGAGTGAGCGCGACCGTCTTTGGTTCGAAACTCTATACGGTAATAGGCTATCTTTCTGGTGGTTAAAACATCTGCCAATGACATGGCGGCGATACTTAGGAAGAGAGTAACCGCGATCAAAAACTGGATGCGCCAGCCCGCATCTACAATGAGAAAGAGAAATACTGCTGCAACCCCNACGTATAGCATGAAGTTAAAATTCTGGCCGGCAATATCCNAGTTGCTTTCTTTGTGTAAGCGGCAGTNAATAACTTCTCGGAGCGCAATCTCTTGCTTCCCGAAAGAGAGCACTTGCGTNCNCGGNAGGTCGTGGGGCGAGAGAGAGGTTGGCGCAATACTCCATGGCTGATTGGTGCAACCAACATGCGCTGTATGTGACGTCATCGAACTCGTATCCGCAAATAGCCCGATTTTGGCTTAGAGCAGAATACTATGACTTGGCTAACAAACTCCTGCTGCTAACAAACTCCTGCGGCTGCCAAGTTCNAGTTGACGANTCAAGTCGGGATAGCCTTAGATCGGTTCAACAAAGCGGTTTGTGATTGGATATCGGCGGTCACGACCAAAATTCCGAGATGATATCTTGACCCCGGGTGCGGCCTGTCTGCGCTTATATTCAGCAATGTTGAGAAGCCTTGCGACACGCTTCACTGTTTCGACATCATGGCCGCGCGCGACGATGTCTGTCAGTGGCATCTCATCCTCTACAAGGCAGTTCAGGATATCATCGAGTACATCGTATTCCGGTAGTGAGTCCTGATCCGTCTGNTTNTCGCGCAGTTCGGCTGTCGGNGCNTTAGTCAGTATATTCTCAGCAATGACAACGCCAGCAGGACCTAGTGCGCCTTCTNGNACGTTNTGATTTCGCCANGCTGAAATGCGGTAGACTTCGGTCTTGTAGAGATCTTTGATTGGATTGTATCCACCGTTCATATCGCCATAGAGCGTGGCGTATCCAACCGACATTTCACTTTTGTTGCCGGTGGTAACAACCATACTGCCGAATTTGTTCGATACTGCCATGAGGATCGATCCACGCGTGCGGCTCTGNATGTTNTCCTCAGCAACGCCGGCATCTTGACCCGCAAATAGATCGGACAACGCAGTCATGAAACCTTCGACTGGTTCCGAAATCGCAATCGTATCGTAGCGAACTCCCAACGCTTTGGCGCAAGCAGCTGCATCGCTGAAGCTTTCTTCAGATGTATAGCGGTACGGTAGCATGATGCAGTGAACTCTATCCGAGCCGAGTGCATCGACCGACATAGCCGCAACGAGTGCCGAGTCGATGCCACCGGAAAGCCCGAGCACGACTCCAGGAAACCCATTCTTGTTGACGTAATCGCGCAGGCCTAACACGCAGGCGGCATACGCCGCAGCGTCACCCTCTGGAAGGATCGCTCTTTCAGTTGTTGCACATGACCAACCATCTTCCCCTTTGGTCCAATCAGTAAAGGCGAGACTTTCTTCCCAGGCCGGTAGTTGTGCCGCAAGCGAGGCATTAGCATTCAGTACGAACGAAGCGCCATCAAAAACCAACTCGTCCTGACCGCCGAGTTGGTTGACGTAGACCATCGGTAAGGTGTTCTCATTAACGCGAGCCACGGCAATGTTCGTGCGCACGTCGGGTTTCTTCCAATCGAATGGTGAGCCGTTGGGAACGACCAAAATCTCCGCGCCGCACTCGGCTAGGCACTCACAAACTTCTTCATTCCAGATGTCCTCACAAATTGGCATACCGATGCGCACGCCGCGGAAATCGACGGGGCCGGGAAGAGGACCGGCCTCGAACACGCGTTTCTCGTCAAAGACGCCATAGTTGGGTAGATCTGACTTATAGCGTACGGCCCTGATCTCACCGCCATCAATAAGAACGGCTGCGTTGTAGACCTTCCCATCCTCGGGCCAGATGGTGCCAATAATTACGCCCGGTCCGTTGGTGATCTTGGTTGCTAGCCTTTCAGCTGCAGCCTTTGATGCATTTGCGAATGCCGGTTTAAGGACGAGATCTTCAGGGGGATATCCCGGTAGAAACAATTCTGAGAAAACAACAAGGTCTGCTCCGCTTTGAGCTGCTTCTTGATAGGTTGCAAGAGCCTTCGCCATATTGCCTTCAAGGTCGCCGACAGTTGGATTGAGCTGGGCGAGGGCTATACGAAGTTCAACGGGTGCTGAGTTGCTCATTGGACTTGCTTCTTTGCGCCGGTGGATGCCGGTTCAGGTAAAACAAACGGCCGGTGCGAAAACACCGGCCGCAGACTCGCAATAAATATATGCTGCCCCGAAGGCTGGCGCTATTCGGCCGCTGCAATCGGTAGCGGATGAATACGGCTTGTTCGCTCTTCCTTGAGTCTCTCGGCAANCAGGAATGCCAACTCCAGAGCCTGATCCGCATTAAGGCGAGGATCGCAGTGGGTATGATAGCGATCTTCGAGATCAGCCTCGGTCAGTGCGCGTGCGCCACCCGTACATTCCGTGACGTTCTTACCCGTCATTTCNACGTGAATGCCGCCAGCGTGTGTGCCTTCTGCCCGATGAATATCAAAGAAGCTATTGACTTCCTTGAGAATTCTGTCGAAGGGGCGCGTTTTGTAGCCNTTGTTCGACGTGAGNGTGTTGCCGTGCATCGGATCGCAAGACCNGACTACCCAGCGACCTTCCTTCTCAACCGCACGAATGAGAGCTGGAAGCTTGTCTTCCACCTTATTATNGCCAAAGCGGCAGATGAGCGTCAAACGACCAGGCTCGTTTTGTGGATTGAGGANNTCGATCAACTCAAGAAGTTCNCCTGGGTCTAGGCTCGGCCCGCACTTGAGACCTANGGGGTTCTTGATCCCGCGGCAGTACTCGACATGGGCATGATCCGGCTGACGGGTTCTGTCGCCAATCCAAACGAAATGCCCTGATGTGGCGTAAGGCTCTCCAGTNGTCGAATCTGTCCGCGTGAACGCTTGCTCGTAGCCCAGTAGCAAGGCCTCATGACTNGTNTAGAACGGAACGGTCTTGAGCCCTGGCGTCGTTTCCGATGTGATCCCACAAGCGTTAATGAACTCCAGTGCTTCGCTAATGCGCGTCGCNAGTTCCCGGTACCGATCGGCCTGTGGGCTTTCTGCAAGNAACCCGAGTGTCCATTGATGCACTCGGTTCAAATCCGCGAAGCCTCCCATCGAGAATGCGCGAATGAGATTGAGTGTTGCAGCTGATTGTCTATAGGCCTCGAGTTGCCGGTNGGGATCCGGAATGCGGGACGCNTCGGTGAATTCTGANCCGTTGATGATGTCGCCGCGGTAGCTCGGCANCTCAACGCCATCTTTGGTTTCTGTCGGTGAGGAGCGAGGTTTCGCGAATTGACCTGCGATCCGGCCAATCTTCACGACCGGCGAGCCGCCCGCATAGGTGAGAACGACGGACATCTGCAGGAAAACGCGGAAGAAATCGCGAATATTGTCGGCCTCGTGCTCTGCGAAGCTCTCGGCACAGTCGCCGCCNTGCAAAAGGAAACCGTTNCCCTGTGCAACTTCTGCTAGTGATTGCTTTAAATTGCGCGCTTCGCCCGCAAANACCAATGGCGGAAACGCAGAAAGCTGTTCCTCTACAGCCGCCAGTACAGCGGCGTCTGGATAGTCGGGGACCTGGACGATCGGTTTTGATCTCCAGCTGTCTGGACTCCATGCGGCCGGCATAATTCTCTCCTACGCAGTTCGTTTTGTTGTGACGGTAGCGCTGCTANTTTTGTGCAGCATTTTATCGNTTGATCGCGGGCTTATAGNACAAGCAGTGGCGCATGTCAGCACTATGTTCCGCACGCGGCAAATTGATCGCGGATGTGACACTCGTTGATAGCCACGATCACAGGAGAGATGCCCTTGCCGAATCAATTCCCGGAATTGGGAATTTGGCTAGCTCTCCCGCCTGATGACTGTTTTGCCAGAAAAAGCCTTGGATTGTTTAAGTCGCATGCGCAACTGTTGTTGGCAATTCATTCAATGATGTGCAAACAGGTGCAAATTTCGTCAGGGCTGAGTCGCGCGTTTGGGCGCTTAGAAGAGCGCATTCATCCAAGGGGTTGATCATGCTGCAGGATGGCAAGATTTTTGTCGGTAAGAGTGTCAAAGGTGAGTATCTCAATCTGGCGATGGCGAACCGGCACGGTTTGATAACCGGCGCGACGGGTACTGGTAAGACTGTGTCCTTGCAGGTCTTGGCTGAAGGCTTTTCTGATGCCGGCGTCCCAGTGTTCGCAGCAGACATTAAAGGCGACCTCTCCGGCATAGGCATGGCTGGGGAGCAGAAGG
Organism: Filomicrobium sp.; assembly: GCA_002689605.1. Classification (GTDB taxonomy): domain Bacteria; phylum Pseudomonadota; class Alphaproteobacteria; order Rhizobiales; family Hyphomicrobiaceae; genus Tectiglobus. Next base: position 10,037 of record NZGY01000142.1, read on the forward strand.
ATTTCATCGACAAGCGGCTCGTTGACGTCGGCTTGCCTGCTTTTTCACCAAAGGGCTATCCGCCAGTGATGTGGGATGTCTTCGGCGAGCAAGGTCATCCAATTCGTGCCACGGTCACAGATATGGGTCCGCTGCTTCTTGCGCGACTGCTTGAGCTCAATGAAGTTCAGGAGGGTGTTCTCAACATCATGTTCCGCGTTGCGCAGGACGAGAACATGCCCATGTTGGATTTGGCCGACCTTCGCTCCATGGCTGTCGCGGTGGACGAGCGTTCAAAAGAACTTTCGGCCAAGTACGGAAATATCGCCTCGGCCTCTGTCGGCGCGATCCAACGCCGGTTGTTGGTTCTTGAGGATCAAGGCGCCAACCAATTCTTTGGTGAGCCAGCCGTCGACATTCAGGACTTTATGAAGTCGACATATGATGGTCGTGGCTTCGTGAATCTGCTGGCGGCTGACAAGTTGCTCCAGAATCCCCGCCTCTACGCGACCTTCCTATTGTGGTTGCTGACCAAGCTATGGGAAGAGCTTCCTGAAGTTGGTGATCAGCCAAAACCGAAGATGGTGTTTTTCTTCGATGAAGCCCACTTATTGTTCGATGAAGCTCCTAAGGCGCTGCTTGAACGGGTTGAGCAGGTCGCACGCCTTATTCGTTCTAAGGGTGTAGGTATCTACTTCATTACACAAAACCCACTTGATGTGCCGGATACTGTCTCATCTCAGTTGGGTAACCGAATTCAACACGCACTTCGCGCCTACACTCCTCGAGAACAGCGTGCTATTAGAGCTGCCGCGGAGACGTTCCGCCCTAACCCCGACCTCGATACCGAACGTGTCATTCTTGAGCTCAAGGTTGGTGAAGCGCTGGTCTCATTCCTGGAGAATAAAGGTCAGCCGTCGATCGTTCAGCGCACATTGATCCGTCCGCCAAATGGGCGTATCGGGCCAATGTCGGCTGCTGAGCGAACTGATGCGATGTCGCGCAGCCCGGTTGCTGGCAAATATGATACGGCGGTGGACCGCGAAAGCGCCCACGAAATACTTCAGGCTCGCGCTGCTAAACTGGCTGAGCAACGTGCAGCTGCAGAGGCCGAAGCAGAAGCCAAGAAAGGTAGCTGGGCAAACGTTGTGTTCGGTAAGGGACCACGGGGCGGTCGCTCTCTCGGAGAACAGGTTGCACGCGACGTCGGGCGCTCAATTATGCGACGGATGATTTCCGGATCTGTTCGATCGGTACTTCATGCACTTGGCATGCGCTAATCAAATAGCGTGTAGACAAACAACTGAAACTTGTTGGGCGAGTGCGGCATTCGGTTGTGTGCTCTCGCCCTTTTCCTTTGCTGATAGCCTGTGAGGCTGGCTGGCGTGTTCGTTTTTATTTTCCCAGCCAATCTCGGATAACTTCTTCGGTATGTTCGCCCAGGACAGGGGCTGCACGTCGGACACCGCCTGGCGTATCGGATAATTTTACCGGCACACCGATCGCTTTCATTTTACCGACCTTTGTGTGTTCGACTTCTGTCACCATTTCACGCGCGTGCGTTTGGGGCTCGTTATAGACTTCGACGTGGTTCATAACAGGGCCGGCCGGAATGCCGGCAGCCTCGAACGCTTCACAAAGGGCCGCAGTCGTCTGGCGCTTAAAATAGACTTCAAGCTCCGGTACAAGTTCCTTGTTGTGGGTGACACGATCCGCTTTGGTCTTAAAGCGTGGATCGGCGACCAGATGCTCGCAGCCAAGGATTTTGCAGGCATCACGCCAAAAACTGTCCTGTGCACCTCCAATGGTGACATAACCGTCAGCGGTCGGGAACAGCTGGTAGGGTGCGCTGCCACGATGAGCCTGACCCAATCGCTCTGGCACTTCTCCATTCGCAAAAACGCTAGCGGCCTCATACACACCAAGTGAAATGCCGGCCTCGTATAGGGACGTGTCGACATGCTGTCCCTTACCAGTCTGATGGCGCGCGGCTAAGGCGGTCAGAATGCCAATTGCACCGTTCATGCCTCCACTGAGATCAGTGATCGGCATTGGGATGCGGTATGGCGGACCATCCGGAGGACCATTGATCGACATGAGGCCGGACATGCCGCACGCAATGAGATCAAAACCACCGCGTGATGCATAAGGTCCAGTTTGGCCAAATCCCGATATAGAACAGTAGATCAATTCTGGATTGAGTTTGGCCATGGCTTCGTAGTGGATGCCTAATCTCTCGGCAGTGCCTGGTTTAAAGTTCTCAATCATGACGTCGGCACACGCGGCCATGTCGAGCAGCGTTTGGTGGTCCTCAGGTTTCTTGAGATCTAGTGCGACGGACCGCTTGTTACGGTTCCAAAGCATGAAGGGTGCACTCTCACCCTCTTGGAACGGAGGTGTCTGGCGCAACTGATCTCCACCATTCGGGTTCTCGATCTTAATAACATCGGCACCATGGTCTGCCAGGATCATTGCGCAGTATGGCCCGGCCAAGTGATTGGTCAAATCAATGACCTTGAGATGAGACAGTGATGACACGGCTAAAACTCCAGTTCGGCAATCGTGATAATTCCGGTCGTTAACTAGTTGATCTTTGGATCCAGGATTTTGATGATACTTGAGACGTCTTCGTCGCCGTGACCAGCTTCAACATGCTGCTGATAGGCCGCCGTCGCGACTGCTCCCAGCGGTGTAGACGTTGCAGATGCCAGAGCAGCAAGTTGTGAAAGCCGCAAATCCTTTAGCATCAGCTTGGCCATGAAACCAGGCTCGAAGCCGCGGCTCGACGGTGCCGTCGCAACCACGTCTGGCATTGGGTTCATGTTGTCAAATAAGAAGCTTGCACCGGTTGATGTCGAGATGACGTTGAAAAGCGTCTCTTTGGGGACGCCCAGTCGCGTGCCCATGAGCATCGCTTCAGCAGCGCCGAGGAGGTTGATGCCGACCAGCATGTTATTGCAGATCTTGGTTGCCTGGCCAACGCCCGGTCCGCCGCAGTGCACGATATTCTTTCCCATTGCTTCAAGGATTGGGCGTGCTCTCGCGAAAGCGTCTGCCTCACCACCGCACATGAAGGTGAGTGTGCCTGCTTCCGCGCCCTGGACGCCACCGGATACAGGCGCATCGACCATGGCCAAGCCTGCCTCTTTGGCGGTCTCACAAACTGCACGTGCTGTATCGACATCGATGGTAGAACAGTCGATTAGCAGCGTTCCGGGATCCGCACCTGCAAGTACACCATCATTCAACATCACTTCTCGGACGTGGGAACCTTCAGGAAGCATTGTAATCGCGTATTCGACACCGCCGGCAGCGTCCTTTGCTGAGGGGGCTGATTGTGCGCCCGATTGAACGGCGAAGTTGACAGCTTCTTCTGACAGATCGAACACCTTGACGCTGTGACCTGCCTTGATGAGGTTGCGCACCATTGGTCCGCCCATCTTTCCCAATCCAACAAAACCGATACGCGCCATGATACTTGTTCCTTCCTATCTCACAGTGTTGTTTGGCCTGGTTCTGAACCCAGGCTGTATGTTTAGCTCTTGCCAGCGAGTGTCTGTGCTTGATCCCAAACGGCTTGTTCTAGTTCAACCGGATCTTGTTCGACCTTGCCCTGNCCTGGCATTCGTGCGCCCTCGTCNTGGGCCACNCCTTGNNCGACTTGCNGCATGCGCTCGTAGAATGCTGANGAGGAAGCNGGGTCNATCAGGATGTANTATTGGCCNAGATCATGCGGCGGACCTTCNGGNGCTTTCAATGGTTTGACGTCCNGNCTGNCGACACTTTCGGTCAGCCCAGCAACCAGTAGTTCAACCATCAGGCCAAATCCCCAGCCTTTGTAACCGCCNGTGCTGACGAGTGAACCTGCCAGCGCGGCNTCAGGNTCGGTNGTCGGTTGACCATTGGCATCAATCGCCCACCCCTCCGGAATACTTTCACCNGCCGCTTTGGCCATGGTGATTTTGCCGAGGGCTACCGTNGTGGTGGATTGGTCGAACTGCATTGCTATACCACCGTTTCCATCAGGGACNGAGAATGCNATNGGGTTNGTNCCNATGACCCTCGTCTTTCCTCCTGGTGGAGCGACAATCGGTGACGCATTCGTCATGCCCAAGCCTATCAAACCGGCCTTTGCAATTTGCTCGGTGAAATAACCCACAGCCGTGCACGTGTGCGCATGACATACGGCAAGGCTCGCGACACCGCATTCCCGTGCGGCGGTGANAGCATCTGGAAGAGCTCGCGAGAAAGCNGNTTGAGCAAATCCAAACTTGGCATCTACCACCACATTGGCCGATCGCGGACGGCTCACGACCGGCTCGACATCACCTTTGACACGACCGCTTTGCAACTGCTGACAGTAGCTTTCCAAGTAGTAAAGACCGCAGATGCGATTGCCGACAGACTCAGCTTTCCGGACTGCTTTCGCAACTTCATCCGCAATCCAGGGCCTCGCGCCGTGGTTCTCTAAGGCTGCTTTAGTTGTAGACTCAATTTCATTCAGCGGCACGCGCGGCATTNGGTACTCCGAACTGCAGGAACTTTCAGACATCGAAGCACAAAATGGCTGCAAGAACCAAGTTCTAACCTTGGATTGAAGTTCCCTACGCGTGAGTATCAGCGGGCGGGTCGAATTGGGCTGATAAGTTGCCTGCACTTTGGTCTGCTGGGCGCGGGNTAAAGGATTGACAGCGAAGACGGTCCCACCGGAGGTGAGAAGGCTGCGTCAAGTAAAGCAAGGTCTTCGTTGTCTAGATTAATGTTGGCCGCTGCGGCGTTCTGCCTAACACGTTCAGCATTGGATGACTTAGGGATCGAAATCACATGATCCTTGCGCATGGTCCAAGCAATGGCGATCGTAGCTGGTGTTACGTTGTGCTTCTGCGCGAGTTGCTGGAGGACAGGTTCAAAGAGGATGGCACCCTGACCAAGCGGTGAGTACGCCATGATTGGGATCTTCTGCTGCTTACAGTTTGGTAAGAGGTCCCACTCGATACCGCGTTCGTCGAGATGGTAGAGAACCTGGTTNGTGGCGCAGTTGGCACCGTCNGTCTGCATCAAGAGCTCTTCCATATCGTCCTGGTCGAGATTGCTCACGNCCCAATGTCGAATCTTGCCATCCAACTTGAGNTGTTCGAAGGCTGCAATTGTTTCCTCAAACGGCACAGCCCCACGCCAATGGAGCAAGTACAAATCGATGCAGTCAATGTTTAGACGTTTCAGACTTCGCTCGCACGCCGCCTGTGCGCCACTCAAAGATGCATTGTGTGGATAGACTTTGCTGACAACGAATACCTTGTCGCGCTGACCCTTGATGGCTTCGCCAACAACTTGTTCGGCTCCGCCTTCGGCATACATTTCAGCAGTGTCGATCAAAGTCATCCCATGATCGATACCGGCCTTGATGGCTGCAACTTCCACAGCATGTTCGGAGCTGCGTTCTCCCATATGCCATGTACCAAGCCCAAGCGCTGGGACGGTTTCACCATCTGGTAGAGCAACAGTTCGCATGGCTGGGGCCTTTCTGGGTGTAGGTCTTGTTTATCGAGTTTGCGAGAATGTCACGCAGGCGTGCCGCAGCGCTGACGTGCAGTATTCCCAAGGATTACGCTTTTGCGGCAATGTTAGTCCGTTGAGAGGGGAGGCGACTAGGGGTTATATTGATCGGATGAATAGGAGGGCGATCCATGAACGTCTGGGATACAACTGCTGTCAAAGTATCGATGGCAGCCGACAGCGGGGCTGCTTTGTCTGATGCAGTGAAGCTACGTAAGAACATTTTGATCATGACAGAAACGGCTGAGAAAGCCGTGTTGGAACCCGCCGATCCGGGTGGATGGTCACATGATTTGCGCGCTGCGTTGGCAGTCAGGATTGCATTATTGAACGATTGCCCCGCTCTTGCGACACACTATCGGGCAGCTATTGGGTCAACTAACCTGACTGTGGTTGCTGATCCGACTTCTCAAAACGTGCCTGACGAATTGAAGCATTGCATCGCGTTCGTCGATAGCGTTGCGACCGAACCGGCCAATATTACGGAAGCGGACATTCGGTCGTTGCAAGACGCAGGTGTGGCGGATGCCGATATCGTGCGCTTATCAGAGCTGAATGCATTTCTTGCTTATCAAATCAGGCTGGTGGCGGGCCTGTCCCTTATGACGGAGACCGAAGCATGAGCCGGATCTTGCATAAGTTCACCAAGACGGTGCCCGAATGGCAGCCGCGGGTCGAACCTGTTAATCTCCAAGANGCGACAGAGGAGCAGCTCGATGCTTTACAGGTAACTCCTTCGAATACGAAGGTTTCCGACTATGTTCTCGTTCTCGCTCACGATCCGGAATCGCTCAAGGTACGCTCGCCGCTGTTTAACGCGATCATGTATGACCCGGATGGATTGAGCAGGGAGGAACGAGAGCTCGGCGCAATCGGCTGCTCGATTGTTAATCGCTGCATTTATTGCGCGGCCGTTCACGCCGATCGACATCTGAAGCTCGCCAAATCTGACGCCATAACNGATGAAATATTTGCGAAAGGCGTGAATGCCGAATTGGAGCCGCGCGATCAGGCAATATTTAATTTTGCTGTTGCACTGTCTCAAACGCCAAGNGCTGCGAATTTGGATCATGTAGCTCGGCTTCGCGAAGTGGGGCTTGATGAGTCCGAGATCCTGGACCTTACGCTTTCGACCGCATTATTTGGTTGGGCCAACCGCCTTATGCATGTTTTGGGCGATCCCGTCANGGCAGCCTGAGGTATGGCTATCATGCGCGTGTGTCCGAACTGCAGGGAGCATCGGGNTGACATGCGTAGTCTTNGATTACTGAAAGGGNACTTCGTTGAAGGATCTCAGTTTACGAGAGTGAAGTCGTTCAACGGGGAGCCCACGCATGATTTCCATTGCACGTATGNCAATCGCGAGATGGCGGTCGACCTGATTGCGGTAGAAGTCTGATGCCATGCCGGGTAGTTTGAGCTCACCATGAAGTGGTCTGTCGGATACGACGAGCAATGTGNCGTAGGGAACGCGAAAACGAAACCCGTTGGCAGCGATGGTGGCGCTTTCCATATCCAGGGCGATCGCCCGCGATTGCGAGAAACGTCGNATNGGTTCAGCCTGGTCCCGTAGTTCCCAATTGCGATTATCGATGGATGCGACCGTNCCGGTCCGCATGACCTCTTTCAGTTCNAGTTCAGAGACACCTGCAACTTCTGCAACCGCCTCTTCGAGNGCTGTTTGCACCTCCGCGAGGGNTGGTATCGGAACCCAGAGTGGTAGATCCGCATCCAAGACATGGTCATCNCGAACGTATCCGTGTGCCAATACGTAGTCACCAAGCTGCTGTGTACGTCTTAGGCCTGCGCAATGGCCGAGCATAATCCACGCTGACGGTCGAAGAACGGCCAGGTGATCCGTCATCGTCTTGGCGTTGGATGGACCAACCCCAATGTTGACTAGTGTAATTCCATTTAGGTCATCACGCTGGAGGTGATAGGCCGGCATTTGCGGGCCGTGACCCTGACTATCGGGTTCAACAAATGCCGTATAGTCGTTCGCGTCATCCTTGACGAGTTGCTCCGCAACTTTGCGAAAGCGATCGATATAAAACTGATAGTTCGTCAGAAGGACAAAGATCTGGAAGTGATGGCAATCGGTTCCCGTATAGTGACGCAAGCGATGCAGTGAGTAATCGATACGTGGTGCCGTGAAGTGGGATAGTGGGCGGATTTCATCCGGTCCGAGATCAACTTCACCATTGACCCATTCGTCATCCATTACTGCTAGATCAGGCGGGTCAAATTGGGATTGGAAGCGCTCAATCTGGGCTGTGTCGAGTCCACGCTCNACGTGAATGCCATCAGGAAAGGCGAAGTGGATCGGGAGCCGGATATCGGAAAGAGTAATCTCAAACGTGCAATCATGGTTGTTGCGCATTTGTGTGAGTTGTTCAGTGAGATAGTTGCGGAACAACTCGGGCCGGGTAATCGTTGCCTCATATGTTCCTGGTTGATCGCAAAATCCATAGGATTGNATCACGCGAGAATGCCGTCTTGCACCGACCTGAGTCCAGATCTTGGGATAGTGGGCACGCGCTGGTCCCTCTAGTTCTTCACCGTTGGCAAACATAGAGAATTGTTCGCGTAGATGTCGGGNCTGTTCATCGTAGAGACGGATGAGTTCAGCGACAGCCTCTGTTGGTTCTGTGCATATCCTTTGACTCATGTAAGCGCCCTATTGTCTGGAATACGATCCATTGCAATTCCTCGCTGAGATCCGCACCAATGCAGAACTCTACCGGCCCCTCAGTCATATAGCCCTTTACGGATAAGGGTATGGCGTTGGTGCACGATTTTCAGGAACTGGTGTGAGTGAGAGTTGCGCTGGATATTTCACAGCTAGAAGCTTCCCGTAATCTGAGTCGATCTCTGTCATGAGATCCGCGACCTCATCATTGCTCGGAGCGGTTGGGGCGAANCCGTTTTNGATCCGTCCCAACTTTTCCAGCCAATGGCGTGTCCGCGCAAGTGCAACCCGNACNCGCCAACTGCCTCCCACTGTTGCCCGCTTATAGAGACCCGCCATCGCGCCCAANGCTAGAAGGTGCCCCGAGGCATAATCCAGCGCCTGGCATGGAAGCGGTTTAGGGTCCGCAACACCGGCGGCTCGTGCTTCAGNGACGTTGATGCCGCTTGCAGTCTGCACAAGCGAGTCAAAGCCACGTCGCGCCGACCATGGTCCCTCATGGCTCCAGGCAGATACAGACGCACACACAATACCCGGGCGCAATTCCGCGAGGCGCTCTGGAGGGAAGCCTTTCTCGTCGATCGTGCCTGGTCGATAACCCTGGATGAAGANGTCGGAGTTGGGAACCATCTCCTCCAGCTGGGTCNTNCCGTCATTTGATCGGAGATCTATGAAGCTGGATTGTTTTCCGCGACCAGCATCCGCCTCCAGGGCGATAGTGTCACGATGCAAATGTTCAGCAGCAATCCGANTGACGTGAGCACCATGTGCTGCGAGCGTTCGTCCGCCAACCGGTCCNGCTATCACGCGTGTGAGATCTAAGACTGTGATACCTGATAAAGGCTGCAGCCCCACAGTGGGCAATGGTTCGATTGGTGCATCGCCGATCTGCTCAAGATCGAGCAAGGGCAAGTTCTCCAGAGCCTTGCCTTGCGGATGTTCCGCCCATTCTTCAGGAGAGCGCATCATGAAGGTTGGAAGCCCCTTATCTGCGCAAGCGTTCTCGAACTCCTCTGCCTTCCAAGTTTTGAGTGTNTGCAGTACGGCCTGTTTTGTTGCTTCACATCCCAGCACACTTAGCGTGCCTCTCTCATGATGTGGGTAATTCGCGTGAATTCGAACCCAACGACCATCACCACATTCATACAGTCCTGCAATTGGTCCCCAGATGTCTCTTTCGGGACCATCATCTATTCTCATGNGCTGGTCACTCAAGAACTCTGCCTCGGCGTGCCGACTGGAGACGGTGACTTTTTGGGTTTCGCCAGAGCGCAGGCGCCATAATTCTGACGCTGCGAGTGCAGCGGCCGCAATGGTTGATGTTGCCATTGCCGCTACGTGAAATGATGATGGCAGAGTCAGTGGAACTGCATTCAGTTCAATGTTTGAAATGGCCGTTTCTGGTAGGCCAGACAAAGACCAGATGCTGTTCAGAGCTGTCTGAGATACAGCTGCGATATCTTCTGCCGAGGGTGAGTTCGTCATCATCGTTACTCCCTGGGGTCAGTTCGTTTTGATATGCAGTCGTATACATCCTCTCTTAGGAGATCGGAAACGACATGCGGGAAAGCATCCGGCGTTATTGTGCGCTGATCTCATCGATCACTTGTGGCAGTGAGCCAATGTTGCCTGGGGCCATTAGATGAACGCCATGGATTCCGTCAACCTCACGCAATTGGGCAACGAATTCGAGACATAACTTGCGCCCTTCTGCCTTTGGATCAACGGCGTTGTCGAGACGTTCAATGACCCTGGTTGTGTCAAAACGCGAATTCTGATTCAGTTCTTCCGCAGCTTTGCGGGAGCATGGCATGAAACGGTTCATTGAAGGCCAAGCGCGGGATCAGGCGACGCTGTTTCCTGAATGCCTCGA
>NZGY01000143.1 GCA_002689605.1 Filomicrobium sp.
AAAGCCTTTCGGGCAACTCATGAAACGCCAGTTGAGGAATGGGATCTCGTGTTTGACTCCAACCTCAAAGGAACATTTCTATTCGCAAAGGCCGTACTGCCTCACATGATGGCGCAAAATTCCGGCTGCATTGTCAATTTTTCATCGAATGCCGGGCGCCAGACCAGCCCTCTGCTCGGCGCATCTTACACCGCTGTGAAGGCAGGAGTGATTGGCTTCACCCGGCACTTATCCCAAGAGTACGGCCGTTATGGCATCCGCGTGAATACAATTGCTCCGGGGCCTGTGAATGGTGACCGGGTCGATGAGCTGATGGGCGGTCGCGAAAAGACGGAAGCTCTCATTCAACAAATACCGCTTGGACGTCTGGCTGAACCCGAAGATATCAGCGACGCTGTCATCTTCTTGGCAAGCGACAAGGCCCGTTTCATGACAGGGGCGATTAGCGATGTGAATGGTGGTTACGTCCTACCTTAGTCTGTGCCCATCACTTGCATGCCATTAGTATCCACGATCCCAATCTATGACATTGCGGAGTGGTTTACCGTCGATATAGGCACGCAAATTTTCACAGAAAAGTTCAACAGGCCGCGAATTGGACTGGTCACTGCCCGCAGAGATATGCGGTGATATGAGCACGTTCGGATTGGACCGGAGACGTGCTGGTGGCGGACGCTCGAACTCTCCAACATAAACGTCTAGCGCGGCGCCACGTAGATGATTGGATTCAAGGGCTCGGACAAGTGCCTCTTCATCTACGATCTCGCCGCGTGCGATGTTCACAAACACGCTGCCATGTTTCATGGCGGCAAAGCGCCTATCATCAAAAAGGTTTGTCGTTTCGGGTGTCCATTGACAACAAGCAATGACGAAATCACTTTCCGAAAGAAAACCGCCGAGTTCCTCTGGTTTGCCGAGTCGATCAAAGCCTGGTGGCAAGGGTGCATTTGGATCAACTGAGCGTCGAGTGCCAATGACCCTCAGTCCGAGTACAGCACAAAGTTGTCCGACTTCGAGGCCAATACCTCCTGCACCCACAACGCAAGCTGTCTTGCCTTGCAGTAAGACAGGGCGATAAGCAGAATGTTCAAAATCCTTGCGCTCACGATCCACACTGGCGCGATGGAGGCCCTTGGCGAAGTGGAGAATGCTCGCCACCGCGTATTCAGCAATGCCGCGCGTATTGCCAAGACCACGAGAAGTCGTAACCGTGACGTGACTTTTCCAAATGTCACCGCGCATCAGGTTGCTTGCGCCGGCTGGGAACTGGTGAAACCATTTTAGATTTGGCGCGCGTGCACATAGATCAAGCGGAAACGGAAATCCGCCGTAGATGATCTCAGCTTTAGACAGAAGCTCGTCACGCTCTTCACGCGTGCCGGAACCTTGCGCCTTATCAGAAAGATTACGCTTGACCGCAAACGGTGGCCAGGTTTCGCGGATCTCACCGGCAAACCATCCACCTGCATCGGTCAGCCGTACACCGGCATCAACAGCGCGAATCTTAACCTGGGCGTCAGCACTGAGCGGATGGATGGTCAGAACTTCGATCTTCGACATGTTTGCGTGATTCCACTGAACTGCAATTAAGCAGTCAGACTAGCATAGGGATGATCAATGATCCTGATGTTGAGCCCGGGACAAAGCAGTAATGAAATTACTACACCGATGACAAGATCCGCGGTGAGCTGAGGTCACGCCTCAGCGGCAAACGCGATAAGTACCTGCCCGTCCATGTCGTGCTAGATCGAAATGAAAATGGTCATGATGAAATTTATCGGCGTTGGGACCCAATACGGTTGTGAAGTGGCGGCAAGCACCACGATGAACCGTATGGAGGAAACGGGCGCCGCGGTTGTTCCAACTCCAGCCTTGCTTCACTGTTACCCGCGATCCATCTGACAAGACAAACGCCGAAATATCTATGGCGTTAGCCCGACCATGCTCAGATAGCTTGGCCCCGCGTCTGCTGTTACGGCTACGGCAGGCATAAGAAGCAATGACCTTGAGTTCCACGACATTCTGGCCAAACCGTCTTTGCGCGGCAGGTTGAACGACATCGCGCAGCCAACGATCAATCGGACCGATCATGTTGCATCTTAGTGTCGCCGCAGGTCTCATGCCCACATGCCCGCCGAGTGCAGCCTTAACCACGAATGGGCGTTCGGCGCCACAACCAGTGGGACGACCAATGCTAGCGCGTGAAAAGATGTAGGGTGTCTCGCGAACACGACCAGACGCCAGACAACTCCGCTCGTTACCAGCATGCCATGCAGCTGGACCGACCAGATGCGCTGCCTCACCGCTTTGAGAACTTGGGAAAAAACGAGTCTTATTGGCGCTGCAACTCACGACGAAGGCGCAGGACATCACCACTAAAACTGCATGAACTATTCGCTTGGCCATGGGAACACACACTATGATCGGTAGCCTTAAAACTACCTGAATGATCCGTTGCCCCAGTGGTTAATTGGCGTTCAAATTCGGCACGAGTGCGATGCACCCGTGACCGTTTTAAGTCAGAGACACTAGAGCCCGATCGTTTCAGATGGCAGCGCTTGGCGCATCCATCTGAAACGTGAATCGGTCTCTAAACTTATTGAGTAGAGCAAGATTCACGTTCCGGCCAGCTAAGTGAGCAAGTCGAACGGTGATTCGATCCGGAACGATATTGCTCTAGCGAACTGAAGGTTTGGTCGGCCGCACAGCATATTGGCCAGTAAGACAATTGGCTCTGTGATTGCCAGTAGACGGCGGAACATAATTGGCTCGATGCAGCAACTTCTGCTGGCGAGGTGGCGTCAAATCCGCAATCTCAAGTATTAGCTTCATCCGTATTGCTTTGGCAAAATTCTTCATGCCGGTAACGGGTATGTAGAATGAACCGGGCCCACCGATAACACAGTCCCGATAGTACATGTCCAAATTGGCCAGATCGTAGTAGCCGGGCATATCGGCTGGATCACTCATAATGGGCAGACCGTTAATGACAACGCCCTGTTCAAGTAGCTCATCCCGAGCTTGTTCTACCAATGCTCCGCTGTTGTTCGGGCCATCACCTGAAACGTCGATAACACGGCGCAGTGCATCGTAGCCGCTAGAATTAAACATCTTCGAGGCTTTGTGGAGCATTGCCGATATAGATGTCCGTCGCGTCCGTTTGGTTGTCTGCTCCTCAAGATCTTTTGCAAACGCCAAGGCTTGCTTATGGCTTGAAATGACCCGCCACGGCAGAACGACATGTTGGTGATCAGCGCCGGACCACTCAACATAAGTGACAGCAATCCGCCCTTGTGGTCCGGATTGTATTGCGTCTGCAACCCGTCTGTCGCGGAATGCAGCAACATAACCTTGCCTCTGAAGCTTTAGTCGACGTGTGTTCATTGACCTTGAGACATCAACTGCAAGTATCAGTTCCAGGTCGACAGTATTATTCTGCTGTTCTGAAGCCGCGGCCTGGCCACACAAGAAGACCGCGGCCAAAACGATGGTAACTAATTGTCTCGCATGCATATTTCAATATCCTCGCTCGACGGTTGATTCCTGACGAGCGAGAAGTTTGACACTTAAATGACAATTTGGAAAGCCGAATTGACGCAGTAATTGCTCACAAGTTTTCCCCAGGGTGAAGAATTATGCTGTGCGGCTTTCCGTCTTACTGATATCTTAAGCGACGTTAGTGAGTGGTGTTTGCGTAAGTACGACGAGAGTCGCGTAGTCAGCCCTGGCTGTTTGCTGCTGCCGATCCAGATTTCCCCGCATAAAGGAGATTCACGGATCACGCTTGTAGTCTGGCCGGGGCTTTCGCGTTGTTGGCGCAGGTTTATACTAACTGCAGTCCAAAAAATTAGAATCGCTGCCTGTCAGCTTGTGTAGGTTTGGAAGTGACCTGGTTTTCCAACACCACTGGCCTGTAATTGGCTTTCGTTGTTCACGGCCGCTTGTTCAGAAACGCCGATACTACGCGTTTGTATGAGAGATCTCCGACCGCTTTCATGTGATCACGACCGGCTATCTCCAGTGCTTCTGCATTGGGTATAAGCTCGGCAAGTTTTGTTGCGGAGCCACCAATCACGTCATCGGTTCCAACTGCGACCAACACAGGGCATTCAATTCTCGCTACATCCTCTACTCCAAGCGGATCACGGCTCGAGCGGATACAAGCGGCGAGTGCCTTAAGGTCACTTCCAGTCTGCTCCGCAAATGCCCGAAATGTTCGCGCAGTAGCGTTCGTCACGTCATCAATGGTAGGCGCTTCAAGCGCGTTTGCGATTGGTCCAGTGCCGGCCATACCGCGCACCATATTGTAACCCAGCCCGCCAAATATTGCGCTGCGAACGCGAGTAGGGTGGGTGAGCGATAGAAATGCCGTGATGCGTGCACCCATCGAATAGCCCATCACATCAGCGCGCTCGATGTCGAGGTTATCCAACAATCTGCGAGCATCTTCGCTCATGATAGGTGCGCCGTATTCTTCCTGGCTGTGTGGCTTGCCGCTGGCCCCGTGTCCTCTGTGGTCCATTGCNATGACCCGTCGNCCATCGCGNAGCAAATGTCGGACCCAACCAGGATCTTGCCAGTTGAAAGTTATGTTGGAAGCAAAGCCATGCAACAGGAGGACAGGATCGCCCGAGCCTTCGTCAATGTAGGCAATTTCGACGCCATCTGAGTCAAAAAACTGCACGATGATCTCCTGCTCTGGTACAAGTTGTGCGACTTCGCACCCTATTACCATCTACACTGTGGCGTAGCTATCTTTGCGCTGTTGATGCCGATAGTGGCTGTCAGCCAGGATGACGAAAAAGGGCAGAACATGGCAGGCAATATCGTACCGCATTTTGCAAATGATGTAGGTGCTGAGAAGGTCATCATCGGCGTGAAAGAATTTATGTGCCAGGGTGCACGTGCGCCCTACGATCACCCGCACGTTTTTCTTGATATGGGGGCTGATTCCCAGGCCTTGTGTCCTTACTGCTCAACTCTCTATGTTTACGATTCTCGGCTTCAGCCCACTGAGTCGGACCCAGCTGAGTGCTTAGTCACCAAAAGCGTGACGACCTCTTGAGTTTGCCCGAAAACTCTCCAATCATCATCGTCGGGGCTGGAATTGCAGGGCTGACATTGAGCCTTGCTCTTGCTCGTCACGGCCAAAGGTCGATTGTCCTAGAAGCGCGGGACCAGCCAATAACGGACGGCGCAGGTATCCAACTCGGACCAAATGCAACCGTTCTTCTTGATCGGCTGGGAGTATTGAATGCCGTTAAGCGAAGCGCAACCCAGCCAGAGGCAGTTGTTGTGCGTGCGCTGGCCACAGGAAAGTTCATTTGCGAATTGCCGCTGGTAGATAAGCGACACAACGGAGCCAGTGCCCCNTATTTGGTTGTTCATAGAGCAGATCTACACAAAGCATTNAAAAATGCAGCGGAAGCCGAAAGCNAAATTCAGTTCCGCTTCGGCTGGCAGCTGATCGACGTTGAGCAGCAGGGACGTCAGGTCGTAGCGCGATGTGAGAACGAGCGACAAATTGAGGGACAAGCAGTCGTGGGGTGCGACGGTCTTTGGTCGAGAGNTCGGCAAGTCATCGCTCCAGACTTTGAACTGAAGTATGCGGGGTTGATTGCAGCACGGGCGGTGGTTCCGATGGCCAATGCTCCGAGTGACCTGCGAGATTCCAACACTGGCGTGTGGCTTGGTCCTGAAGCACATATCGTCAAATANCCGATTGACTGCGGTGGCAGNATCGCACTGGTCGTCGTCACAAGTAACCCGCAGCGCCTTGTTGGATGGGGACATGACTTGGAGCCGTATGAGCTGTTGCGGCGTGTGCCACCTCGCGCGCCTGACTTATCTGCGCTATTGCAAAGTGCAACGAGTTGGCGCCAATGGGCNCTCTATGATCCGGAGCCGCTGGCAAGTTGGAGTAAAGGGCAAACCATTGTCATTGGTGACGCTGCGCATCCAATCTTGCCCTTCCTTGCTCAGGGCGGCGCAATGGCAATCGAAGATGCTTTCTGTCTTGCAGATTGTATGACTGAGAGTAATCCCCAAGAAGCTTTTGCAGCATTTGAACTTCTGCGTCGGGATCGTGTAGCACGGGTCCAGATTGAATCTCGCAAAAACGGTCAGATCTATCATTTGTCGGGAATTCCAGCCGTTGCAAGAGATACCGCCATGCGGTTACTTCCACGATCCCAATTGATGCGCCGTTATGACTGGATATACAGTTGGCGACCGCAAAGTATGGCTTCAGGCTCCTAAAAACTGGACTTTTCACTCTCATTCATGGGATAAGTACGTAACCGCCGTGGTAGTCACTACCATTCGATTGTTTGCTGACAGTTTGNGAGATGTGGGGAACGTGAGAGGCAACGAAGAACCAGATCGGTCTGTAAGGACGATATTACTTCTCCGTGAAGTCGCAGACGCTGAGGAGCCGATAACGGCTAATGAGATCTCGGAACGCACANGCCTNCCCAAGGCCACAGTGTATCGACTCTGTGATCAGCTGTTGAGCGCCGGACTGATCAGGAGACAACTAGGTGGGCGTGGCTACATTGCCGGCCAGCAATTGGTTGATTTGGCCCAGTCAGTTCTGGCAAGTCGATCAGTTTANATCACGCGTCATGCCATATTGACCCGCGTAGCGAGAGAAATTGGTGAGACATGCAACCTTGTAGCGCCGGAAGGCGGTGGCATGGTTTATTGGGATCGCGTGGAGACTGAATGGCCCTTGCGGCTGCAATTGCCAGTAGGTTCGCGCGTGCCTTTGCATGCAACGGCTTCCGGGAAGATGTATCTCGCGAGCCTTTCTGTAGCTCAATGCGGACGTCTCCTACAAGAAATAGACCTTAAGCCTCATACAGAGAACACTCTNACAGAGCCTGAGGACTTGAAGCGCCACCTGCGTGAGACACGGGAGAGAGGTTACAGCCTCGACAACGAAGAGTTCATTCACGAAATGACTGCCGTTGCCGTACCAGTCCTGGATCAGCAACGGCGATATGTAGCTTCTCTGGCTGTCCACGCACCAAAGTCCAGAATGTCGATTGAGAACGCGGTCGAATATGTCGGTATTCTGCAAGAGGCAGCCAGCCATATCAGCGCCGGTGTACCAGAACGTCTTCGCGTGAGTGCATAATGCTGACATAGCACTTAGTTGCAAACGCGTGCAAAAAGCGCTTGAACATACCCCTTAAAAATGAGACGTTTGTTTCNNGCATTCGAGAATGACGGTGNGAGCGAGAACAANAATGNAAACGCTGTAGGCTGAGCATATGNGCTCATACGGCCTACCATACAACCGATGTGGTTGGGAGGACGCTATATNAAACTGACCAAACNCNTGGGCGGAGCACTTGCTGTGTCCGGTATGGCGCTAGCAACAATGATGGCGCCGGCCGCCAGTTAGGCCCAGTCTGTCACAATCCGAGTTCAGTCTGTGATTCCGGCGAAGGCCGACGAAGTTCACATGCTGAAGGAGTTCGGCAAGGACGTTGCCGCACTTACCAAAAAGCGAAGTCAAAATTGAAGTTCTACCGGCTGGTGCTGTTGTAGGTGTCAAGGAAACTCTTGATGCCGTCGACAAAGGTCTGGTCGAAGGCGGTTTTGCCTGGACGCATTACTGGTCAGGTAAGCACCCNGCCGCCATGCTGTTCGGTTCGCCAGTCGCAGGTGCTGGTGTTGGTATNGACAACATCGCATTCGTTTCCTGGTTCCTCTANGGCGGCGGTAAAGANCTTTACGACCAGCTTTGGAAAGAAATGGGCGTAAACGTCAAAGGCTTNATGCTGCAGCCGGTCGGNCCAGAAGCTCTTGGCTGGTTTAAAGAGCCAATCAAGTCCATGGCTGACTTCCGTAAGTATCGCTTCCGCACACCTCCTGGCATTCCTGGCCAGACTTACAAGGACATTGGTNTTGCTTCTGTTGCTATGGGTGGCGGTGACATTCTTCCAGCGCTTNAGAGCGGCAAGATCGATGCTGCCGAGTGGTGCTGCCCGAAGCCTGATAGTGTCTTCGGTTTCCAGAAGGTTCTGAAGCACTACTACTTGCAGGGTCTACACCAGGTCGTCGTTAACGCCGACATGTACATCAATGGCGACGTCTACAAGAGGCTGTCAGACCACCAGAAGAAGGCAATCGAAGTTGCTGCAAATGCATCTTTGATCAAAGCTCTTGGCTACCGGATCCATGAAAACGGNAAGGCTCTGAAAGANCTGACCGAAAACCATGGCGTCCAGCTTCATGACACACCAGCTGATTACTTCCCAGCTTACATGAACGCTGCCAAGAAAGCTCTCGAGACAAACGCTGCAAAGAACAAGTTCTTCGCAAAAGTTTGGCAGTCTCAGAAAGACTTTGCTGCAACNGCAGTACCTTTCTGGGCAGGTGCTCAGGCATCTAACGCTGCTCTCGGCAAAGCCTTTGCTGACCCGCTGAAGAAGTAGGGGCTANCTACAGCATCGTCGCTAAAAGACAGGATCGGTTCAACGATATGCAGTTGTTAAAGTTGAGCCGGTCCAAATGAGGGATGTTTACAAGGAGCAGCCTCCGTGGTCTGCTCNTTGATCCGTTTTAAAGGGATCAACTCGAAGGGCGAAAAGCAACTTCGGGAGATAACAGTCTAAGCCCANAAAATACTTACACGGCGTATTCCTGGGGAGGAAATTGCAGTGAGCAAAGAGGATCTCGAAGTCGATCCGTCAGAACTGGAGATTGCCGACGAGCTGATAGCAGAGCGTCGCGCCGAGGAACCAGGTCAAACGCCGGAAACGATGACAGGTTGGCAACGGCCGATAACGGCTACCATCGATGTCATCAATCTATGGGTTGGTCGAATAACCTGCCTGATTTTGGTGCCGATCATCGGTGTCATGGTCTACGAGGTTGTGGCGGCGAANATGTTCGTTGCGCCAACGCTCTGGGTCTACGACGTGAGCCGCATGTTGGCTGGCGTACTCTTTATGCTCGGTGCCGGCTACGCGCTCATGCGCGGCGTGCACATTCGGGCTGATTTTCTGTATCGAAATTGGTCGACAAAAGCTCAGGCAACGATCGATGCGACGCTCTACTTGGCATTCTACTTCCCCGCGATGCTCTTCTTTTTCTGGAGCTCATTAGAATTTACCTTGGACGCTTTGAACGTGCGCAACGGCTTCGCCTATGACGGNTGGGAGCGCGCAAGTGACTCGACTTGGGCGCCGGTACTTGGCCCGGCCCGTCTCGCGATGCCTGTTGGTGCTTTNNTNCTGTTANTGCAAGGCNTGCCGGAACTCTTCCGNGCATTCAATGACATGGGTAAGGCCAGGGAACGTCTGTTCCTGTGGATTCTGCCAGTCTACATCATTGTCCTAGCGGCGGTGTTTGCAGCCACATTCTATCTGGACGTCGTTCCACTTGGTGGATATTGGACCGACATGGTCAAGTCCGCTGGTTTGACAAACTTTGATAAGCCAACGATTGGCTTGTTCATGATCGGAACCATGCTGTTCGCGATCTTCGTCGGCTTTCCGATATCGTTTACCCTGATCTTCCTGTCTTTCGTTTTCGCAGCGTGGGGCATTAGTCCGAAGCTTGGCTTCTTCCTGCAGACGCTGAAGTTCAACTAGACGATGCTGGATGACCAGCTCGTTGCTGTGCCGCTCTTCGTCTTCATGGGTATTATGATGGAGAAGGCGGGGCTGATGGAGCGTCTGTTCAGCTCCATCCAGCTCATGACGTCGCGAACACGAGGCGCGCTATTCATAGTGGCCTTGTTTGTGTCGACCATCTTTGCTGCTGCGACCGGTATCGTCGGCGCCTCTGTGACGATCCTCGGCATTATGGCAGCCAAGACGATGAACCGATCCGGCTATGATGTCCGTATGGCCGCGGGTACGATTACGGCTGGAGGTACGCTTGGTATCCTCATACCTCCGTCGATTATGCTGGTGGTGATGGGGCCTGTACTTGAAGTCCCTGTAACAGACCTTTTCGCAGCTGCAATCGTCCCAGGTATACTGCTTGCAACGCTCTACATCATCTATTCAGTCGGACGTTGCTGGCTAAACCCATCCTTGGGTCCAATTCTTCCTGAAGAGGAACAGCCGGTCACATCGCCGTATTACATGGTCGAGCTTATGCTTGTCATGTTTGGCCTTGGCATGTTGTTCTATCTCCTCTTCACCAACATCCTCTTCGCAGCTGGTTGGCTCGCACTTATGGCAGGCGTTTACTATGCGTCGCGTGCGTTGAAGCCTGGCGGTTTCTTCTTCTCCGACCTGTGGAAGGAGTTCTTCTTAGGCCTGGTGCCTCCGACAATCCTAATCGCTTTCGCACTGGGCTCCATCCTGCTGGGTTGGGCAACACCTGCTGAAGCGGCCGCGTGCGGTGCGTTCGGCTCGATCGTCTTGAGCATGATGTATCTGAAGTTCACACCGACAGACTTCTATGATGCCTTGATCAAGACGTTGGAAATTGCAGTCCTCATTATGTTCTTGGTGGCGGCTTCCAACTTCTTCGGTGCGGTGTTCTCAAGTCTGGGGACGCCGAAGATGCTGACCGAGCTACTGCTCTCGATGGATCTCTCGCTGATCGTTATTCTGATTGCGATCATGGCGTTGATCTTCTTGCTGGGGTGGCCGCTAGAATGGGTTCCGATCGTTCTGATTATCGTTCCAATTCTGCTGCCAGTGGTTGAGTCTTTCAGCGAGCCGTTCGGTATGGAACGCGCGCAGTTGTTGACCTGGTTCGCGATACTTGTCGCCGTGAACCTCCAGACGGCCTGGCTGTTGCCTCCCGTGGCGCTCTCGGCCTACTTCCTCAAAGGCGTGGTACCTGAGTGGGATCTGAAGGACATATACATCGGTATGATGCAGTTCATGGTAATTCAGTTGATTGGTCTGATATTCATCATGATGTTCCCGCAGATCGCACTGTGGTTACCAGCCTACATCTACGGTTAGCGATGCAGCCCAACAGGCCTGTTCCGGCATCTCGGTGCAGGCCTAATCAACTCTGCTAAAGATAAAAAACAAACCCGCTGGAGAATCTCTTCCCGGCGGGTTTTGCGTTGTTGGGCATTGTTTCTCAGAATGACCCAATGAGATTTCTTGGAACCAACAAGTACGATGGGCAGGTCACATAAACCTACGTTGTTTCACGGTACAGGATCTGCTCCTTGGCACCCGTTGCTCGCCGCCACAGTGCCATCTCAGAATCTCCCATGACTTCCTGCGGTGCCGTCCCTAGCTTGAAGTTGCCGTAGGCGTCTCTGCCACGCGCCAACATTGTAATAGTGCCACCGCCAACTGCCTGTTTTTGCTTGGTGGTGATATATCTTATGGCAAGCCCGATACGGCGATCATTGGAGGAGTTGGGGTTCGAGGCATGCAACAACCGCCCGTGGTGAAGAGACATCTCACCGGGTTGCAGAACGGCATCGACAGCATGTTTCTCATCGACTTCAACAGCAATCTCCTGACCGCGTGTCAGCAGATTGTCCTCGTGGAATGTGTCCGAGTGTTCCAGAATTGTATGATGGCTACCAGGGACGAACCGCATGCACCCGCTTTCGACAGTAGCTGGCGACAGAGCTAGCCAGGCGGTCACCTCTTCGTCATTGTCCAGTCCCCAGTAGTGCAAGTCCTGATGCCAACTGACATAGGACGTGCTTCTCGCATCCTTTGCAAAAAGTGAGACGCCAAAGACCAGCAAGTCCTCGCCAATCAATTCGCTAACCGGTTTGGTAATGGAGTCGTTCTTGGTGATCTCATCTACGAACGGCAACACTAAGTTGGCAAGCGTCCGGATGGCCTTGGACTTCTCCTCGTCTCCAATGCACTGGGCCTCAACTGCTTCCAGTTGCGATCGATAATTCGCTGCTTGCTCCGTGCTCATCACACGTATCGGGAAGGCATAGCCGTCGCGCTCGTAGTTTTCTCGAAGACCGTGTGCAGCATCTTGCATTGTAACCATTCCATCTAATATTTGTCGTCTGAAACTGCCCTATGCCCAACTGAAAATGCAGTCGATTGGAGGCTGGTTAGAACCGCCAATAGCCGCCGTCAATCTGCAGGCATTGGCCTGTATGGTATGAAGAGGCATCACTCATCAGGTAGACGGAAATCCCTCCAAAGTCGTCGGGCTTTCCCCACCGACGGACCGGTATTCGCATGCCCGCATTCTGAGAAAACTTGTCGTTCGACATCAGGTTCTCTGTCATATCGGTCTCGATCCAACCCGGCAGGATTGCATTTGCCGTTATGCCGTATCGGGCGAGCTCCACTGCCAGCGCATAAGTCAGAGAATTGAGCGCGCCCTTGCTGGCTGCATAGTGTTGGTTTCGCGCAGGGCCTGAGATTGACGCGAGGCTTGAGACGGCGACGAGCCGCCCACCAGGGTCGCCATTCTCTGCTCTCTCGACCATGTGCTTCGCTGCCGCCTGGTGAGTGTAGAACGTGCCATCGAGATTGACGGACAAAACCCGGCGCCATTCCTCACGTGAAATGTCCATGAAAGACTTCGGGCCGCGACCGGTGACGCCCGCATTGGCGAAGCAACCATCAATCCGGCCAAAGGTGCTAAGCGTCTTGGCCATTGTGTCATTGACGGCTGCGTGGTCAGCAACATTGCAAACGTACGCTTCAGCTTTGACGCCTATGGCTGTCAGCTTCTCTTTGGCAGCCGCATTCTTGTCTGCGTTGGTGCCCCAAATCGCGATGTCGGCTCCGGCGCTTGCTATGGCCTCGGCCATCCCTAATCCGATGCCACCATTTCCACCAGTAATCAGCGCAACCTTGCCACTCAGATCAAAGACTTGGTTGGTCATGACAGCGCTCCACAAACTTTTTTTCAATTGCGCTCGCAGTTTATGCGGTGCATCCGGCAAGCGCAAAGCGAGACCAGCCTATGGATATGCTCATTCCATGCGTGATTGCGATCCGTTTACAATTGGGCACACATAGCGGAGCACCAGAGAACGAGGAATACAATGGCAGCCAATATCGCCAAAGTCGTCTATTTTGAAACTTGGATGGGTGGTCATGCTGTCGAGATCCTGACCGAGAGCGATACGGTTGATCTTGTGCATCTTGTCTACGGTGCCGAACAAGCTTCCAACGAGGCAGAGCTACAGACCATGCATGGCTATCAGGTCATGCCACGAACAGAGCTCGATCCAAGATATTTGCCGGACCGCGCCTTCATAGAGCGGATGCCAAACCTTCTGGTGGCCTGCTCGACAGGCGCCGGCTACGACATGATTGATGTCGATGCCTGTACGGACAACGGCATCATTGTTTGCAATCAGTCTGGCACCAACAATGAGGCCGTTGCGGAGCACACGTTTGGCCTGATCTTGGGTCTGTCCAAGAAAATTACCGCTGCTGATCGAGGTATGCGCGCCATTGATCGGATGAGCCGCGCAGGCTTCACAGGGAACGACATCTACGGCAAAACGCTTGGTGTTGTTGGAATTGGCCATATCGGAATGCGGACAGCCGAAATTGCCAAGGCTTTCCGTATGAACGTCATTGCTTACGATCCGTATGTCGATGAAGACGAGGTTGTGAAACGTGGGGCAAGTAAAGTTGATTTGGAGACGCTCTTTACGACGAGCGACTACATCTCGATACACTGTCCGCGTTCGGAAGAGACGCTCGGAATGATCAGCACCGCTGCGTTCGAAAAGATGAAGCCAACGGCGTACTTCATCTCAACTGCGCGCGGTGGAATTCACGACGAGGATGCATTAGCCAAAGCACTAGAAGCTAAGCAGTTAGCTGGTGCTGGATTGGACGTCTGGTGGGAGGAGCCGACCCCCAAAGATCATCCACTTTTGCAGTTCGACAACGTAATTGCTACGCCACACCATGCCGGGCTGACTGAAGAGGCTATGACCAATATGGGTGTTTGGGCAGCAGAGCAGTGGATCGACATCTTTGAGGCTCGTGTGCCACCGCGCCTTATCAATCCTGAAGCATGGCCCAAATTTCAGGATCGGTTTGCCGAAAGGCTAGGAAAGCGTCCACCGGATCTACCCTGATGCCTAGAACAAGATCGTTGCGGATGGAATCACCGTTCGACTTGCTCACTTTATTGGCCGGAATGTGAATCTTGTTCTACTCAATAAGTTTAGAGACCGATTCACGTTTCAGATGGATGCGCCAAGCGCTGCCATCTGAAACGATCGGGCTCTAGGACTGAAGTGGTGCGGATACAAACTCGCCAGTAGGACACGTAAGCATATTTGCCGCGTCGCATTCACCACGATTGTTGATGTCAATCAACGACACGTCCCCCATATGCCATTAAAATCGGCATGAACGGAGTATGTGCTATGGATGAACAACAAAGAAAAATCGCTGAAGCCAAGAAGCAGGTCAAAGCGATGACGGGCTTCTATGGGCACCTAGCCATTTACGCCCTTGTAATCGGAACTCTGGCGGTTATCGACGCCTTTACTGGTGATAGCTGGTGGGTTCAGTGGCCCGCGCTGGGATGGGGAATTGGTGTGCTCGGGCACGCAATCGGCGTATTTGGCAAAACACCAGCTTTCCTGTCGAACTGGCAAGCACGCAAGGTCCACGAACTTGCGAACAAAAACTAGTTCGTGTGTGAGACTTGTATTGAAAGACGGCGGCAAAGGCCGCCGTTTTGTTATTAGCTGAGTTCGTGAACTTTGAAGTTCAGGCCGCCGCGCGGTGTTAGTGTGACCGTGGCGTTTATACCTGCCGGCATTATCCCGACATATTCCGGACGGAAGCGGCGCAACAGAATTGAAAGCGCGAGTGTATTCTCAACTTGGCTCATAGCGCCGCCAATGCAGGACCTGCGGCCACCACCAAAAGGCAGATAAGAATACTTGGTCTGCTTCTTGTTAGCTTCGCCCATCCAACGCTCAGGTCTGAACTCCTCCGGTGCTTCCCAGAAACGCTCATCGTGATGGGCACCGTAGGCAAACATAACCACTCGGTCGCCGGGCATTATCTTCTTGCCTTCAATCTCATCTTCTTCGGCGGCCACGCGGATCAGACCCCAGATCGGCGGGTAGAGACGCATAGTCTCTTGGATGACAGAGCGCGTATAGACCAGGTGCGAATAATCGGCGGCCGTTGGGGTGCGATCTCCTAAAACCTCTTCGCCCTCACGCCGAATGCGATCCGCAGCCTCGGGGTGCTTCGACGTAAGATACATGGCCCAGGCCAATGTCAGCGCTGTGGTTTCTGTGCCTGCCCAGAGGTACTGCTTGAATTCGTCTACAGCCTGCTGGTGGTCGAACTCAGGGACCTCCGGATCAGCAACGACGTCTTCGATCATTTTGAGAAGCGTCTTTTCACGATGCTCACGAGGGTTCGATGCCATAACGAGATCGGGCACCTCGTGCCAGGTCTCCATCGCCTTGGCAGCGTTCTCCTCCGTCATTTCGAACTCCTGGCCGGCCACCTTCTTCAGGCGGATCGATTTGTGGTTCATGACGTCCGTGTAGGTCTTCACGCATTTGAAGACGAAGTGAGGATTGAAAGGCATATCGCGATCGAACAATGCCTTGCAGATCATGTCTGCCGCGAGCGTCCAGGTCTGCTCGACCATCTCGAACTCTTCGCCGGTCTTTGCCTTCTCGGCCCAGTCCGCCATCTTTTGATTGATTGCTTCGACGAAGTAAGGGACATAATCAACGAACATATCCGGGTGAAAGGCTGGCTGTTGCGGCATTCGGATTTTCTGCCACAGAGCGCCGTCGTTGGTAATCATCGACTTGCCGAAGATCGGCTTCAGGCCATCGAAGTACTTCTCATAGTTGGCAGCGTTGGAAACCAGGACGCGCTTGAAGTGCTCGGGCTCTGACAGAAGCACAATGCGCTGGTTCGCCATATTAAACTGCAGCGGGCTGCCATATCGCTTGGTCATCTCCATCAGCACCGTCATCGGGTTGTCCGGCCCTTTGAGCAGTGGTGTGAGCTTGAACCAGATCGACGACTCATCTCCCAGACCTTGGGTATGGGCAGGTGATGGTGTTGCCGTTGCTGTCGTCATAGTCGTTTGCTTCCACTTTGGCGTCTGAGAGTGCGGCTTTGTACTAAGCCTACCGTTCAGGCGTCGCCTTGCGGCAGATCACATTGCATTGTTTCGTTGACGAGCCGTCCAAATAGCGTCGGGCACGTAAACAAAATGAAGGCTAATCGCTTCGAGCCAGAGCATGACAGCCAAAGTCTTAAAATCCGATACAACGGCTAGGCTCGCTCAGCCTCGTCAATCTGGCGGTGTGTTACCAGTCGATAACCTAAAAAGTCTACTTATCTCGTTGATATAGCTACATTATAGCGCGCGACCGCCGAAGTGATCAGAAATCTGCCATAGCAGGGAAAATCTAATGTTTCCCGAGCGATAGAAGCTGCTGATCGGCGTTAACCATTGCGTTGAGCGCAACTCTGCCATCGATCAAAGGTGCATCACCTTGGGCAACCAAGCGAAGGGCCTCTGGATAGAGTTTGTGCTCAGTTATGAGAACCCTGGCGGCAAGACTATCAGAAGTATCATTGGGCAAAACTGGAACAGCAGCCTGGGCAATAATGGGTCCACCATCTAAATCCGGCGTCACATAGTGTACGGTACAACCGGCAATTGCCATGCCCGCGTCCAGCGCGCGCTGATGCGTATTCAGGCCTTGGAACAAAGGCAACAATGAAGGGTGGATGTTGATCATTCTCCCTTGCCAACGGTTCACGAATTCAGCCGTCATGATGCGCATGAAACCAGCTAGTACAACTATCTTGGCACCATATGAAAGTATGGTCCGATGCAGAGCGGCATCAAAGTCCTCTCGTGAATCAAAGGCCTTATGGTCAACGCATGATGCCGGTACACCCTCCTCCTTTGCCCACTTAAGGCCACCAGCATCCGGCCTGTTTGAAATCACGCCGGTAACCTGTGCAGGAAAGCTTGGGTCACGTGTCGCTTGGACAATGGTCTGCATGTTCGAACCGCGACCTGAAATAAGAACGACGACGGGGACGCGCGCTGGTGGAGTTGCTTCAATCATCATGAGAACCTTAGGCTGCCCATGAGCTGCACTTGTTCCTCATCGCCTGTTCGCTCTGCGACTGAGCCGATAGCGATGGCCTGCTGCCCGGCACGCTCCAGAGTCTGGATTACATCATCACCAGCAGTTGCCGGAACAACGGCAACCATGCCGATGCCTGCATTAAAGGTTCTGGCAAACTCGCTCGTTTCAAGTCGGGAGATAGACTTCAGCCAGTCGAACACGCGAGGTGCGCTCCATGAAGCCAAATCAATTTGGACGGTGACGTCACGATTAAGAACACGAGGAATGTTCTCGGTCAGACCGCCGCCTGTAATATGAGCCAGGGCCTTTATCTGACCTGTCTCGCGAATTGCTTCTAATAAGGGCTTCACATAGATCTTGGTCGGTTCGAGGAAAGCTTCGGCTACGGTTTTCTCACGGTTGAACGGAGCCTCATCTTCCCAACTCAATTTTTCGTTCTCAACGAGCTTCCTTACCAGCGAATAGCCATTTGAGTGCACGCCTGTCGACGGCAATCCCAAAACAATATCACCGGGTTTGACATCGTCGCGTGGTAGCAACTGACCTCGTTCTGCGGCCCCGACAGAGAAACCTGCAAGGTCGTAGTCGCCGGGAGCATACATCCCTGGCATTTCGGCAGTTTCGCCGCCAATCAGAGCGCAACCTGCCAGGCGGCAACCTTCCGCGATGCCAGCTACAACATCGGCGGCAGTCGTCGTATCCAATTTTTCACAGGCGAAGTAGTCGAGGAAGAACAGGGGTTCGGCACCCTGAACGATCAAGTCGTTGACGCACATGGCAACCAGATCGATGCCAATTGTCTTATGCTGTCCGGTTTCAATCGCGATCTTGAGTTTGGTACCGACGCCGTCATTCGCGGCAACCAGAATGGGATCGTCAAAACCAGCAGCCTTGAGATCGAAAAGTCCGCCAAAGCCACCAAGATCGCCGTCCGCCCCAGATCTTCGTGTCGCTTTCACGAGCGGTTTGATTGCCCCAACCAGTGCGTTCCCAGCATCAATATCGACCCCCGCATCCTGGTAAGTGACAGGTGAGTTTGGCCTGTTGGAATTTTCGACCACGCGCAGGATTCTCCCGTTACCTAAAAAAGCAATCCGCCGGAACCAAAAGCGCGATCCGCACAGAAACACTCGATGTTGACGCGTCCAAAATTTGGCCGCAATGCTCATACCGATTGCAGGCAACTAGCAGACTATCCAATAGGATCGCAAATCGCGTTGGGGATGGTGAGGGAGATCAACGACTTGGCACAAGCGATGATACGCTTTGGAAACATGTCAGCAGGCTTTTTTTCGGTTGTGCTCGCTGCTGTTTCATTGCAGGGAGGAGCCCAAGCTGCTCAGAGGGCAGATCGTGTCTTCACCGTTGCCAATTTCCCAGTAGAAGCAGACGCGGCCAATGCCGTATTGGCCAAACGTAAGGCCGTAGCGGATGGCAGGCGGGCTGCTTTTCGTTCTCTGCTGAAGCGTCTTGTGCCTGTGACGTCCTACGCGCGTTTGAAGGCCGTCAAGGTGATCGATCCCAGATCATTCGATGCCGGTATAGCTGTAAAATCAGAGCAAAACTCCGGCACGCGTTATGTCGCCAATCTCGATTTTGCCTTTTCGCCCCGCGTCGTGCGCGAGACGTTGCGAAAGTACGCAATTCCGCATGTTGAAAAGCAAGCACCGCGCACAACTCTGGTTGCCGTGTATAGCCCGCCGGCGGCCGGGACAGCCGGCATAACACGCGACATGACCGCGTCTGAAGGTACATATCTCTGGACTTCCTACTGGAAGGATCAAGATCTTCGCAATGCTCTGACGCCGCTCACTGTGGCAAAGCGAAAGCCGCAAATACGGAATGATGCGGTGCTGAGCCTGGCGAGCGGTGATATGAAAGCTCTCAGGATTTTTCAAACAGAGTATCGGGGCGAAAATGTTGTTTTGGCGATCGCCGAACCCGATCCAGCCCGTCGACGCCTGAATGTTGTGATCGCGGGCAAGGATGCCGTCGGTAGTTTCGCACTAAAACGCCGATATCGGTATGAACCTGAGGATTTCGCCTACGCATTGGATTTGGCGAGCGTCATATCGTTCGGCATAATCGAAGGACGATGGAAAGCATCCCAAAGTCAGGCCAATGCGCGTACTGCGGGCTATTCCGGCGCGCCTTTGCAAGACGTCCAGTTATGGGTGGCATTCGCTGACCTGGGGC
This sequence comes from Filomicrobium sp., assembly GCA_002689605.1. Taxonomy (GTDB): domain Bacteria; phylum Pseudomonadota; class Alphaproteobacteria; order Rhizobiales; family Hyphomicrobiaceae; genus Tectiglobus. The sequence continues at coordinate 19,238 of NZGY01000143.1, forward strand.
AATGGCGCAGTCGCCAGAAAATGATCTCAGAACTTCCAGGTGTCGAGAATTTCTCCACCGGGGGGCTTTCAGCCCGTGGAGCGTCAGTGACGTTGAAGTTCCCAGGTGGTGGCGAGCAGCTGCGTGCGGCTCTGGCAGCGAAAGGTCTTCAACTTGAGCCTTATCAGGGCCAATGGTTGATGCGCTAATCATCACATTGTCCCTCACTTATCGACATCGACCGGATGATCGGTCGACTGATGCGGGGCCGTTGTGCAACAAATCACACACTATGGAGCCCGAAGGAACGCTATCGTTTCTGTATGTTGGTCCTTCGTCAGCGGGATACATTGATCAATGAATACCAAGGCCAAGCAACAACGGCAGGTTCTTTTTTGGTCAGCCATCGCACTGCTGTTTGCTTTGGCCATTTTGGTCCTTCAAGAGATCCTATTGCCGTTCGTGGCAGGACTCGTCCTGGCCTATGCACTCAATCCACTCGCAGACTCGCTTGAGCGCACGGGCGTCGGTCGTTTGGGTGCCGCAGCGCTCACAGTCGCGCTTTTGGTAGTTGTCTTTATCGTTGTTCTAGTGATCCTTGTCCCACTGTTGTTGCAGCAGGCGCAGCAAATCGTGGCATCTTTGCCGGCTGACTTGGAATCAATTCGTCCGCAAGTAGAAGCTTGGGCCAAGGACCGGCTCGGAGATAACTTTGGCCAACTTCAAACGGCTGTAGAGCAAGGCCTAGGTGAGATCAGCAAGAACTGGACCGGCATTGCTGGCTCTATTGCGCATGGTGTGTGGGATCGCGGCTGGGCAATTATCGATTTTCTCGCAGTACTTTTGATAACGCCGATCGTTGTTTTCTATCTGCTTGTTGACTGGCCGGCTATGATTAGGCGTCTCGGCGAAATGTTGCCACGTGATCACGAGGTCACGATCCGTGAGGTCGTAACCGACATTGACAGAGCATTATCAGCTTTCATTCGTGGTCAGGGTCTAGTCTGTCTCACACTTGGGACATTGTATACGGTTGGTCTCAGCCTGATAGGTCTGAAGTACGGCTTGCTGGTTGGCATCTTTACCGGCGTTATGACCTTTGTTCCCGTCGTTGGTTCTGTCTTGGGCCTGATTACAGCTTCAATTCTGGCCATTGTTCAGGCATGGCCGGATCTAACATTGCTGTTGATGGTCATTGGTATCTTTGCTTTGGGCCAGGCCCTGGATGCTAGCTTTCTGACACCGCGCATTGTTGGGCCAAAAGTTGGCTTACATCCCGTAGGACTTATCTTCGCTCTTTTCGTGTTTAGCTATCTCTTTGGCTTCGTTGGTGTTCTCGTTGCCGTTCCTTTGGCTGCTGCCATTGGAGTCATCATTCGATTTGCGCTCAATCTATATATGAAAAGCCCGATCTACCGTGGCGAAAGTAGCGATAGTAACGGGGCCGGTCAGTGAGCAGCAAGACTTCAGAGACGGAGCAGCTGGTTTTTGATTTACCGCATAGGCCAGCACTTGGGGCTGAGGACTTCCTCGTGAGTTCCTCCAACCAGTCAGCCATTGAGCTAATCGACAACTGGCCGGGCACGTGGCCTAACTTTGCGGCTGCCATCTGCGGTCCAGCTGGTGTTGGCAAGAGCCACCTAGCAAGTGTTTGGATGGAGCGATCGGGCGCCCATCGCTTGACGGGCAATGACCTGGGTGATGAGGAAGCCGAACTTTTTCTGGAGCAACCAGCCCTTGTTGTCGAAGACCTGCACCTTGGTATCAAATCTGAAAAGGCGCTATTTCACGTCCTGAATACTGCACGCGAACGTCAAAAGTCAGTGATCCTGACAAGTCGCGTCCCGCCGGGAGAACTGAATGTAACGTTGCCTGACCTCAGATCTCGCCTCCGAGCGCTTCCGATAGCCGTGATCGCACCGCCTGATGACGCTCTGCTACAGGGGTTGCTGGTAAAGCTCTTCATTGATCGTCAGTTATCAGTTGATCCAGAGACGATCCGATACATCCTTACGCATATGGAACGATCAGCGGAAAGCGCTGTTACAACTGTTGCCGAAATGGACCGCCTAGCTCTAGCGAAGCGTCGCCGCACCACCAAGGCGTTGGCAAGAGAAGTAATTTATAAACTTTTTCCCGTAAAACCTTATAATGTATAATGATTTGCGGCCGTAGTGTCATCGCTGCGTCGTAGTCTTCATGCAAGCCTACCTCTTGGATTGCAGCTGATTTGACTCCAATATTCAGTTGGCAGTCATATTGAGCGTTTTGATTAGCGCTGTTTTGAGCGCTGCAGCGCCGGTGAGCGTGAGCAAGTGTCTGCGTGAGTATCAGTGACAATGAAAAAACAACCGCTCCAGGAGCAGGGCATGCAAGCGGCAAAGGCAAAACCTAAAAAGACGACGCAGGTCAAATCAAAGCCTGTTGGTGCAAAAATTCCAACGGGTCCGGATCGCTACTACAACCGTGAACTGTCATGGCTACAGTTTAATCGCCGCGTTCTAGAAGAAGCAGGGAATCCCAATCACCCGCTACTCGAGCGTCTGCGGTTCCTTTCGATCTCGGCATCTAACCTCGACGAATTCTTCATGGTCCGTGCAGCCGGCCTCTATGGTCAGGTCACAGCTGGTGTGACGGAGGTGAGCGTTGATGGCAAAAGCCCGGAACAGCAGCTGCGCGATATCAATGTCGTTGCCGCCGAACTGGTAAACGCCAAATCGCAGTTATGGTCATCTCTCAAACGTGAGTTGGATGACGTAGGACTATGCCTCGTCGAGCCGGCTGACCTGACAAAAGATGATAGTCAGTGGCTACAAGAGCGGTTTCGCTCGCATCTCTTTCCTGTATTGACCCCTCTGAATGTTGATCCATCCCATCCTTTTCCATTTATCCTGAACAAGGCACTGACAATTGCGGTCAACATGATCAACGAGGAAGACCAGCTAATGACTGGTCTCATTCCTATACCGCATCAACTCGATCGGTTTGTTCGACTGCCCCAGCAAAGTGGAGCGGCTAATGTTACCCGCTTTGTAAGGATTGAGGCCGTCATTGGTCTCTTCATTCAGGAACTGTTCCCATCGTTCCAGATCAAAGACCACGGAGCATTTCGGGTCCTCCGCGACAGCGACATTGAGTTCCAAGAAGAAGCTGAAGACCTGACAGCTGCCTACGAAGCGCTTTTGCGCCGGCGCCGAAGGGGCAGTGTCATTCGCTTGGAATTGGAAGGCCGCACGTCGGCCTGTCTGAGAAAGTTTGTGATCGAAAAGCTGGACGTTAACGAAGAGGTTGTTTTTGTCAAAACCAGTCTGCTTGGCCTGGCAGACGTATCAAAACTGATCGTCAATGATCGACCAGAATTGCTGTTCCGTCCATTTAACCCGCGCTTTCCAGAACGCGTGGAGGAACTCAGCGGTGATGTTTTCGCCGCCATCAAGGCGAAAGATTTCGTTGTGCATCACCCGTACGAGTCGTTTGAGGTTGTGCTGCGCTATCTTCGCCAAGCCGTGCAAGACCCGAGCGTCATGGCGATCAAATGGACGCTCTACCGAACATCAGCAGAAAGCCCGATTGTTGAAGCGTTGCAAGAGGCAGCGGATCTCGGAAAATCTGTGACTGCTGTCGTTGAGCTTAAGGCCCGTTTTGACGAAAGCGCCAATATAAACCTGTCACGTCAGTTGGAGCAGGCCGGAGTCCATGTCGTTTATGGCTTTCAACAGCTGAAGACGCACGCAAAGCTCGGCATGGTGGTGCGCCGAGAGGGACAGGCTGTTGTCACTTACTGCCATATCGGCACCGGGAATTATCATCCCCAAACGGCACGAATCTATACCGACCTGTCTTACTTCACTGATGATCCTGCTATCGCTCGCGATGTCGCCAAGGTGTTCAACTTCGTCACGGGTTACGGCAAACCATCTGACTTGGAAATGATGGCAGCCAGTCCACACGGTATTCGGCAGCGCATTGTGGAACATATCGATGAGGAGATTCAGTTTGCTAAGCAGGGTCAGCCTGCCGCTATCTGGTTCAAGATGAACTCGCTGGTAGACCCAGCAATCATCGACAAGCTCTACGAAGCAAGCAACGCCGGTTTACAGATCGACTTGGTCATCCGTGGAATCTGCTGTCTGCGGCCCGGTATTCCAGGCTTGTCTGAAAACATCCGTGTCAAGAGTATCATTGGGCGGTTCCTCGAACACTCCCGGATATACTGCTTTGGCCAAGGTCACGGACTGCCATCCCGACGGGCAGCTGTGTACATCGCGTCAGCTGATATAATGCAGCGCAATCTTAATCGACGCGTTGAGGCCATGGTGCCGATTACAAATTCCACTGTTCATGAGCAGGTGCTGGACCAGGTGATGCGCGCTAACCTCAGAGACAATGAGCAGAGTTGGGAGATTTTGGCCGATGGTTCACATCGCAGAATAGAGCGCGCCGAAGGTGAAAGCCGGTTCAACGCTCACGAATACTTTATGACCAATCCGAGCTTATCTGGCCGCGGCCAGGCACTTGAGCAGCATAAGCCACCGCGGCTTCGCCTGAAGAACAGCTAGGCTAAAGTCGGATATTGAAGTGTGGAGGGCTCAAGTTTTAGTGAAACACTTACTCGACGCCAGCGCATCTCCCTGCTAAGCGAGCGCAAAACGATGTGAAGTGCGCTGTGCAGGATTGCGTCAGCCGCAACGACTAGGGCTGTCGAGCGAATGTCACGTTCTACTACGGATCAGGGTCGGTTTACCGAGTTAGAGCCGATAGCCGTCGTCGATATTGGTTCGAACTCTGTGCGTTTGGTTGTCTATGAGGGTGCGGTGCGCGCACCATCTCCGCTTTTCAATGAGAAAGTACTCTGCGGTCTTGGCCGTTCCCAGTCTGAAGATGGCACGCTTGATCCGGAGAGCATTCGGCGATCATTGGCAACGTTAAGACGGTTCAAAGCTCTCGCTCGTAACTCTGGCGCCAAGATCGTGCATGCCATTGCAACGGCTGCCGTAAGGGATGCGCCAAACGGCGAGGAGTTTATCGCGCAGGCAGAAGCTGCATTGGGCGGGCCAGTTCAAGTGCTCAGCGGTGACCGAGAAGCGGAGCTGGCCGCGAATGGCATCCGTATGGGCTTCGTGGAGCCAGATGGGATCGTTGGAGACTTAGGCGGTGGCAGCCTGGAACTGGTAGATCTCAACAAAAATGGCATCTCATCAGCCGTGACACTGCCGCTGGGAGGTTTGCGCCTTCTGAACAGTACCAAGGGGAGGCTTGCAAAAGCACACAACCTGGTCGCCCAGCAGTTTGGCAGGACGCAATGGATCGATGAGGGGCGCGGACGCCGACTTTTTGCGATCGGTGGTACGTGGCGGGCCTTGGCCAAGCTGCAAATGGAAGATGTCAATGCACCTCTGCGCGTAATGCACAGTTACTCACTCAGCGGGCCCGAGATGATTGCGTTCTGCGATAAGATCCTGGATGCCCGTCGTCCTAGTGACGTCAAGGGATGGGAGACGCTGTCGCGATCGCGTAGGGAGACTTTGCCTTATGGTGCGCTCGTGCTGCGCCAGCTGATCGAGAAAGCGCGGCCAAGTGAAGTCGTGTTCTCTATTTTTGGAATTCGCGAAGGTCTGTTATTTAGCTATCTCTCTCCCATTGAGCAGGCTAAAGATCCACTAACTGCATTTTGCGAAGACTTTGCCCGTTTGCGGTCGCGTTCCACCAAGTACGCTCACGAGCTGTGCCGCTGGACAGACAAGCTATTTGACCGTGTCGGCATCGACGAGACCATCGAAGAACGTCGTCTGAGACATTGCGCTTGCTTGATCTCTGACGTTGAGTGGCGCGCACAGGCCGATCACCGTGGAGGGCAGGGGAACTATGTTCTAGCTCATGCCCCGTCGACCGGTACCAATCATGATGGCCGTCAATTTCTGGCCTTGAGCATATACTTCCGGCACGCCGGTCGCGGTGAGACGCGTGGGGATGAGCTTTCCGGCCGCATACGCGAGTGTATTGATAAAGGCTATCTTGAGCGAGCACGGCTGGTTGCAAATGCCATAAGAGTTGCCCACATGTTTTCGACTGGTCTGCCAGGGATCATCGAGGATATTGGTATCGAAGTCGCTGATGGCCAACTCGGTTTGCGCATCCCTAGAGCTCAAGCGGATCTAGATGGAGAGCGGCCGCGTCGTAGATTGGCTGGCTTGGGGGCTATGTTAAAGCTGGAAACTTCAATTACGATCAAGGATGAATAGACAACCGGATGCTGTTCCAAACCATTTTGTTTCTAGATCAGCATCTCTAGCGGTCAGTCGGTGCATGAGCGGCAAATTATCTGGTTATCCAGCTGAGACATCAAGGCATTGCGAAGATCGCTTTAGGGCCACGATTCCTGCTATGATTCAGAATTCAACGGTAGAATGACGGTTGCCGGCATAATGGCGGAAGATCCATACTCAGTTTTAGGCGTTAGTCGCGGCGCATCAGACGATGATATTCGCCGTGCTTTCCGACGTCTGGCCAAAGAGCTCCACCCGGACATTAATCCTGGCGACGACGCTGCATCCGAGCGATTCAAAAAGGTATCCCTTGCATACGACATCCTGGGTGACCAGGAGAAGCGCAAGCGATTTGATCGTGGCGAGATTGATGCTTCGGGCGAGCCACGGCATGCGTTTACCGGCGCAGGTGGCCCGTTCGGAGGCTTTGGCGGTGCTCGTGCACGTGGTGCAGGGCCGGCTGACGATCTCGGCTTTGGCGATATATTTTCAGATTTGTTCGGTGGTGCACGCGGGCCGGGTGGCCGAGGTGGGGGTAGTGCATTCAACCCGCGTGGTCAGGATGTTCGCTACACTCTTGAGATTGATTTTCTAGAGGCAACTGGTGGCACCCGTAAACGGGTTACCTTGCCTGAAGGGACAGTGCTGGACTTGACGGTACCCGAAGGTGTAGTCGATGGCCAGGTTTTACGTCTTAAGGGCAAAGGCCAAGCGGGTGTCGGCGGTGGCGAGCACGGTGATGCACTCGTCGAGATCAAGGTGCGCGCGCATCCAGACTATGAGCGTGATGGCGACAATGTTCACTACAACCTGCCCATTTCGATCAACGAGGCTGTGCTTGGCGCAAAGATTGAGGTCCCAACGATCTCTGGATCAGTCAACCTGACAATACCCAAAGGCACGAGTTCCGGACGAAAGTTCCGCCTAAGGGGCAAAGGGGTGCACAACACGACGACTGGAGCAACTGGCGATCAGATTGTGACTGTAACAATCGTCTTGCCGGATCGGATCGACGATAGTCTATCGTACTTCATGTCAGAGTGGGTGCAGAACAACTCATACAATCCCCGCGAGAAAAGCTCTTAACTTCACCCGCAGGAATTACAGTCAATATCGTGTTTGGGCAGTCAGTTGGAGATAGCTACCACACGCCCATTCTCTACAGTCAGGGCAGTCTTACCGTTTTTGAGCCGAAGAGCGTCCTCTCCGAATAGTTCACGCCGCCAGCCCTTTAGTGCCGGAACATCAGGGGCGTCCTCCACCGCAATACTCTCAAGATCGCCAGCATCGGCAATCAGCCGTGGGGCTACTCCATAATGTGCAGCGTTGGCCTTGAGTAGAACGCGCAGCAGATCGACAAAAGCCGTGGCTTCGGCTGAAAGCTGCCGTCCATTCTTCAAAGGCGGAACGGTAGCTATGTCCCGATCGCGCCCCTTCTGCACCGCATCAATGATATCGCGTCCGCGTTGCGATTTAGAAAATCCTTGGCTGAGGCTTCTTAGAGCGCCCAATTTTTCAAGGGAAGTGGGCGCTTGATTCGCAATATCGTAGAGGGCTTCATCACGCAGGACTCTGTTACGCGGGACATTCTGGCCTTGTGCCTCTGCTTCACGCCAGGCAGCCAGCTCCATTAACACTGCGAGCGCGCGTCGGCTCTTCACCCGCATCTTGAGGCGTTTCCAGGCATCTTCTGGCTTCGTTACATACGTTTCCGAAGCACACAACGTGGCCATCTCTTCTGCCAGCCAGTGCGAACGGCCTGACGTTTCCAGTTCACGTACGAGAAAGTGATAGACGTCGCGCAGATGAGTGACATCACCAAGTGCGTAGTCCAGCTGTTTGCGACTAAGCGGGCGACGGCTCCAATCCGTAAACCGTGCACCTTTGTCCACGTCTACCGAGATGACTTTCTTGACCAGATTGACGTATCCGACAGATTCTCCAAAACCGCAGACCATGGCAGCGATTTGAGTGTCGAAAATCGGTTCAGGTATGATTCCCGCCTTACTGAAAACGATTTCGATATCCTGACGGCCCGCGTGGAAAACTTTGACGACTTCCTTGTTGGCCATCAACCCGAAGAACGGCTCAAGATCAATCGCTTCAGATAATGGGTCGATCAGGAATTCTAGACCGGGGCCCGCCATCTGGATTAGGCAGAGTTGTGGCCAAAAGGTCTGCTCCCGCAGAAACTCGGTATCTACGGTGACATAGTCATGAGTAGCAAGGGCGGAACAGGCGCCCAAGAGCGCCTCGGTGTCGGTAATTAGTTGCATCTCAGCCGATATAGCTCACTGCTTTGGCCTTGTCGCGCAAATTCCTGCGCAAGACTCACTGCGACAATTCGTATAGAACTGAACACATGAAAGAGTATTTGCCGCCAGATCTTGCAGCTACACCAGTCTACCAGCGCGCTTGACACGAAAGCTGCCTCGTGCGCTTCTCCGCCTCGCTATTACTTCTATGGCCGATTGAGCTGCTATGCAGCACGGGCCGTTGATAGCGACCCAAATAGATCTTCGGCTATAAATTTGGAACGTTAGAGCGTCTCAATCATGCATCGTTATCGATCCCACACCTGCGGCGCATTGCGCGCAAGCGATATTGGCGAAATCACACGGGTCTCAGGCTGGGTCCATCGTGTCCGTGACCACGGCGGCGTCCTTTTCATTGACCTCCGGGATCATTACGGCATGACGCAAGTTGTGGCCGATCCAGACAGCGCCGCGTTTTCTACCGCTGAGAAGGTTCGGTCAGAGTGGGTTATTCGAGTTGATGGCAAAGTCCGGGAGCGCCCGGAGGGCACAGCCAATCCGGAACTGCCGACAGGAGAAGTCGAAGTCTTTGCCACGGAGATTGAAATTCTGTCCGCTGCAGACGAGCTGCCAGTGCCGGTCTTTGGTGAGCCTGACTATCCCGAAGATTTGAGGTTACAGTACCGCTTCCTCGATCTGCGGCGTGAGACTCTGCATGCCAACATCATGAAGCGCATTGCGGTTGTGGGAGCGATTCGGCAAAAAATGTCCGATGCGGGCTTCTTCGAATTTACCACACCCATTCTGACGGCGTCTTCGCCGGAAGGAGCCAGAGACTTTCTTGTCCCTAGTCGGATCCATCAAGGCAAGTTTTACGCTCTCCCCCAAGCGCCGCAGCAGTACAAGCAGCTGGTGATGATGTCGGGCTTTGACCGATACTTCCAAATTGCACCTTGTTTCCGCGATGAGGACCCACGCGCTGACCGACTGCCGGGTGAGTTCTACCAGCTTGACGTAGAAATGAGCTTTGTTGAGCAGGAAGACGTATTCCAAACTATGGAACCGGTCTTGCGCGGAATCTTCGAGGATTTTGCCGAAGGCAAGCCCGTCACACAGGACATACCGCAAATTCCGTACGATGTTGCCATAGCAAAGTATGGGTCGGATAAGCCGGATCTGCGGAACCCCATTGAGATGCAGGACGTCACCGAACATTTCCGCGGTTCAGGTTTCAAAATCTTTGCAGGGATGATTGAGAAAGATGAGCGAGTTCGCGTCTGGTCAATCCCTGCACCAAAAGGTGGCAGTCGGGCGTTTTGCGACCGTATGAATTCGTGGGCTCAGGGCGAGGGGCAGCCCGGCCTTGGATATATCTTTTATCGCGATGGCGAGGCCGCTGGTCCAATTGGAAAGAACATCGGACCAGAACGAGCAGAAGCTGTGCGTGTGCAACTCGGTCTGGAAGATGGGGACGCTGTGTTCCTCGCAGCCGGACGACCGGAGAATTTTGCCAAGTTTGCTGGTGATGCTCGCGATCGGATTGGCGAGGAACTTGAGCTAACAGACAAAGACCGCTTCGAACTCTGCTGGATCGTCGACTTCCCGATGTATGAATGGAACGAAGACGAGAAGCGGATCGACTTTTCGCACAACCCGTTCTCCATGCCGCAAGGCGGACTAGACGCTCTCAATAATGCTCAAAGCGATGAGGACCTAATTGGTCTGAAAGCCTACCAGTATGATTTCGTTTGCAATGGGTTTGAAATCGCTTCCGGCGCCATTCGAAACCACTTGCCAGAGGTCATGGTGAAGGCGTTCGGCAATGCTGGTTACGAAGAATCGGTTCTACAAGAGCGGTTCGGCGGGATGTATCGTGCATTTCATTATGGCGCGCCACCGCACGGCGGGATGGCAGCCGGAATTGACAGGATTGCCATGCTGCTCGTTGGCGCAAAGAACCTGCGCGAGGTCTCGTTGTTCCCAATGAACCAGCAGGCCAATGATCTTTTGATGGGGGCACCCAGCGAGGTTGCACCTTCGCAGCTGAGAGAGCTCGGTCTTCGGGTCGCCACACCGCCGAAGAAAGACTAGGCTCCGAACGACTTGAATAATCAGGCGCTCTTCTGCGGCAGTCGGTGAGAGGCAAAGATGGGCCGAAAGCTATTTGAATACTGCGAACGCGGTTTTGACCCCGGCTTTTGGGCTGAACCTTTGAATGCCATCACCAATGCCGCTTTTATCATCGCCGCCGCCATGGCGACGATGATGTGGCTTTGTATTCCCGCAGCGGAGCGGCGCTGGGTCGACGCGTGGCTGCTCCTTGTGCTCTACGCAATCGGGATCGGAAGCTTCCTCTTCCACACATTCGCGACTGTTTGGGCAGCGCTGGCAGATACCATCCCGATCGGCATCTTTATGGTGTCTTACCTTGCATATGTGCTGAAGCGGTTTTTCGGTTTTGGCTGGTTGATAACATTGCTGGGTCTTGCCGTATTTGTCGTCGCGCTTTGGCAATCCAGCGTTGTGCGTTGCGACGGTGGGCCATGTTTGAATGGCTCTGTCGCCTATGCGCCGGCATTTATTGCGTTGATTGTGTTGGGCAGTGTTCTCTCTTTAAGAGGTCATGTTGCCGGAACAAGTCTCGTGGCTGCCGGTCTTATTTTTGCGGTATCACTGACTTTTCGCACGATCGACGGCGATCTTTGCGCGACGACAGCACTGCCAAACGGTCATCCCATCGGGTACCACTTCTTGTGGCATATCCTGAATGCGTTATTGCTTTATTTACTGTGCCGAGCCGCCATTAAGTACGGGGGGCAGCAGGCAAAGGGCTGACCCTCAAGTCTCCCGTAAGCCTGCTACACGCCTGGCTAGTTTGGTGGCACTGATGCGGGCAACCCAGGTTCGGGCTCTACCACCGCTGAACATAATGCAGACTGGAAGCTCTCCGTCTCTTGCTACCTTGAGATCGGTGCCAGTTTAGGCATAGAGCTGACTGTCTCGCTGGTTTGTACGTCTTCTGGACCTGAATTCAATGCGGCGGCTCTCAACGATGAGAAGTCATCCGCACTTGGCGAAGACGGCACAGCATCGGCCATAGCGAGCTTTTGAACCATGTCGACAATCAGTTTACGCGTCGCCGGCTCCTTGATTCGACTGAATGTTACGATCATCTGAGCGGTTTCAGGCCGGGCCAGAAATGTCAGTAGTTCGCTTGGTAGCTCATCGACGAACCCGAGATCCTCAAAGAAATAGGATGGGGGCACTTTAAGCGCCTTAGCGAAGTGGGCTATGCGCGCACCACTCATGGTGCTCATGCCATTTTCGTATTTGTGCACCTGCTGGGGCGATATCGATGTCATATCGCCAAATGCTTTTTGGGTCAGCCCAACCATGCGACGGCGTAAGCGTACACGTGCACCTATCGTGACATCAACGGCCGAAGGCTTACGAAGTGGTACATGCGGGATTGGTCCGCAATTATCATTGCTCATACAAAAAGGTCCCTACTACGCCGGGCAACTCAACTATCTTGGTAGATCTACGCAATGCTCTACCAACATACTGGTGAACAACTCAACGAATTCAACCGCGCTACTTTGAATTCCACTCGAAGATCATCAAGGCTTGAACATTCTACCTCACAGTGAATAGAGCCTTAAGATGAGTATGCAGATAGGAACTGACCGCTTTCTTGCGCAGATCGAAGTAAACCATGGACCCCAGGCGCTCTTGGCGAGATATTTTCTGGCTGCTGTACAGCGCGTCGCGGACAAAGGGATATCAATTCGATTCTCCAGCTGCGATGAGCTCTTGGATATCAATCAGAGGAACTTAGACCATTGGTTTCCACTAACCACTTCGTTTCACCCTCAGTATGGAAATCTGAATGACAGCAATTGCGCGGTGATCATTGGAGAGAACGCATCGGGTGATGTTGTTGCAACGCAGGCGGTGAAGTTAATCGATTGGACTGTAACGAATTTTAAGGCTGAGGCCGAGAGCCTCCGATTCTTTTACACTAATCCAGAGCAACAAAAGGCGCCGGGTGAGCGATGCTTTGTAACGGCGTTAGGCGCCGATAAGCTGTCGGGACTTCTGGGGCAAACGGGTGCCGCATGGCTGCGACCGGACTATCGTCGGTCGGGAGCATCGGAGATTATCAACAACACGGTGCGTGCTTTCGCCTATACGAGATGAAACATTCGGGAGACATTTTCAATTCTGACACCCGCGATTACGAAGCGGGATCACGGGCGCCAATATGGCTACAGCAATGTGCAGCCAGGCATCACCATGAAGAACTCCCCAACGTCTCCAGATAAGGATCTGAATGTCTCTCTTGGCAGAATATCTATGGAGGAACTGACCGACGAGATGTTCCAATTCATTATGGAAACGCTACCACAGGTCGATGCTGCGGTTCGGGACAGACGCGCAGAATAGGGCGTCATACCCTTCGGATGTTACCAATGGCAGAGCAAGTCGTGTGTATTTTGCATTGAACGGCTTGTCTGCCTGCGGATCTTCGATATGACCGTCGACGTCAAGTAGGGTCGGCTCGCGCGCCAGCATCGCCTCTCGGTAAGTCTCCAGTAGAAAACGTCCATAGTAGTAATCAGGCTGATCAGCGACAGTCTGTTGTTTGGTATGCCAGCTCTGATCACGATAGGCCTCAATGCCTGTGCCTACGCTGGTATAACTCAGCTTCGCGCTTCCAGGTGGGCGCACGATAAAAGCGTACTTTCCACGTAGCTGGCTGTTGAGCAGATCTGGGACGGTTGCGAGATCAATACAACCGCCGCTGGCCTGCCATAGTCCAAAAACAGTCTTTAGTGGGTTTGAGCCAGGAAGGTCTAGCGGGCTCCAGAGGTGAGAACGGAACCTGCCACCCGCAGTGGCGCGATTGGCCCACATTTCACCGACAATGCGCTCAAATGCTGCTTGAGGATTCGTGACGATTTCGTAGTGCCATTCCCCGTCATACCAAGCGAGCGACATTCTCTCGGGCTTATGCTTATCAACCAGAGAGCTAGCTGCGGAAAAACTTACGTAGTTTGCTCTGCCAGGCGCGAGCTTAAGTGAACACTTTGATCCACCAAACTTCAGCTCAATATATCCGCAGTTACGAGCGGCATAATCAACAAGTGCCGAACCACTTGCAGCCACGCCAAGCTTGCTCCGAATAGCCCAGCCGTTCGCATCATAAACTTTGCCGCTTTCATCAATGAGAAGAGTCAAAGGCATCATAGCCGATATTCTAACCGAATTCACAAGTAAAGACGAGTAGATCTATCAATAGCATACGTTATAGCTCTGTTAATTCGACAGCAATAATGAATGCGATCGATCCAGCTAGTGGTCAATTGAACGGGAAACCGGTTTTGTTCAGATAGCCGATCAACTGATCCTGCCAAACTTTCGAAGCTGCAACTTGGTTACCAAACAGAGTGGTTAAGGATCCGAGAAGAACTGGCTGGGCAAAATAAGGTGCCTTGACAGATTGTATGTGAAAACAATCCTTCGAAGCTGGGAGACCATCCTTTTGATGTTTGTGATAAAAAAAGCGGCGCTGTGGTAAGTATTGGGGCGTGTCAGCTTTGTGCTTGTTTTAGTAATGAGCGGTGCGCATTTCGCTATTGCCGATGGCCAGTCCAAATGTCGAGAACAGTTTGCGGAGTATTTTGTCGACCGTACCAAACTGATGGGCGTGAAAATTCACGTGACCCAGGCCATCAAAGGTGGTCCGACAACAGAGAATTGGAACTATCAGGCCGCGCCGGGACATTGGATGAGCGAAGCGATTAAGCCCTCTGGGCTACCCTGGTCCCTTGTTCACAATAACACGATGTTTTCGTCTCGAGATAAGGGCAAGAGCTGGCAAAAGATCCGCACACTCGATAGCGCACAGCGCGCTGAGGATGTTGCAGCCAATCTCAAAGCGACGTTAGCAACGGTAACCGATGTTGCCTGCGGTACAGAAGAGTTAAACGGCGTCCCGCACAGAGAGCTTTCAGCAAGTTACAAAATGTTGAAATATGCGACCGAGCATCGGGATACCTATTGGATCAAGTCTGACTCTGGTTGGATGACAAAAGCTATCACGAGCACCAAGGGTAAAGGCTACCAGATGTCAGTTACGCAACGAATTGAGCCAGCTCCAAAACTAAAGCTTCCAACGCCTTAATTGTTGCAGCCGATCGCCCGGGCAAGTCGGCAAATTTTAACGGGGTGGTCGTGCGAATACGAGCGTTGCTACACTAACCACGCAGCAACTTCGAAAGTAATGGAACGGAAAACTTGCATGAGCGATAGCGAAGATCAGCCACGCGGTGAGCTGACGACACGGACCTTGGCGATGCCGGCAGACGCGAATCCGAGCGGAGATATCTTCGGTGGCTGGGTGCTTTCCCAAATGGACATTGCTGGTGGTATTGCGGCTGGCCAGCATGCCCAAGGCCGTGTGGCAACGGTCGCAATTGATGCCATGACGTTCATTCGCCCGGTCAATATCGGAGATATACTGTGTGTCTACGCCGATATAGAAAGAGTGGGGCGGACTTCGATAGCCGTTCATCTTGAGGCATGGGCGCTTCGAGAGCGGATGTGGGTGCGTGTAAAAGTGACGGAAGGCCAGTTCGTGTTTGTTGCCCTGGATGAGACAGGGCGACCACGACCTTTAAAAGACTAAGCCTACAGCTGTTCTTGCGCCTGAATTTGTTTGAGGTCGACCCAACCGATGCGCGTGGGCTGCCACTGACCTTTGCGATGTATTCGGCTCGCCAAAAAGGCGACGGCTATCTGTAGCGCGATCGTTCTGCTGACAATTTTGGGCTCCAATGCCGATGCCGATTCTGTAGACGGCCTTTTGATTTAGCTTCCTCTACCAGTGCGGTAACGCACAGAGCCTCCACTCCAACAGATGTGCCTATCAAGCCACACGATCAGTGGGCCTAGCTCTGCACGCTCAAATACCTTAAAAAACCATTGACACCCATAAAAACCCATTGACAACCATATAAACCCATGAAATACTATTTACACCCGATCGCACCGGGTACGGGTCCGTGGTCGTGGCGCGGTGATGGATTGAGAGGGACCATTGTCTGCGACCGCCACGGCCCAGTCGGTTGGTTGGGAACTGGTTTCAGGAGAGCGGCGTTCGAGTTTTGTGAATGGCGCAGTGCGGGATGCGGGGCCCGTGCTGCGCTTATCGGATCGAAGGAATTGAGTTGATTGTTTCGAATGGAAGGTCGTGGCCGGTAAGACCGGTGGGCCAACTATGTTGCGGTGTTTCGGTTCAGTACCCTGTGAGGCTGTGAAAACCGGAGATGGATCGCTTTGTTTCAACCTTCGAAAACAAGATCGATACAAAGGGGCGGGTGTCCGTACCTGCACCGTTCCGCGCGATCCTCGAACGCGATGGCTATAAAGAAAGTGCCACCCTCGGAATCTATTGTTATCCTTCGCTCGACGCTTCTGCGCTCGATGCGGGCGGCGAGAGACTTGCACAGAAGATTGATCGCCTCCTCGGTGGCCTCGCGGACTACTCGGATGAGCGTGACGAGCTATCGTTGGCGCTCTACGGTGATGTCAAGGTTCTTGCAGTCGATGGGGACGGACGGATCGTCTTACCGCCCGATCTGCGCGAGCATGCAGGGCTCAGCTCCAAAGCAACATTTGTCGGTATGGGTGAAAAGTTTCAGATCTGGGATCCACAACGCTTCGAAGAGCGGCGTGCAGAAGCGCGCGCAAAAGTGCAGGATCACAGACGATTATTCGCGCAGCAGCAGACACGTGATCTAGCGGTTGCGCGTCCCGAGGCGGGGCGTCGCTCTCCCGATGAGAGTGGCGAAGGGGGCGCACGGGAGTAATGACGGAGAATGGTGGCAACCTGATGGGGACAGGAAGCGGCTGCGGGCCTGAACGCCGTCATATTCCCGTGTTGCTCGCCGAGATGTTGGACAAGCTCAATCCACAAGACGCAATGACATACCTTGACGGCACGTTTGGTGCTGGTGGCTATACCCGCGCCATCCTGGATCGAGCGGACTGCAGTGTTCTGGCATTAGACCGCGATCCGAGGGCAATTGCGGGAGGCGCAGAGCTCGTCAAATCCTATGCACCGAGACTGATGCTCAAGAACACCCGGTTTGGCGATTTGAGTGATGCCGTAGCTGGCGAACCATTGATCGACGGTATCGTCCTCGATATCGGGGTGTCGTCGATGCAACTGGATGAGGCGGACAGGGGGTTCTCTTTTTCCCAGGACGGACCTCTTGATATGCGCATGTCTGCTGCAGACGGAGAGGAAGCAGAGAAGTCGCCGTCCGCCGCTGACCTTGTGAATGAGTTGGAAGAATCACAACTGGCAGATGTCATCTACTATTATGGTGAGGAGCGCCGTTCGCGAGCTATTGCGTCTGCGATTGTGCGTCGGCGTGCGCAAAATCCAATTCGTCGAACGGCAGAGCTTGCAGAAATTTGCACCCACGTCTATGGCCGCCGCTCCAAAGACAAAGTTCATCCTGCGACACGAACCTTTCAAGCATTACGCATCGCCGTGAACGACGAACTAGGCGAGTTGGTTAGGGCTCTCTTGGCTGCGGAAAAGGTTCTCAGGCCAGGTGGACGATTGGTTGTCGTCACATTCCACTCGCTCGAAGATCGGATCGTAAAGCGTTTTTTTGCAACACGCGCGGGCAAAACCTCCGGTGGATCGCGGCATATGCCGGAATTGATTCAATTTGAGACATCAAGTTTCCAAATCGTTAACCAGCGTCCTTTAGTTCCTAGTAACCATGAATTAGCGGTCAACCCGCGGTCGCGCTCAGCCAAGCTGCGATACGGTATCCGCACTGAGGCACCCGCCATGTCGTTGGATGAAGAGATGTTCGGGCTTCCTTCTGTGCAATTTGATTAGGCTGAGAGGCATACCTCGCATCGACCGCTCCAGAAAAATCAATACCTGACAGGAGCTAGATGGCAAGTGTTACGCTTTTTGACATTGGGCACAATTCTCTTGGCAATGGCGAGTGCGGTTCTGCTCTATGTGACAGCGACCGAAACTAGGCGCCTTGCAAAGCTTGAGAAGTCCCAGAAAAAGGAAAAAGCGAAGCTTATTCGCGATATCTCGGTCTTAAAGGCTGAGCGTGCCTATCTTTCCCGACCAGAACGAATGACCGAGTATGCCCGGCAACTGGGAATGCGCCCGATTGAAGGCGAACAAATCAGACTGCCATTCGCAGAGCGCGACGCCGAAAAGCGTTAGGGGGAACGGATGCCGCAGCCCTTCTCCATTCTCTCCCCACGACCAAGCTCGGATATCAAATCCGATGCCAAGCGAATGTTCGTGTTGGGCCTCGTCATCTTCGCGGGGTTTGCGGCAGTTTCGGTTCAAATGTTACGCTTGGCAATGAAGGACCGGCGGCAGCCGAGCATCGCGCGCCTAGATGCCACTGCAAATCATTTTTCTCGTCCTGACATTGTCGATCGTCGCGGCCGTTTACTCGCAACGGATGTCGGGTTGCCAACATTGATTGCTGACCCCTCTGCCATTCATCGCGTGGACGAAGTCATCGAGAGATTGTCGCCCATCTTCCCCGGGCTGGATAATGAGCAAACCCGCAAGGCCTTGGCCAATAGTCGAAGCAAGTATGCTCTGTTAAGGCGCTCAGTGTCACCTGCGATCGCAGAGAGAATCCATGCAATGGGCTTGCCTGGTATCCACTTCCAATACGAATCCCGGCGCGGCTATCCCGCCGGTCGCGTCGCGGGCCATGTCCTCGGCGCAGTTAATGGAAGTAATCACGGAACACTTGGCATCGAGCGCTTTCTCAACGACGATCCTGGCATCAGCAGAGTGCATGGTGCACGCGTGAACGCTGCGACCCCTTTGCGTCTATCAATTGATATGAGTGCACAGTTCGCGGTCGAGCAAGAACTCACGACAGCCCTCAAGCTCTACAAAGCAGAAGCCGCTTCAGCGATTATCCTGGACGCTGACACCGGGGAGATCGTGACGGCTGCATCTGTTCCAGGGGTTGATCCATCAGAAACCAGTGAACTGCTAGACAGGAAACGCCGCAATCGATTTGCGGATAATGTTTACGAGCTCGGTTCGGTTTTCAAGCCATTGACGATTGCTATGGCACTGGAAACAGGTGTCGCGACAGCGGGCTCAAAAATCGATGTGAGTGGGCCACTTAAGTTTGGTAGATTCACAATTCGAGATCCTGAGCGGCGTGTAAAGCGCTTAAGCCTAACCCATGTGCTGGTTTACTCATCCAACGTGGCTTCTGGTATTCTAGCGGGCGTCACAGGTGCGAAGCGTCAGAAAGCATTCTTGAGCAAGCTTGGCCTGACCGATGCCGTAGACCCGCCAGATGTTAAGACCGCACCCCCGAAGTTGCCTGATTTCTGGGGAAGAGCCGCCACGGCGACCATAGGTTACGGCCACGGGATCTCGGTTTCGCCGTTGCAGTTTGCTGTTGCCAGCGCCAGTCTCGTCAATGGTGGGTATCGAGTGCGACCAACCTTTTTGGCGGTGGCGCGTGAGAAAGCGGTCAACCGGACAAAACGCGTGTTAAAGCAGTCAACAAGTGATCTGATACGGCGAATGTTGCGCGAGAATGTGCGTGTAGGCACGGGCAAACTTGCAGCTGTGAAGGGATATGATGTTGGGGGCAAAACCGGCACCGCTGATCTCGCACGCCAAGGCAAATATGACGGGAAGTCTGTTATTACATCGTTCCTGGCAGCGTTTCCGATGCATGCCCCGCGCTACATTGTATTTTCTACGCTTTATGATCCGATGCCAGGGCAGAATAAGAAACATAGGAGCGCTGCCAAGAACGCCGCCCCACTTACTGGTGAGATCATTAAACGGGTCGCACCATTACTCGGCGTGCAGCCACGGCCGAAGGGATAAAAAGAGCGCTTCCATTTGACGGCGACACCATTGGCTCGCTAGATCAACCGCATAATTCGGTTTTGACACTCGTACCTAGCCGAGAGGCCCAAAATGAAACTCGCTGACATGATGCCTGCAGAGGCTAAAATTCCTGTTGGCGCGGGTGACCTCGATGTGGTTGGTATGACATCAGACAGCCGACACGTTGAGCCCGGAATGCTGTTTGCAGCGCTCGCAGGATATCAGTTCGATGGCACCAGATTCGTACAGGCGGCCGTCAATTCTGGCGCTATTGCAGTATTGGCAGCAGGCGATGCAGCGCTGGACGACTGCGCTGTGCCAATCGTGCGAGCTGACGATCCCAGACGTGCGTTAGCTCTGGCAGCCGCAAACTTCTACGGGAGGCAGCCCGACATTGCTGTCGCAGTAACGGGCACAAGCGGCA
Organism: Filomicrobium sp.; assembly: GCA_002689605.1. Taxonomy (GTDB): domain Bacteria; phylum Pseudomonadota; class Alphaproteobacteria; order Rhizobiales; family Hyphomicrobiaceae; genus Tectiglobus. The sequence goes on from NZGY01000143.1 coordinate 39,095, forward strand.
AGACATCCGTCGCTGAGTTTACGAGGCAAATCTTTGCTAGTCTCGGTTGTCAGGCAGCATCAATGGGGACCATCGGAATCGTAAAGCCAGACGGTGGCGTCTATGGATCACTCACGACACCGGATCCGGTAACGCTGCACGGTGTCATTGCTGGGCTGGCTGACGACGGTGTCACCCATCTAGCGTTCGAAGCGTCATCGCACGGCCTGGACCAACGCAGATTGGATGGAGTTCGGTTGTGCGCTGGGGCATTCACCAACTTAGGGCGTGATCATCTCGATTATCATCCGACGGTTGAGCATTATCTCGCCGCGAAGTTGCGTCTCTTCGATACGCTTTTGCCTGAAGGAGCAGCAGCTGTCGTCAACATCGATGATAAGCATTCAGATGCTGTCATGGCCGCCTGCCAAGCTCAGAAACTAGAGATCCTGACTGTCGGACAGCAGGCATTAGCGCGGCTGCAACTTCTCAGTGCGGTTCCTGATGGCTTTGCGCAAAATATTGAGTTTGCCTTCAACGGCAGGGCGCATCAATGCAAGCTAAATCTAATGGGGACATACCAAGCATCGAATGCGCTCGTGGCAGCTGGATTAGCACTGTCTTTGGGCAATGAGCCTGATGCTGTCTTTGAACAATTAGAGCAATTGCGTGGCGTAACAGGGCGTCTGGAGGTCGTGGGGGAAGTTCACGGGGCCACGATCGTGATTGACTACGCTCACAAACCAGATGCGCTTGATGCGGCTCTGACGGCGTTGCGACCCTTTGTTAGCAATCGCCTGGTTTCGGTGTTTGGATGCGGTGGGGACCGAGATCCGGGAAAAAGGCCGATTATGGGGCAGATATCGCAGGAAAAGGCCGACTTAACGATCATCACGGACGACAATCCGAGGACTGAGGCCCCCGAGGCCATACGATCCGAAATCCTTGTAACTGCGAAGCATGCCACTGAGATTGGTGATCGTTATATGGCGATTGCAACCGCAATATCTCAGGCTCAACCTGGCGATGTGATACTTATTGCTGGCAAAGGGCATGAAACAGGACAAATCGTTGGCGATGAGGTCCTCTCATTCTCGGACTATGAGGCCGTCGCAGCAATATTACGCGAATACTGAATTTTTTAGATCCAAATAACACCTATTGCTGCCCTGTGGCGGACATATTGCTCGACCATGACATAGCCATCGCAGACGGAGCAGAGATAGTAAGTACCGCTGACAACGTCGCATGCTGGGACCGCAGTATTGACGGCGGGCGTCCCAATCTGGTCTTTGCTGGTCATGATCTGCGGTAAATCGCGCCGGGACGCGCGTGCAGCGGTTCAAAGATTCATCCGCGCCGGGCGCTGAACGAGGGGAAGATTGAATGCTATACGAGCTTCGCGAGTTCAGCGAACTTCTCGGCCCGCTTAACGTTTTTACATACATTACCTTCCGAACAGGCGGCGCAATAATGACTGCGTTGCTTTTTGTCTTTCTATTCGGTCCTGCAATGATCGACATGCTCCGGATAAAGCAGGGCAAAGGCCAGCCGATCCGCGAAGATGGCCCGCAAAGCCATCTGGCGAAGCGCGGTACACCGACAATGGGCGGCTTGATGATCCTCGCCGGTTTCACGTTTTCAATTCTGCTTTGGGCAAATCTTTCAAATACTTACGTCTGGATCGTGCTTGGAGTTACGTTGGTTTTCGGGGCGATCGGCTTCTACGATGATTTTCTCAAAGTGACGAAGCGCACCAGTTCTGGATTCTCCGGCCGAATTCGATTGCTTCTTGAGCTGATTGTTGCGGGTTTGGCTGCAGCAGCCATTATGAGAATGTCAGACGCCAACTTCGCAGGTGCGGTAACAGTCCCATTCTTCAAGGATCTCCTGATCCAGCTGGGGCCGCTGTTCATCGTTTTCGGGGCGCTTGTTATCACTGGCTCGGGTAACGCCGTGAATTTGACTGACGGTCTCGATGGACTAGCCATTGTTCCAGTCATGATCGCAGCGGCCACCTTCGGTCTGATCGCGTATCTGTCTGGCAATGCGAAGTTTGCTGGCTATCTGCAAATCCACCACGTCCCAGGTACCGGGGAACTGGCTATCATTTGTGGAGCATTGATTGGCGCCGGGCTCGGATTCCTTTGGTTTAACGCGCCGCCAGCCATGATTTTCATGGGGGATACCGGGTCATTAGCTTTGGGTGGGGCGCTAGGAGCAATAGCGGTTGCCACCAAACACGAGATCGTCTTGGCAATTGTCGGCGGCCTATTTGTCCTGGAGGCACTATCTGTGATCATTCAGGTCACGAGCTTCAAGCTCACTGGCAAAAGGGTGTTCCGAATGGCGCCTCTCCACCACCACTTCGAGCAAAAAGGCTGGCAAGAAGCGACGGTCGTGGTGCGGTTTTGGATTATTTCCGTCGTATTGGCGCTGATTGGCTTGGCAACACTGAAACTGCGGTAACGCCGTTACAGATCGATGCGCAAAATTCGGGTAAAATGCGCAAATGATTCTCTCGACGACATTTGCTGGACAGGACGTAGCTGTATTCGGGCTCGGTAGAACGGGTATTTCCACCTATCGGTCACTTTTGGCTGGTGGAGCGAGTGTCCACGCATGGGATGACAACGCGAAGACCCGAGAGCGTGCCAAGGCAGAGGGATTAGAACTAGTTGATCTACATGATGCGGATTGGTCAACATTTGCGGCACTCTCCTTAGCGCCAGGGGTGCCGCTGACACACCCTGAGCCTCACTGGACAGTCAAACAGGCGGCCGCCGCCGGCATCGAAGTGATCGGTGATGTAGAGATCTTTTGCAGGGAGCGCCAAGCCCATTGCCCTGACGCACCTTTTGTAGCGATCACCGGCACAAACGGTAAGTCCACCACAACGGCACTAATTGCACATATGATTACCTCGGCGGGAAAAAACGCCCAGATGGGAGGTAACATCGGCGTACCGATCCTCGATCTGGAGAGCGCTGCCGTCGATACAATACACGTCATTGAGATGTCGTCGTATCAGATTGATTTGACGCCAACACTGCAACCCACAGTAGGTGTTCTGCTGAATCTATCGCCGGACCATATCGACCGCCATGGCACGTTCGAACACTACGCTTCCGTCAAGGCGCGACTTTTGAAATATGCCGGCTTGTCGGTGATTGGAGTTGATGATGACCCAACCCGCGGCTTGGTCCAGGACGCCAGAGCCACCGGTTCTTCGCCAATAACCGTTTCACACACAGATACTGTAGCCGATTTCTGTTGCGCGAACGGATTGCTCAAACATGGCGGTGCGAATTGCGCGGATATTAATGGTATCGTCTCATTGCGCGGTTCCCACAATGCTCAGAATGCTGCTGCAGCAGCGGCCGTAGCGACCCATCTTGGTTTAAGCGACGAAGAGATTGCCTTCGGACTGAGAAGGTTCCCAGGTCTTCCCCACCGAATGGAGGAAGTTGGTCGCTTAGGCGGCGCAATATTTATCAATGATAGTAAGGCGACCAACGCAGACTCAACATCCAATGCATTGGCAAGCTTTGAAGACGGGATCTATTGGATACTGGGCGGCTTGGCGAAGGAAGGTGGCATAGCCGGACTGCGAGAGTATTTTCCGCGGATAGCCAAGGCATACCTGATCGGCGAAGCGGCAGAGGTGTTTGCTCAAACGCTTGAAGGCGTTGTCGAACATGAGCATTGCGGCACTTTGGAAGTTGCGATTAAGACCGCAGCTGCCGAGGTTGGAAATGCCGCAGCTTCACAGCCAGTCGTCTTGTTATCACCGGCGTGCGCATCATTTGATCAGTTTCCAAGTTTTGAAGCCCGCGGTGACGCGTTCAGAAATCAGGTGCTGTCAATTCCGGGGCTGCAAGCTCGGTCGGAGGCGGAAGCATGAGACTGTCTCGCGCCGATCAGAGTCTTTTCGCGCGTTGGTGGTTCTCAGTCGATCATCTTCAACTGCTTGCTGTTCTGTGCCTGTTAGCTGTTGGCATGGTCGTGTCGCTCGCGGCCAGTCCATCAGTTGCCGACGCGAAGGGATTGCCAACCTACTATTTTGCAAAACGCCATGCTGTCTTTGCGGTTATCGGTCTGCTGGTAATCATCGGGCTATCCCTGCAGACAGCAAGTGAAACGAGACGACTGGCATTGGTGGTTTTTGCCTTGTCTCTCGCAGGATTGATCATCGTCAGTTTTGTTGGAGTTGAAGCAAATGGTGCCCGCCGATGGCTGCGAGTAGCTGGCATCTCAATACAACCTTCGGAGGTTGCCAAACCAGCATTTGTGATCTTGGCTGGATGGGCATTTGCTGAAACCCGCCGCCGCTATGATATGCCGGCCTTTCCAATCTCGCTCGGGCTGTATGCAGTCTTTGCAATCCTCCTGCTGATGCAGCCGGATGTGGGGCAGTTCATTCTCGTCACCGCGGCTTGGGGCGTAATGTTGTTCCTATCTGGAATTTCAATCTTGTGGCTGGCCGGGCTAGCCGCAGCCGGCGGAATAGCGTTGGTCGTCGCTTTCTTTGCGATGCCGCATGTGCAAAACCGATTGGTTCAATTTCTGTCATCTGATATCGACGCTAGTTCACAGATTGGCCAAGCTTATCGATCATTTACCCAGGGTGGTCTGTTCGGGGCAGGGCCTGGTGAAGGTACCATTAAGACCAGCCTGCCTGATGCGCACACAGACTTCATATTCGCAGTCATTGCTGAGGAATATGGCGTTGTGGTTTGTCTGATGTTGTTAGGCTTGTATGCGTTTATCGTATTGCGAGCCTTCGTGCGCGCGATTGGCGAACCGGACATTGCCATACGTTTTGCGATTATGGGTTTAGCGGTGCTATTCGGAGGACAGGCACTTATTAACATGGGAGTTAACGTTGGCTTGTTGCCCGCGAAAGGTATGACGCTACCTTTGATTTCTGCTGGCGGCTCATCAATGGTGGGAATTTCTATAACCTTAGGGATGATGCTTGCGCTAACCAGACAGCGCGCATCTCTAGGCACGTATGCGGATCATCCAAACGAGGCGGCCATGAACTTTGAGCCAACCGCCGCAAATGAAGCAAGTCGATAAGTGAGAGACGATGACTAAGACAATCATGCTCGCTGCAGGAGGCTCAGGCGGCCATCTTTTCCCGGCATTTGCACTGGCCGAGGAACTTGGCCAACGTGGTTACAATGTGGAACTGGCGACCGATAACCGAGGAGATCGCTACGAGACTGATTTTCCAGCGAGCGCTATTCACCAAATACCATCCGCAACGACGACGAGCCGCTCACCGGTAGCGTTGACAAAAACGGCCTTGACCCTCGCGGGAGGCGTGCGCAAGGCCCACAAGATCCTTGGGAACGTGAACCCAGCAGCAGTTATCGGATTTGGAGGATATCCCAGCTTCCCGCCGATTGTCGCTGCAGCTTTGCGATCAATCCCCACAGCGCTTCATGAACAAAATGCTGTTCTGGGTCGTGCGAATAGAATGCTTGCTGGCCGTGTATCAGCGATTGCCACATCATTTGAGAGCGTGAAATACGTTCCTGATGATGCCGCGAGTAAGGTTCGCATGACTGGTAATCCGGTTCGGTCAATGGTGATCGAAGCAGCTGTCCGCGAGTATCAGGCACCAGAGCCAGGCGGACCAATCAACCTGCTTGTATTCGGCGGGAGTCAGGGTGCCCGGTATTTTTCTGATATTGTTCCTGGTGCCGTAGCCAATCTGCCTGACGACGTGCGCTCTCGGATAGCGGTCATGCAGCAGTGTCGCGAAGAAGATCTTGATCGCGTACGGGCTGCTTACGCCGAAGCTGGCATCAACGCGACTTGCGAGACGTTTTTTGAAAACCTGCCTGAATGGATTGGTGTTGCGCACTTGGTGATTGGGCGTGGTGGAGCAACAACGATCGCTGAGTTGACCGCAATTGGCTGTCCCTCCGTGCTCGTGCCACTCCCGCATTCACGCGACAATGATCAGTTGGAAAACGCGACAACGCTGGCCAATGCAGGGGCGGCTTGGTGTATCGAGCAAAAGGACCTCAACATCGAACGTCTGACAGATGGCCTGTACGGCGTTTTCTCAGCGCCCGAAGAGCTTACGGCAGCTGCCGCGGCTGCGCGCTCACTGGGGCGCCCTGCTGCAGTTAATCGTCTGGCCGATCTGGTAGAAGAGTTGGCAGCGCAGAGCAAAGCTGCCGCCTGATGGCTCAGACCCACATCCCATTTGGCCGACAGCTGTAACAGTCGCTTTTTGTGGCGTGATTTCTACCCGCGATGTAGCGCGGACTGATCCAGGGAATTGAATAGATGCAACTGCTTCGCTCTTTAAGCACTGTCCACATCATCGGCATTGGTGGCATCGGTATGAGTGCCATTGCCGAGCTGCTCCATGCCACGGGTTACACAGTTCAAGGCAGCGACCAAAAAGAAAGCCCCAACGTTCAGCGATTACGGGGGCGTGGCATCCAGGTATTTGTTGGTCATAGCGAGAACAACCTATCCGGTGCTCGCTATGTCGTGATCTCTACGGCTGTGAAAGATGCAAATCCGGAGCTGCAGGCTGCGCGCGCTCAAGGTTTGACCATCATTCGCCGTGCGGAGATGCTGGCGGAGCTGATGCGCAGTTATGCGTCTGTTTCGGTTACGGGCACACACGGAAAGACGACCACGACTTCGCTGATCGCTCATATATTCGAACGCGCCGATCTTGACCCAACGGTCATTACTGGTGGGATAATTAACAGTTGGGGTTCGAACGCGCGCTTGGGCAAAGGCGACTGGATGATCGTTGAGGCGGACGAGTCTGATGGTACTTTTGTCAAGATTCCAACGCAGATCGGTGTTGTCACAAATATCGACCCAGAACACCTCGACTACTTTGGGTCTGTTGAGAACATGCATGCAGAGTACGAAGCCTTCATCCGTCAGATTCCATTTTACGGATTGCTGCTTGCTTGCACGGATCAGCAAGTTGTCAGGGATATGGTCGAGCGGCTCGGCATGCGTCGCGATGGCCGACCGTTTGTTTCCTATGGTAGGACACCGGACGCCGACATGGTTCTGACTGATGTCCAGGTAAACGGGCACGAAACAGTTTTTTCAGCGAAACTGAGTGAACGCGTAGCGGGGGGCGCACGTACGATCGAGAATTGGACAATGCCTATGCCGGGCGCACACAATGCACTCAACGCCTTAGCAGCGATCGCAGTGGCCGCACAAGCCGGGCTGGATGACGCTACAATACGTGACAGGCTCGCAGACTTTTCCGGTGTCAAAAGACGATTTCAGCTCACTGGGACGCCAAAAGGCATCGCTATTTACGACGACTATGGACATCATCCAATCGAAATCAATGCCGTCCTCGCAGCAGCTCGAGCAGGCACGAAAGGACAGCTCATTGCCGTTGTCGAACCGCATCGATACTCACGCGTGAGGGACTTGTTTCAGGACTTCTGCAACTGCTTTTCTGATGCCGACAGTGTCTTTGTCACTCCGCTTTACTCTGCTGGCGAAGCACCGATTGAAGGCATCAGTAGTGAGTCGCTCGCGACGGGCATTCGAGCGACAGGAGCAGGATCCGTCGCAACGGTCGCAGACATCAGCGAATTGGCAAGTCAGATAAGAGGAAGCGCGAGTAAAGGAGATATGGTCGTCTGTCTCGGGGCAGGTGTGTCGACAGAGTGGGCCTATGCCTTGCCGGCCTTGATCGACAGCTAGTACGGGAAGTGCCACGGAAGTCTCATGACGTACCCAGATATCGTCCCAGATTTGCAGGTGTTGATGCCGGAGTTGCGCGGCAGGCTTTCGGCCAATGCATCGCTGGCAGACGTCACATGGTTCCGAGTGGGTGGTCCAGCGCAGGTTCTGTACCGTCCCGCCGATGAGGCAGATCTTTGCTATTTTCTCAGCAGTTTGCCGACAGATATTCCTGTCCAGGTTATTGGATTGGGCTCCAACCTTCTTGTCCGTGATGGTGGCTTACCAGGTGTTGTTATCCGCATGGGGCGCGGTTTCGCAGAGGCACATGCCGAGGATGACTATCGTGTACGCGCAGGCCCAGCTGTGCCGGACGTGAAAGTTGCCCGTACTGCAACCGAAGCGGGAATCGATGGTCTTGCGTTCTACCGCGGCATTCCAGGTGCTATTGGCGGTGCTTTACGTATGAATGCTGGGGCACACGGTACTGAGACAAAGGATGTACTGCTCCAGGCCAGAGCTGTGGATCGCAGTGGTCAGCTTCACACTCTTTCAAATGCTGACATGGGTTATTCCTATCGTCATTGCAGCGTATCCGAGGACTGGATTTTCACAGAGGCAGTGTATCAAGGCCGCCCAGGTGATCCGGCAGCGATCCAGAAGGAAATGGATGAAGTTGCAGCTTACCGAGAGGAGCATCAGCCAACCCGCGAGAAGACTGGCGGTTCGACCTTTAAAAACCCGCCCGACAATAGTGCATGGAATCTGATAGATGCTGCCGGTTGCCGAGGATTGCAGATTGGTGGGGCTATGGTATCGGAAAAGCACTGCAACTTCTTGATCAACTACGATAACGCCTGTGGTGAGGATCTCGAAAAGCTGGGCGAGACCGTTCGGGCTCGCGTTAAGGCACAAAGTGGCATTGAGCTGCAGTGGGAGATCAAGCGCCTCGGTCTTCCGCTCGAAGGCCGCGCAACGGGGGCTGACTTAGCGGAGCCTTGATTTTCCAGCTTTTGTCAGACCAGAGCCTGATCGTTTCAGGTGGAAGCGCTTGGCGCATCCACCTGAAACGTGAATCGGTCTCTAAACTTATTGAGTAGAGCAAGATTCACGTTCCGGCCGACAAAGTGAGCAAGTCGAACAGTGATTCCATCCGGAACGATCTTGCTCTAAGCCGCTTTCAATCAGTGTATCCACTGTTCTAGACTTTCCCGATAAGAGATTGGGAGGCTATCAGATGCGCGTTTTCACCAATTCACCCCAAGCCGATTGGCGAACAGTAGGTCCGTTTGCCAGAGCAGCTGAAAACATTGGGTTCGACTCCCTGATGACCTTGGAACTTGGTCATGACGCCTTCATGCCATTGGGATTCGCTGCGCTGGAAACCACAAGCATCGAGCTGACGACGTCGATAGCGGTTGCTTTTCCGCGCAGCCCAACGGTTCTGGCACTTCAGGCCTGGGACATACACGCAAACTCAAACGGTCGGTTCGTTCTTGGTCTTGGCAGTCAGGTTAAGGGGCACAACGAACGTCGCTTTGGAATTCCCTGGAGCCCTCCAGCGCCAAGGCTCGGCGAGTACATCGAGGCACTTCGCGCAATCTGGAAGTGCTGGGAAACACGGGGCAAGTTGAACTATGAGGGACAGCACTACAAGCTCACGCTGATGACACCAGACTTCTCGCCCGAGCCAACCGGTTTGCCAATGATTCCCATCACTGTGGCTGCTGTCGGACCAGCCATGTTGTCGATAGCCGGAAGGTTATGTGATGGTGTCCGACTTCACCCAATTTGTTCGCGAAAATACCTTGAAGAGTTTTGTATGCCGCGCATGCAGGCTGGTCTGGATAAGAGCGGACGCAAGCGCGAGAACTTTGATGTCCATGGCGGTGGCTTTGTTTGTACGGGTCCGGATGAAGAGAGTGTCGCTAAGGCAATGGAATGGGCTCGAATGCGCGTTGCCTTCTACGGTTCGACGCGCAGCTATCATCCCATCTTGGCGATGCATGGCCTGGAAGAAACTGGCATAAAGCTCCATCAGATGTCCGTGGATCGCCGCTGGAAGGAAATGGCTGCGGAGATTGATGATGATGCGCTCCAGGTTTTCGCGGCCTGTGGCACCTACAATAAGATTGCAGGTGAAATCGAAAAGCGATTTGGAGGAGTGGCGAATACCGTCGAGATTTATACGTCGCCAGATACCGATTTGGCACCATTCAAAGAAGTTTTGGAAGACGTTCACCGCATCCCACACCAGTTCAAAGGCTTTGATACAGCAGCTGTTTGACGACCCGAATCGTTGGCTTGGTGGTCAGATCTGATTGTGAAATTTGGAGCAGCGCTTAACGCAACGTTAACCAATTGATGGCAACACTGATAATAGTCGTGCATGCGTCCCGCCAGCGGCTATAAGCGCTCGGGACGCGAGCATGATGCTAGTTTGTTCTGCGTGGAGAATGTTGTGAGGAAGAGAGAGCGCAAGCGGCGTCCAGACTCGGTTTCACAAGCAAGAACTCCGCAGAATTCGCATCCCACACAACGAAGCAAGCGGCGGCGTCAGATCCGCTCTAGAAACACAAGTCTCGTGCGTGCTCTTCCGATATTGGCCGCGCTATTCTCTGCTGTTCTGTTCCTGTCTTGGACAGATGGTGGGCAGACCACACGGGTCGCTGATCCTCTAATGCTACAACTCGATCGACTAGCGGAAAAGGCTGGGCTGGGCCTTCAGGAAATCGTTGTCAGAGGCCATCGTAGAACAAGCGTGACCGATGTGTACGCTGCAATGAAGTTGCGCGGTATTGAGTCATTTCTTGTCTTCGATGCCGAAGAGACGAGGAAGCGGATTGAGAAGCTGCCTTGGATCAATCAGGCTGAAATTCGCAAAAGCTTTCCATGGCGGATCGAAGTGCAAGTGACAGAGCGGACGCCGTTCGCACTTTGGCGCCATCACGACACGGACACCATCATTGATCGAACCGGGCGCCATCTCGAAACCGTGGAATTAGGTCGGGTCCGTTCACTGCCTATAGTTGCAGGAGATGGTGCGGAAGCTGTTGCGCATGAAGTTCTGGATGCAGTGGCCAAGTGGCCTGATCTGTTGCTTGCGGTGTCAGTTGCAANGCGGATCGGGGGNCGACGCTGGGATTTGATCCTGAGCGAGTCAAGACGAGTTCAGTTGCCGGCCCACGACTTTAGGCGCNCCCTTACTGCANTCATGCTCGGAGAGCGCGGTAAGCGCTTTTTTGATCGGCAGTTCGCTGAGGTCGATTTGCGACTAACTGGNCAGATCATTTTGCGGGAGCGTTCATTGGCTGAAGATCGGTACAGTTTACCAAGANCTGTTTTGAGTCACAGTCCGTCGTCACGCAACACGAGCAGCCGAAGTTAGTAGGTACGGCNGCCATGTTCAAAAAAACAAACACGATGGAAGANGTTGTTGGNCTAGTTGACCTGGGAACGTCAAAGGTTTCCTGTGTGATCCTTCAAAGGCCCAGACATTCAGCATCTGAAACAATGGATGGNTGGCGTACTCTTGGCCATAGCCATGTCCAATCCGATGGCATCCGTGCCGGCATGCTGGTCGATATTGAGCGTGCTGAAGCAGCGACGCGCAGAGCTATTGGCATGGCAGAAGACGAGGCTGATCTGACGCTCAACGATATTGTCGTAGGCGTGTCAAATGGGCGTCTAAGATCGTTGCATTTCTCAGCAGCCGTTGATCTCGCCGAGCATCATGTTCAGCGCCATGATCTGAGGAGACTNGCACAATCAGCAAGACAGTACGTTGAGCAGCAAGGCAAAACCCTCCTCTATCTCAATCCTGTCCATTTCAATCTTGATCAAGCGANAACTGTGCTACAGCCGCTTGGACGCCGTGGACAGCAGTTGAGCTGTCAATTCCATGCTGTTACGACTGACGAAGCCACGTTGCTGGCATTTGAACAGCTGGCAGCCCGTTGCGGCCTTTCCATTCGGAGTATTTTGCCAACCGGCTTAGCCTCCGCTTATGCGGCTACAACCCAGGATGAACGCCTGCAAGGGGTGACATGCATCGACATTGGTGCGGGTGTCACGAATATCGCAACAATGCACGAGGGTAGGCTGCTGCATGTAGATACATTGGCTATTGGTGGTGCAAATCTGACTCATGACGTATCTGCAATGCTAANCGCGCAGCTTGCAGATGCAGAGCGAATCAAGACGCTTTATGGCACAATGATATCAGCNCNTTCTGATTATGGTGTGAGGATTGAGTATCCACANGCGGGCGCTGCTGCCAGTCAGCCAACCGGCNTNATTTCTGCAGAAGTGTNTACAACAAGCAGGGCTGACATTGCCAAGATACTCACTCCTCGTGCGATGCGTCAGTTGCAATTGATTGGCGANCGACTGGACCAATCCAAAGTAACACGAGAGTTTGCGCAAAGTATCGTTCTCACCGGAGGTGGAAGCCAACTTGTTGGATTGTCGTCTGTCGCCGGAGAATTGTTCAGTAAACCTGTGCGTATCGGTCAACGTCAGTTGATCAATGGATTANACAGCTCTTATACGAACCCATCAGCTTCGACTGTCTTGGGGTTGGGGCTTGCAGAGGTGTTCGCACCGACGGCAATTGAGTCGCGTATCAGTGATAAGATCGCGTACGAGTCATATTTGAAGCGTATGGAGCAATGGTTGCGCGAGAGTTTTTGATTTTCTCAGGCGTGTNGCGCCTTAGAAGATCTGCGTTTTCAAGTTTCAGTAGACAACCTTAAATCTGAAACGTCAGTCCAATGCGACTGCGAGGAACGCATGAATATCAAGCTCGAACTACCAGATGTCTCCGATTTGCNGCCCAGGATCTCGGTNATTGGTATCGGCGGCGCTGGTTGCAACGCAATTAACAATATGATTGCGACCGGGTTGGAAGGTGTTGAGTTTGTTGCGGCGAACACAGANGCGCAAGCGCTTGCGATGTCGAGTGCCGAGCAACAGATCCAGCTGGGGGCTGAGCTAACTGAAGGTCTGGGTGCGGGCGCCAGGCCAGAAATCGGTCGCGGTGCTGCTGAAGAAGCAATCGACGAAATTCGCGCTCAAATAGAAGGCTGTCATATGGTCTTTCTAGCGGCCGGAATGGGCGGCGGAACAGGCACGGGCGCAATATCTGTTATTGCTCGCATAGCGCGGGANATGGACATNCTAACGGTCGCGATCGTGTCAAAGCCTTTCCAATTTGAAGGCTCGCGGCGAATGCGAANCGCCGAGGACGGCATCAAGGAATTACGCGATCAAGTCGATACGCTAATCGTTATACCGAACCAAAACCTATTCAGAATTGCCAATCAGAAGACAACGTTCGCGGAAGCATTCATTCTGGCAGATCAAGTGCTTTACTCCGGTATCGCTTGCATCGTTGATCTCATCGTNAAAGACGGCCTCATCAACCTNGACTTTGCCGACGTCAAAGCAGTCATGAAGGGCATGGGCTCGGCGATGATGGGAACCGGTGAGGCGACCGGCGAAGATCGCGCAACTTTGGCAGCCGAAAAGGCANTCGCGAATCCNCTTCTGGATGAAATTTCGCTTCGTGGCGCACGCGGACTGCTGATTTCTATCATTGGCGGACAAAATCTGACGCTGTTCGAAGTGGATGAGGCTGCAAGTCGGGTGAAAAGCGAAGCGCATCCAGATGCTAACATCATCGTTGGGGCGTCNTTTGAAGACGACATGGATAACAAAATCCGGGTCTCTATTGTAGCCGCCGGACTCGATGGCGCCTCTGCTCAAAACGCTCAACCAAGTATGGCTGCGGTTGCGCATGCCCAAGCGGCGAGCGCGGTGTCAGCTGAAACAATTTCTGACCACGCTTCCGATACGTCTCACCAAGAGGCTTCTTCTCCAACTTCAACCTCCAGTACAGACAGTGCTGCTCAAGATCACGCCGAATCGACGGACAGCCAAGCATCAGTCTCTTCGGAGCGGTCCTATGGCGATCAGATAGATACAAGCGGCAATTCTTTAGAGGAGGCAGAAGCCGCCGCAGAACCGCAAGCACCTCACGATTATGCAGCATCCGGTCCAGAGCCATTCTATCAGCCAATTGCCCCAGCAAGTGGCCGAACCGATAATTCTGGTCAGACGCCACCTCCTCCCTTGCCACCACCGGTTTACGATGATGCCGATCCCTACCTGGGTGATACTCCCGCTGAAGAGTTTGCCCGAGCATTGGAGGACGTGATTCAATCCGTAGCCGATGAAAATTGCAATCAGAGAAATCTACAGGATCCCACATGGGTATCCCCGGATGGTATAGCCATTCGGGAAGGGCTGACGCCCTCGCCGTCAGGAGAGGCACTGCCATCAACTCATGAGTTGCAGCCAGGCTCAGCGTACGACGGCAATGGGTTTGCCGCACAGCAGCCAGCTGACATGCCGCGGCGCGTGCCTGACATCTCTCAATTCCCGCCCATTGCACAGCAGGAGTTCGAGTCTAGAAAAGAAAGTGCCTCGCCGACGAGCAACGCAGGGCAATCGCAGAGCCGTGGAGTACCTGGATTGTTGCGCAGAATTGCTGGTTTTGGGCGCCAAGGATCGAATCTGACTGAAGCGGACGGCAGCGAATCACAAAATCAGCCGTCAAGGACAACTGAGCAACAATTACACAGCGACCGATACGCAGATTCTGCAGGTGGCAGGAAATAATTACGATATGGCGTTGGCGTCCAAATTTTGGAATGGAATGGCTAAGTTGCTGATAATTAATGTAATTAGACTGCTTGTTTAGAGGGGGATATCTCCTGCAAAAACGCCATTCCGGTAGTATTGCGCATTCGTAACACAATGTAAGAAACCGTGACTTGAGCCACATGGGCCACAGACGTACTCTCTGAAAAGTTAGAGGGATCGAAATAAGTCGGCGGCGTGTTGCGGAAGTATTCAGCCGGAGAACTCAATCGGGGAAGTAGGTCTCGACGGGGCATCTCGAAGGGAACCTTGTTGCTTGCGAGTACAGCGGATAAAAGACACGGGCTAGAGGTACGGGGTGATTATGCCGAATAAATTCATCGGCGCTAGACAGACGACATTAGCTCGAGAAGTCGAGCTAACTGGCGTCGGGGTACATAGCGGGGCACCGGTCAACCTGGTGTTGCATCCAGCTGAAGCCGATACCGGCATCAGATTTATGGTCACGAAACGTGGCAGAATTGTCTCCGAAATCGCTGCGGATGTGCGCAATGTCAAGAATTTGACACTTTGCACGGTGCTTGGCGATGAAACAGGCACCACGGTCGGAACTGTCGAGCATCTGTTGGCCGCGCTACGCGGGTTGGCAGTCGATAACTGCTATGTCGAGATTGACGGCAAAGAAGTGCCGATCATGGATGGCAGCTCTGCCGAATTTGTCGATGCAATCGACGAGGTTGGGCTGCGCCAGCTTGATGAACTAAGGAAGTTCATTAAGGTACTCAAGCCTATTCGAGTGGATGAAGGCGACTGCTGGGCTGAATTACATCCGCATTCAGGTTTCCATCTCGATATTGAGATCGAGTTCGACACAAAGGTTATTGGAAAACAACGTAAATCTTGGGAAATGTCGCCAGGTGTTTTCCGTAATGAATTGTCGCGTGCACGGACTTTCGGCTTCATGAGAGATGTCGAAATGCTTTGGAAGTCTGGGCTTGCTCTTGGTGCTTCTCTAGAGAACTCAGTCGCAATCGGGGACGATCAAATTATCAACCCAAAAGGTCTGCGTTACGAGCAGGAGTTCGTTCGGCACAAGATGTTGGACGCTGTTGGAGATCTCGCTTTGGCTGGTCTGCCGCTGCTCTGCAAGTATCGCTCAGTTCGCGGAGGGCATCGCCTAAATGCCCACGCTCTGGAGGCACTGTTTGCAGATAAGAGTGCTTGGACCATAGTGCGCGCCCCAAGAACGACACGCGACAGTACACGGCTGGCACAGACCGAACCAAGTTGGTTGCCAATGGCGATGGGTAAATAGTAGCTCCATCAGCTTATCTAACTAATAGCTGAAAATGGTTCTTCAGGCGCCGATCAAATCGGCGCCTGATTTGCTTTGTTGCAACACACGATGAATTATACGCGGCACTTACAGTCACCTTGGAAGACTGCCGCTCTATCAACATATTCCAGTGGTCAACTACCCCAAGAGCGGGCTGGTCACGATTGCAAGAATTGTTGAAACGCCGCTAAAAAGATGTCTAGACGGGCACTCGGGGTATTTGGTGTTGCTTTAATCGACGGCAAGTGGGCTGGATCACGTGGGACTGATGTCTAAAATCTCGATTTTGAAGTTTGCGAGCGCAGCTGCGGCCACTCTTGTTCTGACGGCTTGCGCTTCGACCGACAATAACGCGAAAAAGCTGCTCAATCCGGATCCACCAGGAAAAATGTACGCGAGCGCAGATACATACCTGGCTCAGGGCAAGTTTCAGCGCGCGGCCAAACGGTTTGAAGAACTTGATCGCGATCACCCTTATTCGCCGGAAGCGCGTCGCGCCATGGTCATGGCGGCTTACTCTTATTTCCGTGCGGGAAAATTCCCAGAAGCAATTGTGACTGCAAGGCGCTATACCACGATGCACCCTGGTACAAAGGATGCGGCTTTAGCACACCACATTATCGCGTCGTGCTACTTTGAAGACATGCATGGTCCTAAGAACGACCAGACGAACACCAAGAAGGCGCTGCAAGAACTTCAAATCTTGAAGGCACGTTACCCAAATAGCAAATACGCGCGCGATGCTGATAACCGGATACTAATTGCGCAAGACACACTTGCAGCAAAGGAAATGGAAGTCGGTCGTTACTACCTGAAGCGGCGTAATTACATGGCTTCAATCAATCGCTTTAAGGTTGTTTTATCTCAGTATCAAACAACCAAGCACGTTGAAGAAGCCTTGATGCGCATAACTGAAGGTTACATGGCGCTTGGCATCAAGAACGAGGCGCAGAACGCGGCTGCAATTCTTGGGCACAACTTCCCGAATTCTCCCTGGTATAAGGACGCCTATACGCTGTTGCAGTCTGACGGTTTGGCACCGCGGGAAGACACAGGCTCATGGCTATCCAAGGCTTGGAAAAACTTCAAACTTCCTACCATCAAACTTTAGTTCTGAAGTCCGCAGCTGTAACGTAACCATCGTTTCCGAATGGTAGGGTGGTAAGATATGGCGAAGCCCAATTCCGCATCGAAGTCCGTCGAGACTTTGACGAAAGTCGAAGCTGCCAAAGAACTTGTCTGGCTGTCTGCGGAAATAGCTCGACACGATACCTCGTATTTCCAGAATGACGCTCCAGAAATCTCTGACGCAGAATACGATCAGTTGCGTAGGCGCAACCTTGAGCTGGAAGAGTGCTTTCCCGAACTAATCCCGCTCGATAGCCCTTCGAGCCGTGTTGGGAGCGCACCGGCAGAGGCCTTTGGAAAGGTTCGTCACCGCGTACCGATGTTATCCTTGGGCAATGCCTTTAACGACGAAGACGTCGTCGATTTTGAAGATCGCATTCGACGCTTTCTTAAGCTTTCATCTGATGAGCCTGTCGTGTTCACTGCGGAGCCAAAGATTGATGGCCTATCAATTTCATTGCGTTATGAGAATGGCGCCTTTGTTGAAGCAGCCACGCGTGGAGATGGTGCCGAGGGAGAAAATGTAACCAACAATGTGAATACGTTGCAGGAGCTTCCGAAGACCTTGCGCGGAGATGACGTCCCGGCATCAATTGATATTCGCGGAGAGATATATCTCAGCCACGAAGATTTCGCGCGCCTCAATGCTGATCAAGAAGCAGCTGGAAACAAAGTTTTTGCCAACCCGCGCAATGCAGCAGCTGGCTCTCTCCGGCAGCTCGACACTTCGATCACTGCATCTCGACCATTGCGCTTCTTCGCCTACGCATGGGGCGAGGCATCGAGCCTGCCAGCTGACTCGCAGTCAGGCATGATCACTGCCTTTGAGCGTTGGGGACTGCCGGTCAATCCGCTGACGCAGACTTGCAAGTCAGCCGCTGAACTCATGTCGTATTACGCGGATTTGTCAGAGCAGCGCGCTTCCCTTGGATATGACATCGATGGCATTGTCTACAAGGTTGATCGTCTCGATTGGCAAGAGCGCCTTGGCTTTGTCTCCCGTGCGCCGCGCTGGGCCATTGCGCATAAGTTCCCAGCCGAACAAGCTACAACCATACTGCGTGATATTGAAATTCAAGTCGGGCGCACAGGCTCCCTGACGCCGGTGGCGAAACTTGAACCAGTGACAGTCGGCGGTGTCGTAGTATCTAACGCGACGCTCCATAATGAAGATGAAATCGCGCGCAAGGACGTCCGGATCGGCGATACAGTCCGCGTGCAGCGCGCGGGTGATGTCATTCCGCAGATCCTCGGTGCTATAGAAGAAAAACGCCCAAAGGATAGTAAACCATTTGAGTTCCCAACGGTATGCCCCGCTTGCGGAAGCCATGCAGAGCGCGAGATCGATGAGAAGACGGGTGAAGTCGATGTTGTGCGGCGTTGCACCGGCGGTCTCATCTGTCCCGCCCAGGCCAAGGAGCGGCTTAAACATTTTGTTTCGCGCAACGCTTTTGACATCGAAGGACTGGGTGAGAAGCAAGTTGAGCTGTTCTTTGACGAGGGCAGGATCATGCAACCCGCCGACATTTTTACGCTGGAGGCGCGAAACGCTCGCTCGGAGAAGCCACTCGAAAAGAAAAAGGGATTTGGAAAGAAGTCGGTCGATAACCTGTTTGCTGCTATCAGCTCACGCCGAGCCATAGGACTCGATCGACTTATCTATGCACTCGGAATTCGACATATCGGCGAGACAACTGGACGAGATCTCGCGCGTGCATTCGGTAGTTGGGAAAACTTCCGTCGAACAGTCGAGGGTGCACTAGATGGTGGGCGCGATAGTGAAGCTTACCAAGAGATTAATAACATTGACGGCATTGGGCCAAGTGTGGCCGACGCTCTTGTTGCTTTCTTTGGCGAAGAACACAATACACGAGCTGTCGATGCCTTAATTGCGGAGCTTGACGTCCAGGCTATTGAAGCGCCATCGGCTGTCGACTCGTCGATTGCAGGAAAAACTGTAGTGTTCACTGGCACGCTCGAGAAACTGAGTCGCAATGAAGCAAAGGCGCAGGCAGAACGGCTAGGAGCCAAGGTATCAGGCTCGATTTCAAAGAAGACGGATTATCTGATTGCAGGAGCGCAGGCAGGTAGTAAGCTGACGAAGGCGCAAAGCTTGGGCGTTACCGTGCTTTTGGAGGATGATTGGATTGCGTTGATCGGCTAGGCTGGACCTTACGTAGTATCTATCGTCATCAATGATTACTGGTAATCTTTTGAAAGATCCTCAAACATCCTCCGGCATGACCGTAGCGGCAGATAAAATCCTCGTACGAGGATTGTCCGTCGACGCATTCGTTGGCGTGCACGATTTTGAGCACGACAAGCGTCAGAACCTCTCGATAGACATAGAGATTACAACTGTGTCCGACTATGCGCGATTGGTCCGAGAGACCGGGCGTTATATTTCCTATGGGGATGCTGTTAAGTTCGTTCGCGATATCGCTGGCTCTGATCGTCACATCGAGTTGGTCGAAACGTGGGCCGAGGAAATTGCGGACTTCGTGCTGCAAAATGAGCTCGTCGCCAGCGTAGCAGTAACTGTTCTCAAGACCGAAATATTTGCCGAAGCTGCAGGGGTCGGCATCACCATTGAGCGGCAAAGCCAATGATACCAAAGATGAGTGAACTAAGAACAATCGTGTTCGGTAGGCTGACAGCGGTTGAACGGGTTTGACAATGGCCAAGTGTTTAATCGCATTGGGGTCCAATTTGGGGGACCGACTGCAACAGCTGCAAAGTGCCGTTGCGGCACTCAAGAGTTCGCAATACCTTGAAGTCAGATCTATATCCGCAGTTTATAAAACCGCACCCGTCGGCGGCCCAGACAACCAAGGCCCTTACCTCAATGCAGCGGCATTGATCGAAACAGACTTTACCGCAGCAGCCGTCCTCGAGCACCTTCATAGGGTTGAAGCTGACCATGAGCGCGAACGTATCGTTCGTTGGGGCGCTCGTACGCTCGATCTTGATCTGCTCACCTACGACGACCTGATCTCTGATGTAGAACAGCTTGAGCTGCCTCATCCACGAATGCATCTGCGACGCTTCGTTATGGTGCCAGTCTGCGATATCGCTGCGGACCTGATCCATCCGCGACTGGGTCTCACCATGCAGGACATCCTGAACGATCTGGAAATTGTACCGGGCGACCTCTCAGTATTTGACACCGATTGGGTGCAAGTGAATTAAGGAATGTTTTGATGATAACGCCTGACTTCCTGTTGCCGCTTTGGAGCGAGCATCGTGATGCCATTAAGCATCCCATCGAGTCGTTTGCCTTTCCAAGGTTCAATCGAACTTTTGACGACAAGCCATACCAGATGGGGGTGATCAATCTGTCACGCCATTCGACATATCGCGAGAGCATCTGTCATACTGTGGAAGGTGCGTTGTACCGAGCGCGTCGCATGACAATCGAAGGCGCGGCAATGATCGATATTGGTGCTGAGTCGACCGACAATACCGCTGATTTGTTGAACTCAGAGCGGCAGATTGCGTCTCTTGTGCCTGTGGTAAAGTCTATCGCTGATGAGGGCATGTTAGTGTCGGCTGAGACCTATCACACGGACGTTGCTGTAGCGGCGCTTGAGGCAGGGGCTGGCGTTATCAACCTGACTGGCCGCATCGACGATTGCGCTTTTTATGAAGCCGTCGCAAAACATCAGGCGGGCATCATCTTTTGTTATACGCCCGGTGAGAATGCGCGAACCTTTGACGATCCACCACCGGCGGAAGAGCTGATCCAAGAGCAGTTGCTGTTCTTCAAAGAACGAATAGCCATGGCGACAGACGCTGGCGTAGAGCGGCTTTGGGTTGACCCTGGCTTCGGGCTGGCTCTCAATCTGCCAGATGGACCAGAACGTGTCCGATATCAGACCGAAGGGTTCCTTCAGGCATTTCGGTTCCGCCAACTCGGTTGGCCGGTGTGTGTCACAATGTGCTCTTCCGTTTATCTTTTTCACGACGAAGTGAGATGCGCTGAGACCGCAACTGCCGTGCTGGCCTTGCTCTCCAAGGCAAATCTTCTGCGAAGCCACGAAGTGGCGCGCTGCGAGCCTGTCTTGAATATGCTTGCGATGTCGTCATGACAGCCAACGAAGCATCAGAACGGGTTGCGCTGGTAACAGGTGCAGGGCGACGAGTCGGTCGCGCGATTGCTCGGGGTTTAGCGAAAGATGGTTACGCCGTTGCAGTTCATTACAATGGGTCGTCATCGGGTGCTGAACAGACCAGAGACGAGATTCTAGCAAACGGGGGCCGTGCGATTGTCCTGCAGCATGATCTGACCGCTCCAGAAAGTGCAGGGACGCTTGTCGAGAAGACACGCGCGGAACTGGGTGCTGTAGTCGTTCTGATTAATTCGGCATCGTTGTTCGATGAAGATCAGCTCGGCGACCTGACACTCGAAAGCTGGCGGAGTTTGATCGATGTCAATTTATCGGCACCCGTGTTTCTGATGCAGGCATTTTCCAACCAGGATCCGGTCCCAGCAAGTGCGGCAATTGTC
Organism: Filomicrobium sp.; assembly: GCA_002689605.1. GTDB lineage: Bacteria > Pseudomonadota > Alphaproteobacteria > Rhizobiales > Hyphomicrobiaceae > Tectiglobus. The sequence goes on from NZGY01000143.1 coordinate 60,403, forward strand.
AATATTCTTGACACACAAATGACGTCTGCATCTCCGGAACGCTTCAGTTACTTTTGCGGTAAGTTTGGACTTGAAGGAGCGACGCGGCTCGCAGCATTTGATCTCGCCTCTAAAGGCATTACCGTAAATGCAGTTGCACCGGGGCTGGTACTCCCAAGCGGTCAATCACAGCAGGAGTTTGACGACCGGCAAAAACTGACACCACTTGGTCAAGGTTTGGGTGCTGATGACATTGTCAACGGCGTCCGCTATCTCATATCGGCGCGTCAGGTCACCGGTCACACGCTTGTTGTTGATGCAGGTCAGAAACTAATGGGCATGGGTAATACGCCGATTAGTAAAGGACTGTGAATTGCAAAACATTTGCTCTTAAGCGACATCACGGTTTGGCCTAGTTGCGAGCATGCGCTACGCTGCAAAAGCGCTTTTAGCTCCACCAGTCTTCTGCGTTTTGAAAATTGAGCCACTGTCAGGGGCTGGTGGCAATGGCATGCGGACAGGAACCTGTTCGACTCTGGGAACAGTGGTCGTCTCACCCGTAACAACACGCGTTTGCATATCCTCCCAAAAGGCGCGATGACCAATGGTGTGCAGGTACGACGAAGCTCCTAGAAGCGGCCAGGCGTCGGCTGCGTGGCATTCATAAAATAGTATCAGCCGATTACGATCGCTAACGTTCGGCGCGGAGCCATGTAGCGCACGCACGTGATGTACTGTCATGCTTCCTGCTTTGCCAGTCAGCGTAACAGCCTTCTCGTGATGAAAATCTGGATCGTCTGGATTGACCGCTCCGCAGAAGACGCCGTCCATGGTGTGCGCTAAAACGGGCCCCTTGTGTGAGCCAGGAATAACTTGGAGCGGACCATTAGCATGATCGACGTCTTCCAGCATTAAGCCGAATGCTAGCATGCTGTCGTTGGTCGCGGGGTAGAAGGCCCAGTCCTGATGCCATTCGACGGCCTGTCCGCCACCCGGTGCCTTGGTATTGAGCTTTGAGGTTTGTAGCAGGACATTCTCACCGAGCAGCGTGTTGAGAACTTTCGTCATACGTGAATTGACCAAGACATCCCAATAGACCGGGTCTATCTTGTGCGGAAGTTTTATGCGGGTTAGCCGCGGATTATCAGCACTGTGGCCGTCATCAAGATCAACTTGGTTATCACTCTCTGTGACAGTGCGTGACTGATCAATCAGGTTGTAGGTAACTCTTCGAAGTCGATCCAACTGCTCTGACGTAACCGCATCCTCAACGAGGAGATAACCGTTCTCATTGTAGAAGTCGATTTGCTCTTGGGTTAGCACGGTGGACCTCGATCAGCTAAAGTTGTTATCAATCAATCCGAGAAGACTAATGCTCTTGAGAAGAAATCCAAAACGCTGGTCGGCAGCAGAACCTCTAATATCGCACAGAGGATTTCGCTGAGATGATTGAATGGATGGATGATGGGGGATGATATGGCAGAATCCAAACTTACCAGCGAGACACGCGAGAAACTGAAGACAGTCGCGACGGCAACTATTTGTACGGCCCTCTACAAGCGGGGGTTGCGAAATCAGTTTATTCAGGACGTGCGGCCACTAAGCTCTGATGGCAAGCCGATGGTTGGGGAAGCTTTTACCCTGCGCTACATACCTGCGAGAGAAGACCTAAATCCAATCAGCGTTTTTCAGGACCCCAAGCACCCGCAGCGCGATGCAATCGAACGATGCCCGCCGGGTGCCGTCACGGTCATCGACAGTCGAAAGGATGCGCGTGCGGCATCGGCAGGTTCCATCCTTGTAACCCGCCTAATGAAGCGTGGCTGTGGTGGTGTCGTCACCGATGGTGGATTTCGTGATGCGCCTGAAATCGCAGCGATGGATATTCCCAGCTACCACAATCGTCCGTCAGCTCCGACTAATCTCACAGTGCATCAGGCGATAGACATTGATGTTCCGATCGGCTGCGGAGATGCGCCCGTTTGGCCAGGTGATGTGATTGTTGGCGATGGTGAGGTTGTCGTCGTCATTCCTGCACATCTTGCAGATGAGATTGCAGACGAAGCGGTGGAGATGACAGCGTTCGAAGATTTTGTAACCGAAGAAGTTCAGAACGGGCGTTCGATCATCGGACTATATCCAGCAACGCAGGAACAAACAAATCTTGATTTTGAGGCCTGGCGCAAGAAACACGGGCGCTAGGTGAGTGGTACTGCCAGATGCAAATCGACTTTGCATCTGGCAGAAACGACGGCTTCTAAAGGTCGAGTTTCTTTGAACCTGCAGTCCCAAAGCCGTTAGCTCCAGGAGCCCTTGTTCGACCTGAAATACTCAATACCATAAGCAGACCTGAAGGCTTCCAGATTACCATGGTCGTTGTAGTGAGGCTTCTCTGGGCAGTGATTTTGCACAACATCTTCACCCGTCGAATGACGCTACCATCAGTCGACGGCAATCGCTTTGTAACGGTGGCAAGTTCGCCAGGGCAATTCTTTTGCCGTACTGAGATAACCGAGTCCATCGCCTTGTCGGCAGTCGTTGTCCTGCCCGCAAACGCAAAGAACTTGCCGACTTGACCAGTCGGTAGAGTGAAGTTGACTGTTTTCTCCCGGGCGGGCTTGGGCGGTACGATTGTATACCGAAGATTTGGCATGCCTGCCATGAGCGTCCTGAAGTTCCCAAGTGCCTGGGGCCTAGCGACAGTCCAGCTTTTCTTCCGCCCAGTGGTATTGGAAGAGACAGCACGTTGAGGCTGTGTTGCGCTCGACTGTCCAATGCTCGGTTGACCATTGTTGGGTTGGCTGATCGCAGGGTTCTTTCGATTGCGAATTAGCTTGGCCATTTTGCCAGCGCAACGGGCTATCATGGCAAGCGCATCTTTTGTGCCGTAAAGATTCGCACGCGTTGAGTTCCCTCCGGCCCAGTTGAACCTTACCGAATTGCCATTCTGGAATTCCCGGAACGCGATGTTGCTTTCATTGCTGCGCTTCTTGGCAATCGTCAGCAATATGAGCCTCGGGGAGGCAACTCTCATATCACGGCGTACCAGCAACCTATTATCGATGTAGACGCTGGCTGGAATTTTGGTTCCCTTTTGCAGGGTCCATCGCCGATTGTAGAGACCGACGGACCAGTAACCTGTCCTGAAGAACCAGGCGAAGCCGAGCGAGGTCCCCTGCTTGTCTTGCCGACCAATCGCTGTGCAGGATTGTTTCGGCACATTGTAGAAAACTGTCCAGCCTTTGGTTTTGCCGTATGTTTTGCTTTTGGCGTGCACAACATTTGCTGCCATGCAGATCGCAAGAGAAGTAACGGAAATCAGCGTGAGTTTATGGCGCATAATCCGAATCCTGCCGTTTAAATCCCGAGGCATATTTTGCCGGGATCATAAACAAATGCAACCCGAACAAGATGTTGCACTTATTAAGGCACGCAACGTGGCTCTGTTCGGCTCCAGTGTAGAATTGCGCGTTAGCCAATGGCACCGGCCAGGCATTGGCGGGGCGTAAGTCGCTCGCCGTCACGTTCAATGATGCGGCGCCAACCGAGGTAGCTGGGCAGATATTTCGAAGCGACGCCTT
>NZGY01000144.1 GCA_002689605.1 Filomicrobium sp.
CACCGTCAACATCGCCCCCTCCCGATTGAGGGGGACACCATGAACGGTAGGTCAGATTCGATCTGCCACCTGGGTCAGTTTCCCACTGCCGGTGACAATGGCACTGGTGGGCGCATACCGAGGGCCTGATGCAGGCGGATGGAATATAGCTGGCCTTGATGGGGGCCGCGGATCGAGTTCTACTCTACAGAGCGGACATTCAATGTCCTGGACTTAGCCCGGAGTGTCTCAATTCCCTGCCTGGACCGGATTGCCATCACTTCTCATCCCACCAGTCATGCTCTAACGAATCATGCTCTAACGAGCAAACTTCGCGAGGCCGCACTAGCGGAGATTAGCCGCGATGAGAAAGCCCCGCATCAACATGGTAAAGTTGAATAAATATCGACCGAGTTCATAGCAAGGATCAATTAGATGATGGATTGCCGAGCACTCATGGGACTAACTGGAAGTTTCATAGCATTGGCGGCCATGCGAGGCCCAACTATGGCTGCATCTCTTAGTGTTATTGATGACTTCTCTCTAGCTTCGTTTTTGGCAACGAATGGCAGCAAATGGCAATTTGTAACTGATAGTGTCATGGGCGGGGTGTCGAACGGTTCAATGATACGTGAAACCGTTTCAGGGCGCCCCGCTTTACGAATGAAAGGCGCCGTTAGCTTGGAAAACAATGGAGGCTTTATTCAGGTCGCCTTGGACCTGTCACCGGACGGATCTGCCATAAATGCGAGCGCCTACACCGGAATTGAGATTGATGTTCTCGGAAATGGCGAGGCGTACAGCTTGCACTTACGTACAGATGATCTCAACCGTCCCTGGCAATCTTACCGACAAAGTTTCGAGGCCAAACGAGAATGGAATACAATCAGACTGCCCTTCTCTGACTTCAAGGCCTACAGAACATCAGCCATACTTGATTTGACTAAGTTACGTCGGATTGGTGTCGTGGCCATTGGTCGTGTCTTTAAAGCTGACCTAGCTATTGGTAGCGTAAGATTGTACGACTGAGTTTCTCTCGGGTTGGATGCGTTTGACACCGCTGAAAGGGTGCCTTCTTGACGGCAAGTCGGCGTAGCTTCACCAACGGTGAAAATACTAGCAGCCGATGCAAAGCCCCTGTTAACGAGGTCAATAAAGGCTCCTATGTGAAACAACCATTGCCGCGAAGTGAGTTTCAAACCCGTGCGATCTGTTCGATCATGGTGAGAATAGTCCGGTTTAGAATGATTTACCTTTTGCATGCCTAGTTCAATCTACCAGGTTGCTTTCATGTTGCGGTATAGTCTAAACGCCAGGGGCTCGTTTATCTCTCGGCGAAATGACCGCATCGACAATGTGTAGAACTCCATTAGCAGCCAAAACGTCGGAATTGGTTATGCGCGACCTTCCTATGCGTATCCCGACCTGACCATCAATGGCAAGCTTGGACCCAGAAAGTGAAATTAGTACAGATCGTCGGCCCGCCAATTGTTCCCAGCTAAACTCTCCCACAACAATGTGATCCTCCAGAACTCGCCGTAATTTATTTCTCGTTGCGAAGTCAATTTGTGAAGCCAGTTTGGTGCCAAGAATGGCCTGATCTGTTGGAGCGAATATTGTAAACGGTCCGGCAGATTCTATCTTCCGTCTCAACCCAGCAACCTCCATCAACGATCGGAACCGTTGTAGCTTTTTATAATCTGCCATAACCGCGTCGAGTGTCTTTCCCTGACTTCTCAATTCTGCGCGCAGATCCTGCGGGGGTATATTCTCGCAATCATCAGCCTCGAAGAAATACTTGGGGAGCTATGGGCCATAGCTCCCGTAAGCCTAGTGAGCGGATTGATTGGTGGTATCACAATCTCGGATCAGTCACCGGTGCTGGTGTTGCAGAGATTACCAATCAGCTCGAGTATGATGATGAGGTTGCGCATCACGCTATCCAGAAGATCTATGATCTTGGACGGCAAGCGGATGAGCGGCCCTGGTGCCTTACGGTCAGTTTTACGCATCCTCACGACCCCTATGTCGCACGGCGCAAATATTGGGATTTGTACGAGGATTGCGAACATCTTCTGCCGGACGTCGCGAGCAAGGCGTATGAAGATTTAGACCCGCATTCAAAGCGTCTCTTTGATGCTAACGATTGGCGAAACTTCGATATATTGGAAGATGATATTCGTCGCTCGCGCCGCGCCTACTTTGCCAACATTAGTTATCTGGATGACAAGGTTGGTGAGATACTCGACGTATTGGAGGCGACCCGGCAAGAGGCGGCAATTCTGTTTGTCTCTGATCATGGGGATATGCTGGGTGAGCGTGGCCTGTGGTTCAAGATGAGTTTCTTCGAAGGCTCGGCGCGTGTGCCTTTGATGATTTCTGCACCAAGTCTGGTGCATGGTGTCATCACCACACCTGTTTCGACAATCGATGTCTGTCCTACGCTTTGTGATATGGCTGGGATTGATATGGAGGCCGTGCGCCCGTGGACGACAGGTGAGAGTTTGTTACCACTTTCCAATGGTGAAGCTCGTACCAATCCGGTTCTTATGGAATATGCCGCTGAAGGGTCTTACGCGCCTCTCGTAGCTGTTCGCGAGGGACGCTATAAGTTCATTCGATGCGTCCTGGATCCGGATCAATTGTATGACCTTGAAAGTGATCCGCATGAGCTGGACAATCTGGCAGTCGACCCAGCTCATTCAGAGCTTGTTGAGCAAATGCAAAAACAAGTCGAGGCGCGTTGGGATTTCGAAAGGTTCGATGCTGAGGTTCGACGCAGTCAAGCACAACGATTGGTGGTCTATGATGCCCTTCGCCGCGGGGCCTATTATCCCTGGGATTACCAGCCACTGCAGAAGGCGAGCGAGCGCTACATGCGCAATCATATGGATCTCAATGTTCTGGAAGCTTCGCAACGCGTCCCGAGGGGCGAGTAAGGCTCTGAACTGATGCAAGCAGAGTTTGTGATCGTTGGGCCCGGCAGCGCGGGCTGCGCAATGGCTTACCGTCTGGCGGAAGCGGGGCGCCGGGTGCTGGTCATAGAACATGGCGGATCTGACTGGGGTCCACTCATCTAAATGCCTGGCGCACTCAGTTATCCCATGAACATGTCACGCTACGATTGGGGGTATCAGACTGAGCCTGAGCCTCACCTTGGTGGTCGACGGTTGGCGACGCCGCGAGGAAAGGTCATTGGAGGATCATCCTCGATTAACGGCATGATCTATGTGAGGGGCAATCCGCTTGATTATGATCATTGGCGCGAGGCAGGCGCCTCTGGTTGGGGATATGCCGATGTGCTTCCATACTTTAAGCGCATGGAGAACTGGCATGACGGCGGGCATGGTGGCGATCCAGAATGGCGTGGGAAGTCCGGTCCCCTACATGTTACGCGTGGTAAACGGGACAACCCACTCGTTCAGGCATTTGTCGAAGCCGGTCGACAAGCCGGGTATGGCGTGGCAGATGACTACAATGGTTATCGTCAGGAAGGGTTTGGCCCTTTTGATATGACGGTATGGCGGGGCCGCCGTTGGTCAGCTGCGAATGCCTACCTACGACCTGCGTTGCGCAGAGCGAATTGTGAGATCGTTTGAGCGTTTGCGCGTAGAATCGTTATTGAAGATGGTCGGGCGGTCGGCGTTGAGATTGAGCGAAGCGGTACGATCGAAGTTGTCCGCGCGGAGCGCGAAGTGATCCTCGCAGCCTCGTCTATCAATTCACTGAAACTTCTGATGCTCTCTGGTATTGGTCCCGCTCGACACCTTAGCGAATACGGCATTGATGTTGTTGCCGATCGTTCGGGTGTTGGGCAGAATCTGCAGGACTATCTTGAACTCTATATTCAAATGGCTGCATCGCAGCCGATTACCCTTTTCCGATACTGGAGCCTTCTCGGGAAGGCATATGTCGGTGCGCGCTGGCTGCTGACAAAGACAGGGCCTGGTGCAACAAATCAATTTGAAAGCGCTGGGTTGATTCGGAGCGAAGCTGGCGTGCCTTTTCCTGATATCCAGTACCACTTCCTGCCACTGGCTGTTCGTTATGACGGCGCTACAGCAGCGGATGGGCATGGATTTCAGGCCCATGTCGGACCGATGCGAAGTCCTTCTCGAGGTGAAGTGACGTTACGTTCTGCCGATCCGCATCAACCACCAAGAATATTGTTCAATTACATGTCGCATGAGAAAGACTGGGTGGATTTCCGTAAGTGCATCCGTCTCACGCGAGAAATTTTTTCCCGGGCAGCCTTTGGGCCTTACGTCAAGCATGAGATCCAACCCGGAGAGGCTGTAAAGTCGGATGATGAACTGGATGAGTTTGTTCGCAGCAATGTCGAGAGCGCGTATCACCCGTGTGGAACTGTTCGCATGGGACGCCGGGATGATCCTGGTGCTGTCGTTGACAGCGAAGCGCGCGTCATTGGTGTTAATGGATTGCGCGTAGCCGATAGTTCGATCTTTCCGAGGATTCCGAACGGCAACTTGAACGGCCCGTCGATCATGGTCGGTGAGAAAGTATCAGATTTCCTGTTGGGACTAGATCCATTGCCAGCGGACAACTCAGAGCCCTGGTCGAGTCCGGACTGGCAAACGACGCAGCGTTAGGACGGATTATCGCTTGAAGAGAAAGTGGTGCCCAGGGGCGGAATCGAACCACCGACACTGCGATTTTCAGTCGCATGCTCTACCAACTGAGCTACCTGGGCAACTGCCGGATGTCGCGATCGCGTATCCTCTGGCAAGGGCACTGTGTATAGAGCGCCTGCTTGATGGTGGCAAGTCGTGAATTTGTCCTTTGCTGCGCGTCCTGTCGCAGTGTCCGTTGCTTGTATGGATATGGTGTATCGCTGGCGGCTTGAAGGATCCTGGCCATCATAAACAGTTACCGATAGTCCTCAGGCTGCGAAGGTATTTCATCGCCGTCTTCATCCTTATCGACGTTGCCAGCTGGAATGGCATAGTTGCCCTTCAGCCAACGCGAGAGATCGACATCTTTGCAGCGCGCAGAACAAAATGGCCTGAACTCGCGAGAAGCAGGCTTGCTACAGTTGGAACAACGCGGGCTTCTTGTCTGTTCGGGTTGATCATTGTCATTTCCCGCCGACAGTTTTGATGGATTGCTTTGCCTGTGCTGCATGGACTATAGCTCCGATGGAGTTATTCAGGAACGATGTCAGCTGCGTGTGCCCAGCCGTAGTGGATGGGAATGCCTTCGGCCACCAAAAGCTGTGCAACCTCTGTTAATGGAAGACCGACGACATTGGTATACGAGCCGATGAGCTTCTGTACGAAACAGCCTGCCAATCCTTGGATAGCATAGCCGCCCGCCTTGCCACGCCATTCGCGGGAGGCAATGTAAGCCTCGATTTCTTCCCGTGATAAGCGCTTGAAGCGAACACGCGTCTCGATGATTCGTGTCCGAATGCGATCTTCAGGAGTAATGAGGCACACGCCCGTCAGGACACGGTGCGCACGACCGGAAAGCAGTTCAAGCGAAGCAACAGCTTCCTCTAGAAATGCAGGCTGACCAAGTACACGGCGACCAACTGCAACGACTGTATCTGCTGCCAGGACATAGGCGTCTGCTAGGTCCATATCGTCAGAGATCTGGTCGCGAGCAGCTTCTGCCTTTGCGCGCGCCAGTCGATTGGCAAGCGTTCTTGGCATTTCTCCGCGCTTTGGAGTCTCGTCGATCGATGCCGGGCGCAGCGCATCCGGCTCGATACCGACCTGACCCAAAAGCATGAGCCTGCGCGGTGAACCACTTGCCAGCACCAGTCGAGGGCTTGAATCGCTCCGATCGCTTTGACCAAAACCGCGCGCTCGCTGTCGTCTGAGCGTCTCTCGGCGTGGCGCGTCGGTTCTATTTAAATCGGTAAGTAATTCGGCCTTTGGTGAGGTCATAAGGCGTCATCTCGACTTGAACTTTGTCTCCGGCCAGGACGCGAATTCGGTTCTTGCGCATGCGCCCTGCAGTATGTGCTATGATCTCGTGACCATTTTCGAGTTTTACGCGGAAGGTCGCGTTGGGCAGGAGTTCTGTCACTACACCAGGGAACTCAAGTAGTTCCTCTTTTGCCATGTGTCCTCTCTGATTTTTCGGCTGTTCAATATCATATCGACTCCCCTGCATATCGCTGGAAATCGTTTGCGCGGAGAATGCTCCGGGAAGGCTGCGAAAGCAAGCTTTTGATCGGTTCCGCCAACAAAGGATACCATTCGCGACGCGAACTATCGTCTGCCACATTGTTTTGAATTATCCTTTGATACCGGCAGATTTGCGGATTATGCCGGGAAAAAGTCAAGGTTCGAGGAGGCTTTTCATGTCTAAAACAGAAAAACTTGCCGCAGGCATGGCAGAAACCGAACTGTTTGGAGAATTGGACGATGCGACCAGACTGCTGATTGCTGAAGAAATGCGACCCGTGACGTTTACCAACGGGCAGTCGATTTTCTCACGTGGTGATCTGGGCCGCGAACNCTATTACNTCGTTGAGGGCAGGGTTCGNCTATCGATTCTATCCGTTGAAGGGCGGGAGTTAGCNTTCGCGCATGCCNGTGCAGGAACGGTTTTTGGCGAAATNGCCATGCTGGATGGGAAAGCTNGGACNGCTGACGCAACTGCGGTGGCAAAGACAAAGGCTATGTCACTTGGACAGGCTTCCNTGGATCGNCTGCTGNAAAGCAATCCGCTGTTTGCTAAGTGTTTANTGCAGTTTCTTTGTGCGCGGCTGCGTGAGGCGGATCTGCAACTCGAAGGCGTTGCTCTTCACAGGATTGAGGTTCGGCTTGCCCGGTTTCTGCTTGGGCTGAGCCAGCAGAATGCTGGCGACGCAGATGAGGACGGCTTGATAACNGTCAATCTTGGTATATCGCAAGGCGAAGTCGCCCTGTTACTGGGGGCCAGCCGACCGAAAGTGAACGCCGCTCTAACTCTTCTCGAGGATCAAGGTGCAATCGTCCGCGATGGCAGCAAGATCCGGTGTGACTGTGAGGAGCTGCGCATGGTTGCGGAACTCGAGTGAGATGTCCGGACAAGGGNGAAGCTTAATTCCTGGATTTGTTTCGAACTGGCTTGCTCNAATTGCTCGAAGCTGGCCAGGCNAGAAGATTGCGGCAACAATCTCNTGGTTGCTGGAGCTTGGGACACANGGCTATCCTGTTGATGTCCGCCGGCGTCTGATGATTATGAATGCGATTGCATATCTCATCGCATTCACCACCGCTGGGTACGCGACCCAGCACAGCAATATAGACTATGAAAAATTCGAGCCTGTCATCTGGCTGAATGTCGCGCTTATTTGCGTTGCTGTGTTGGTCCCGCTCTCGCATCGCATCAATGAGATTGCAGGGGGCGTGATCATCGTCGTTGTCGAATGGACCGCATTGCTGCTGTTTACGATGTANATGGGCAGGCCATCTGGTGTGCATCTCCAGTACTTTGTTGGTGCAGCTGCACCGTTTGTGGTGTCTGGGCTTAATCGCATTCGCCTCGTGCTTGTGACGGTTGCAAGCGGTGTTGCTCTACATCTCTACGCCTGGTTCGCTTTCTCCCGACGNAATGCGATGATTGACGCTGGGCACGAGGTGCTCGATCCACTTTATACGCAGGCAGCGATTTCGACGGCCGTATTGATTGCTGCCACTGTNTGGTATGCNTTCAGCCTNGTTGAACGTGCGAAGGCAGAGANANNTTCACTGCTGCGGAATATTCTACCGGACAGTATTGCANAAAGCCTGAAGGCAGAACCTGATCGGCGTATTGCTGATGAGCATGCCGATCTGACGGTCATGTTCGCGGATATTTCTAGTTTTGTGGCGTTATCGCGGGAGCTCGGACCGCAGCGTGTTGTTGAGCTTCTTAATACGATCGTTCGTCGGTTTGACCGTCTGGCATCGAAGCATGGTGTTGAGAAAATCAAAACAATTGGGGACGCCTACATGGCTGTTGCCGGGGTTCCGGACAGTTGCGATGACCACGCGATCCGTGCTGTCGAAATGGCACAAGATATGCTGGAAGTGATTGCTCAAGTACGCCGCGAGAATGATATCGAATTGAACGTCAGGATTGGTGTTGCCTCCGGGCCTGTTCTTGCAGGAATCATCGGAACTCAGAAGTTCAGCTATGACGTTTAGGGCGATACAGTGAATTTGGCTGCGCGTATGGAAGGTTCCGGTNTTCTTGGACGCATCCATATAAGCCCGTCGACGCATGCGGCGTTGGCTGGTGTTTATGAATTCGAGCAGCTGGAAGCGATCGACATTAAAGGGACTGGTCCCCTGGTTACTTGGCTTGTGAAATCCAAGAAGTGACGACGTCATTCTTAGTTGTTCAGTATTGTTCTGGCAGCTAAGTACTGAGGTCTTAGAGTGACCACGTGATCAATATGTTTGTCGATTTCCACATCGGGCCAGGATCTATGAAAGCCGTCGCTTCAACTCCCCCTATCGCTCTGTAGAATTCTCGTGCTGGTACTTTCTCTGCAACAACCGCTAGGCCTACGCCTTTATAGCCTTGCTCGTTCAAGTCGTGGAATGCAGTGCTTATGAGGTGCTTTCCTAGTCCGCGTCCGCGCCATCGTTGATCTACATAGAGGTGCTTGATCTCTGCAAGATCGTGAAATGTGATCTGCTTCGTTGCCCCGAAAGTTATAAAGCNGACTAAGTCATTATGATCGAAAGNGACCAATGTAATCGGGTTGCCAACAGCGTCTGTTAATGAATTCTTCCAACTCCGCAATCTATGCTCTTGATCGAGCACCTTGATGGCTTCTGCTGGCGCGATAGCCTAATAAGTCTGAGCTATTGTCAAATCTGGTGTCCCAGCGCTCTTCATGCGGCGGCTTGATCTTGGTTTGATGGTTTGGTGCCGTTGACGAAATCGACGCCC
>NZGY01000145.1 GCA_002689605.1 Filomicrobium sp.
TGCCTATACGCTGATCGAGACCGCGAAGCTCAATGGTATTAATCCGCAGGCATGGCTGACGGATGTCCTCAGCCGCATCGNCGATCACAAGATCAATCGGATCGACGAGTTGTTGCCTTGGCGATATGCTCAGCAGAGCTAGGCTCGGACGCTCACACTACAAGTTTAGACACGCTTGGATCATAGAGCGCTAATGTCTCCCCGTTCATTAGCTGAAGCGGGGAACTTTGATATGAGCGTGTTTATTATGCGGACGATCGGAATCGTAGCTGGAATCTTAGCTGGCGCAGCAATTTGGTCTGTGACGATTCCAATACCTTTCTGACTCACTCCAGAAGGACTGATTGTACTCCATTTGCTGTTGTAGTAGCGGAAAACATCAACTGCACTCTGGTTTGCAAATTGGTTCCTTTGACAGAGAGATCGGGAAGTAGCGCTCGGTTGCGAAGCGACGCAGTAAGAGTGAGGTGCTCGTGTACGATGCGACGCACCAATAACAAGTGTTGCAGGGTTCTGCAGCGCAACAAGCTGCTGCCTGAAGACTTATTGCGGTGACGCGATACAGGCAGTATTGAACCGCGCACTAAGGCACCTGATGCGGGGTGGTGCCTGCGCGGTTTTTTTCACACTATCTTACTCAGCTGTGACGACCGCAGCACCAGACGAAAAGTCTTAGTTTGTTAGAGAAATGATGATATTGCCTGCATCATCAAGCTTTGCAGACGCATCAGGACGCACAACGCAAGTTGCATCATATTCTTCGACAATCACCGGCCCTTTGTGTTCGTTGACTAGCTCAGATCGATCAATCACCTGCGCTTCAAGCCAGCCAAATTCAGCACCAAAATATGCGCGACGCACCCCTTCCGCTGGCTTACTGGTTTGCTGCAGAGTTATGCGCTCAGGCACACCATTCCCCGATCGCAACCCNATCCCCAAAAGCTGGATGGACACAAGCTCAACTGGTTCATCCCTACCGGCTCGATGTCCATACATACGCTCGTGTTCAACCCCAAAAGCCTCGGCCAACTCTTCCAGATAGGCCTTATCGACAGGGCCGCTTGCTGCATCCACGCCAAGTTCGAAGCTCTGCCCCTTGTAGTGCAGCGCCGCAGACCGCTTCAGCCGCATTTGATCGACTGGAATACCATCATTGGACAATTGCTTGCGCGCTTGATCTTCTAGAGCACCCCAAGCATGCGCAACTTCCGATGGATCAACGTCGCTTAAAACACGTCTTAGTGTCTGCGAGTAGTGATGCTCCAAATCCGCATACAAAAGGCCAAAAGATGAGAACAAGCCGGGTGCCGGAGGGATAACAATTCTGGTCATTCCGAGAGCAGCAGTCATCTCGCAAGCAAACAATGGACCATTCCCGCCAAATGCGAACAACGAAAACTCACGCGGGTCTCGCCCACGTTCACTAGATACTGCACGAATAGCGCGCATCATGTTCGCTGCAGCAATGCGAAACGAGCCAAACGCAGCGTCTTCCAGTGTCAAACCCAGCGGGTCAGCAACCTGATCTTTGAAGCACTGCCGCGCTAGATCCGAATTCAGTTTTACGGCACCACCAACGAGGTACTCCGGATTGAGATAACCGAGCACAACATTCGCGTCCGTGACCGTAACCGTCTCTCCACCAGCCGCATAACAAACTGGACCCGGCATAGCTCCTGCGGACTCTGGTCCAACCTGCAATCCTCCGCCNTGATCAATCCGCACTAACGAGCCACCACCAGCACCGACTTCGGCCAAATCGATCGCAGGTACTTTTAACTTATAACCAGCACCTGAGAGCAACCGAGAACCAACCATAATGCCGGCGCCAACAGCATACTCCTGCGCACGCATCATATGGCCATCCTCAACCATAGAGGCTTTAGCTGTGGTACCGCCCATGTCAAACGTGATAATTTTGTCGAGTGCCTTGGTCGTCGCGATCGCATGACCGCCAACGACACCACCGGCTGGACCGGACTCGATAATATTGATTGGCCGTTCGGCAGCTGCACGGTCAGTTGTCAAACCACCATTAGATTGCATCAGAAGCAGCGGCGCGCCAACCCCTGTTTCATCGAGGCGCTTTCGAAGCACTTTCAGGTAGGTCGCAACAATCGGTTTTACATAAGCATTGATCACAGTGGTTGAGGTNCGCTCATACTCNTTAATCTCAGGCAGCACTTCATAAGATATGCATTGCACTAAATCAGGTGCAAGCTCTGCTATGGCCTTCTTAATCATGAGTTCGTGTTTTGGATTAGCAAATGAATTGATAAGGCAGACCGAAATTGCTTCGACATCTTCGGCCAATAGCGATTGAATCTCACCCTTCACTTCATCAAGCGACACTGGAACTTCAATTTCACCATTAGCTTTAACCCGTTCGGTAACGGTCCTTCGCAGATAGCGCTCAACAAGTGGCGGTGGTTTCTGCCAAGACATGTCATAAAGCTTCGGCATCCTTAGTGTTCTAAGTTCAAGAACATCACGAAAGCCTGCGGTAGTGATCAAGCCAACCCTTGCACCTTTACCTTCAAGAATGGCATTTGAGGCGACCGTCGTACCATGGCGAATTTCCCGAATGTCTGAGCCAACTAAGCCGACTTCGCCAAACACCTCAGCCAAGCCGTCGACGATTGCTGCAGCATAATCGCCAACACTCGATGAAATCTTCTTGGTATGGATGACACCATCATCGCGCATCACCACAATATCAGTGAATGTGCCGCCAATATCGACACCCACCCGAAACTGCGCAGAACTTGTCATTTTTCTTACTCCGCAGCTTGCTTTGACGATGGGCTTTGACCACGTTGCACAACAGGAACATCCGTCCACCCTCGTGCGACCCGAAGCTCCTTGCGCAGTATTTCCGTGGCTTCGCGATCAACAGTCCAGTTCTCGCAGTTAATCACCACCCCGTAATCTTTACGCGCGCGCGCAGCAGTCAGAAATTCATTGCGCACATCCATCAGAACCGCATGTGGTTCTCTGTCCAACGGATCTCCCCAACCGCCACCACCTGCATGAACGTGACGAAACACATCGCCTTTGTGGAACATCATTGTTGGTTTTGATGGCACGCGCTTTGGCTGACCTGACGGATCAAGCCAGTTCTCTGATGGCTCACCTGGGCTACCTCCGTAGAGGCCAAAGGGCTGGACATCATGGCGATCAGCACGAACACTTAACATCGCCTCATCCGCTTCCAGCCTGTAGTCCCGCATGAAGGGCACTCCTCCGCGATACTGACCGGCACCAGCGCGATCTGGGACGAATTCATAGCACAATATAGAAATGGGTTGTTCCGCTTCGGTTACCTCAACGGATGGCAGAGCCATGTTGGCAAACATGTGGCTGTTACCATCGAGACCGTCCGCCCAGGGTCGTGCACCCCAGGCTCCGCAAGTAAAATCCACATAGACAAAGGGATTTCGATCACTGTCATACCCGCCAATTGAAATCCCCGTATTGCCGCCATCACCCGCAGCCTTCACCTTGTCTGGAAGCATCATTGCGAGCGCACCAAACATACAGTCGACCATGCGGAAACCCGTTAGTCCTCGCGCGGCACATGCTGCGGGTAGGACACCGTTACCCACAGTACCCGGCGGGCAGATCACCTCGATGGCACGAAAAACGCCCTCATTATTTGGAATATTCTGCGGAAGCACGGAGCGGATCGCTGTATAAGATGCTGACTTCGTGAACGAGAGAGTGTTGTTGATTGCACCGCGAACCTGAGGATTGGTACCGGTCCAATCCACAATCATCTTATCGTCTTGTTTGCGCAGCGTGACAAACAAGCGAATTGGTTGACCGACATCGATACCATCGTCATCAATCCAATCTTCGAAACTCCACACCCCATCAGGCAACTCACTTAGTGCTGCACGGGTTAGCCGTTCAGAATACTCAATAGTCTCATTGAGCATGGCCTTGGTTTGATCAGCACCATATCGCTCTACCAGTTCTGCAAACTGTTGCTCGGCAATATGACATGCAGCCAATTGTGCTCGAAGATCGCCCTGAACAAGAACCGGCACGCGAACGTTCTTCTCAATGAACGTCATAATAGTCTCGTTCAGCACACCTTTGTCATAGAGCTTCATCGGCGCGATGCGCAAACCCTCAGCAAAAATCTCGGTTGAGTCTGATGCGTTCGATCCGGCAACGCGACCACCAACGTCTGTGTGATGGCAAACCGTGCAGGCAAATGCCAACCGCTCACCATCATGGAATAAGGGCTTGAAGATAAAAATATCTGGCAGATGCATACCGCCGTCGAACGGATCGTTCATGATGAACACGTCGCCATCATGGATATTGCCTTCGAAACGATTCATGATCGATTGCATGGCAGTTGGTGTAGAACCCAAATGCCCTGGCAAGGTCAGCCCCTGCGCCGCAAGTCGACCAGCCCCATCGGCAAAGCCCGTCGAGTAATCCATATTATCTTTCAGCACGGCAGAGTACGTTGTGCGAAACACTGTTAGTGCCATCTCATCCGCAATTGAGAAAATCGCGTTCTTGAACAGCTCAAATGTGATTGGATCAATGTTCTGCGCCATCGTTGCAGCGTTCCTCTTCTTCGGATCGCTGCAATGCTAGATCAACGTGACTGGAGATCAAGCCGTCATAGCTGCCAGAAAATTTAGCACAATGGTGATGGATTAGCGCGCAAAACCAAACCAACTACCCGGCTCATACTTGCCTGGATTGCCGACTGGCCGCTGACGCCAATTCCTCGGACGAAGGTACATACGCTTAACTGCGCCTCGGCTTGTCGGAACAACTTCAGAGCTACTCTGCTCATATCGCGCACCAGATCGATAGCCAGGCTCGTTATCACGGTCAGACTGCTTATCATCAATTGTCGATGATTTCCCGAGGCCATCTACCGCCTTCTGCAAAGCCTCGATGATTTCATTCGGCTTTCTCTGACTGCCACTTGCGCGCGCGCCTGAACCGCCGGTGGTCAATAAAAGCGCAAGCCACGTGAACAGCGGGCCAACCATACTCCATAAAATGAAAATGAGGAGGCCAACACCGCCGGCAAAGAACAACAAATCACTCTGAACAGACTTCCAGTCAGGTTGTGCCTGAATTCGATCCGGATTGCGCGGATTGTAAACCAGCGCAACTTTGGAGCCAATCGGGGCCTGCCAACGAACAAACTTCCGAGATGGTCGCACCTTTGCAAAATGTACCTGCCCGTTTTCACGGACAAACCGCACCATTACCTGGCGTTTGCGATACGACCGAACATTGGAGAAGCCATAGCGTTCCCGCAACGAAACCAGAGAATTACAAGGAACGTCGAATCTTTGCCAGCGACCAACATCTCGGATTCGCGCTGTGCATTCGGTTAAATGCTGAAGAACCTCGCCAGTCACAGCATTGCCGGACATTCTGACTTTGATCGCCCTCTGGAGGCCATCGAACCCTTTGGAGAGCAACACGAAGGCGACAATGCCAAGTACTATTTTCCCCTGAAGGCGCTGTCCCTTACCCAAACCACCAGCCATTTTACCCAGGATGCTCATTTGATGTCGCTTGTGTCCCCTACTACTGTATGGCTACTTTCGGCGATCTGCATTGAATTTACTTTAATTCTCGGTGCACTTTCGCAACCCATCTATTCTGAAACTTCTAAAAATTGACCCAGCTTGAGACAGATCATCTGACACGAGGCTAAGCGGCCAGTTCGCCGTCCTCGCGCATCAGCCCGATTGCAGATCTCATGGCATGAGCTGTGTGTTCAAGATCAGCATCACTATGGACAGCCGACAGCGATCCACCAGGCTTCGATGCCATATCAACTCCATAAACCAAAAGCGCCAACCTTAATTTCTCGCCAAGTGGGCTCTTGCTCTTCAAGACTTCATGACCAATAGACTCTGCATCAAACGTTAGTGGGTCGATATCCAGCCCCTGAGGGTTTAGGAAAAAATAAAAACCTGAGAATTGACCATAAGCTGTCCACTTGACGCCCTCTGATGCAAAGACTTCGTTGAACATACCGCGCAGTTTGGTGCCCTGCGCATTTGCACGCTCGCAAGCATCTGTAGAACTGATAATCTCAAGCGCCGTAATCCCGGCAACAGCAGACAGCGGATTGGCATTGTACGTGCCCTGGTGTCCAATCTTTTCAAACCCTTTGGCCAAAGCGACATCAAAATCCAACAATTCAAGGATGTCGGCGCGCCCACAAACAGCACCGCCAGGCAATCCACCGGCCAGGATTTTTGCGAGGCTTGTCAGATCAGGCGTAATTCCGAAATGCCCTTGAGCCCCGCCTTTGGAAGCCCGAAATCCTGTGACTACCTCGTCAAAGATCAGCACCACCCCACGCTCCTGAGTAATGTCGCGCAATTCTCTTAGAAACTCTGCCCCGATTGGTATCTGTCCCCAACTAGAGCCGGTCGGTTCAAGAATGACTGCCGCGATATCGTCACTGCCTTCGATGATGCGTCGTGTCTCGTCGATACTGTCCGGCGGTGCCATCAGAGTATTCTGCGCAATCTCAGCCAGGACTCCAGGAGTGGGCGTTCCATCAAAATGATTGGTCACGCCAAATGCTGCATGATCGTGCCAACCGTGAAAGTGGCCGTTGAAACGCACGATCTTGGACTTACCTGTAAATCCGCGCGCCAAGCGAAGTGCCATTAGATTTGCTTCAGTCCCGGAAGACGTAAACCGTACGCGTTCTGCGCAAGGCACCATCTCCTTGACAAGCTGCCCCCAACGGACCTCCAGGTCATGACAAGCACCAAAGTGCGTGCCTTTTGCCATCTGGCTCTGGACTGCCGAAACAACATCTGGATGACCATGACCGAGCAATAAAGCACCGTGACCACCGTAATAGTCTACGTATTCGTTCCCATCGACATCCCATTTGCGAGAACCTTCGGCCCGATCAACGTAAATGCTATAGGGCAATGTCCTGCGTGAATCGTGCACAATACCACTAGGAAAGACGCTGCCAGCCTCTTGAGCGAGCTGGGCTGATTTTGGTGTCTTTTGACGATAAGCGGCGACAACTTGCGAATTCGTCAGTGATCCATCAGGCATCTTGATTGCTCCTCTTCGCTTAAAATCAGCATAACGTCTTTATGGCGAGCTGGTAGCGGTCACGTCGCCACAAAAGCGCTTAATCAAACAGCCGATTGGACAAAACCGGTTTGATTGGGCAAATACGAGGCAGTCCAATTCAAAGAGTTCATTCAACATGCCGCAACCGATGATCGATCCAAACCGCGATCAGTACCCACGCATTTCCGACCTTGCTGCGAAAGCCTACACTCGTATTCCTCATTTCGCTTGGGAGTACCTGGACAGTGGTACAGGATATGACGTCGGAGCCAAGCGCAACGTCGAAACTATGCATGATGTACGACTAACACCAAAACTGCTCCAAGGTCTGTTTGAACCAAACACGGAAACGGAAATCTTTGGACAAACATACGCGGCGCCCTTTGGTGTCGCCCCCGTTGGCCTCACAGGCCTTATGTGGCCCGGAGCTGAGATCATACTTGCCAAAACCGCCGCAAAGTTTCGGATTCCATATTCTTTAAGCACGGTTGCAACTGAATCTGCTGAAACCATCGGCGCGGTAGCGAACGGTATGGGCTGGTTCCAACTTTATCCGCCGCGAGCTGCACACATCCGCAAAGACTTACTGAAGCGCGCCAAAGCGGCGGGCTTCACCACGCTCCTCGTGACAGCAGATGTTCCAACAGGTAGTACCCGTGAACGTCAACGAAAGGCTGGCGTGGCTGTCCCACCGCGTATCACTCCAATGATGATCTTTCGTTGTGCCATTCGTCCGCGATGGTCTCTGACGACATTGATGCACGGCACGCCGCGTTTTCGTGGAGTAGAAAAGTACGTCGATGGCAAAGATCTACAAAATATGACTGCCTTCATTGGCCAGGGTTTTGGCGGCACCTTGGACTGGGACTACATGAAAGAAGTTCGCCGAGATTGGGATGGCCCCATCGTAATCAAAGGCCTCCTGGACCCTGAAGATGTCAAGCGCGCGCTTCAAGAAGGTATCGACGGCATTGGCGTATCAAATCATGGCTCCCGCCAGACGGATGGCGCGCCAGCAGCCATCAAGGCGCTACCAAGAATAAAAGACATTGTTGGAGATCGCGCAAAAATCGTTTTCGATAGCGGCATCCGCAGTGGTTTGGACATCGCTCGCGCGCTCGCACTCGGTGCCGACTTTGTATTGTGCGGTCGGGCATTCATGTATTCCGTTGCAGCTCTTGGCAGCAAAGGCGGAGATCATGCAGCAAGCTTGTTACGCGATGACCTGATCAACAACATGAGCCAGCTTGGCTGCAAAGAGGTCAGTGATCTACCTGGCCGGCGCAATCCATAAATACTCCATCGAGTTGGAGCCAAACGCACTCACTATCCGTCAAAAGTCTTGCCTAGCCAATATGCCAGCAGCATAGTCGGCAGATGACTTCGTTCATGACAGACGGGAATTCACATGCAGGACCGTCCTCTGGAACTGGATGGCGACACTCATGCTAGGCTGCAACGGCTAGTCGTCCGTGTGCGTCAAGATCTTGCATTGATCTCTCACCCGTCAATGGAGTGGTTAAAGCCTCGCACAGCATCTGACGGTTCGCAGGCTCTCGATGTTTTAATTGTTGGAGCCGAGCAGTCTGGCCTAGCGACTGCCTTCGGTCTGAAACGCTGGCGCGTTGATAACGTGAGGGTCATTGATAAGGCTCCAAGGGGGCTTGAGGGCCCCTGGCGGACGTATGCTCGAATGAGAACCCTGCGGAGCCCGAAGGATTACACTGGTCCAGATCTGGACATTCCATCACTTACATATCAAAGCTGGCATGTCGCGAAATATGGACAGCAACACTGGAACGATCTGCATCTCATACCGCGAGAAAACTGGGCCGACTACCTGCTTTGGATGCGAGATACCACCGAGATACCTGTACAAAATGAAGTCGCCTTAAACTCGATTGAGCCGGAAGGCGAGATGTTAAAAGCACAACTCCTCCATACCAATGGCCAGGCAGAAACCGTATTTGCGCGAAAAATCGTACTTGCAACCGGACAGGACAGCACCGGCGTTTGGTGGATGCCACCGGAAATCGCAGCTCTGCCGCGTCACCAACGGGCGCATGCTGCAGACGATATTGATTTTGCCGAACTAAGAGACAAAGACGTTGCCATAGTCGGAGCAGGCGCATCAGCATTCGACAATGCAGCAGAAGCACTCGAGGCGAATGCACGGAGCGTCACACTGCTATGCCGTCGAGAAACTCCACAAGTGATCCAGCCTTATCGATGGCTGACATTTCGCGGCTTTCTCGCTCATCTCGGCGATCTCGATGATGCCTGGCGTTGGCGCTTCATGCGCCACATGCTCGGCCTGCGCGAAGGGTTCCCTCAAGAGACACTCGATCGATGCACGCGACACGATAACTTCAAGATCGTTTCCGGTGCTTCTCTGAAGGAGATCAATCAAAGTTCTAATGGATTGGAAATTGAAACAACTAAGGGCAACTATACGGCCGACTTCGTCATCTCTGGCACCGGCATGGAGAACGACTTCTCTGCCAGGCCTGAGCTAGGTCGATTTGCAGGCAATATTGCAACTTGGTCCGATTGCTACCAGCCGCCCGATGATGAGCGACACGAACGACTTGGCCGCTTCCCTTATCTCAACCCAGATTTTGCGTTTGTTGAGGAGGTTCCTGGCCAGACACCTTGGATCTCCAACACTCACCTGTTCTCCATTTCTTCAACAATGAGCTTTGGACCATCGGGGTCGTCGATCAACGCCATGACAACCGTGGTGCCAAAACTGGTATCATCTTTGACAAAGGGATTGTTTCGCGACGATGTCGAAGAGCATTGGGAGTCCCTCAGAGCCTATGATGTGCCGCAGGCCAAGCTGGACGATCCAAACGAATGACAAAGCATATTCCTCATCACTGAAATGACATTGCTGCTACTCACAGCCAGATGCATGAAAGACAATGCATAAGATGATTGGGCAATGCGCTCTGCCGTACAGTAGGAGTGGTGCCGCTGTCCCCACGGAAGCTACTCCCAGTGCCCAATCGTTTCAGATGGAAGCGCTTGGCGCATCCATCTGAAGCGTGAATCGGTCTCTAAACTTATTAAGTAGAGCAAGATTCACGTTCCGGCCAACAAAGTGAGCAAGTCGAACGGTGATTCCATCCGGAACGCTCTTGCCCTAGAAAGTCACACCGCTATATCTCAGCAGGCAAGTGCTTCTCTTCACGAACAATCGACCACTCGATGAGCTCGCGCCAAATGCGTTCAACTAGTTCAGGATCAATGCCTTCTTGCATGGCATTGCATCGAACTTTTGATAGCACTGCTGCAACGCGGTCATGCGTCCGCGCCGGCAACCCCTCAATTTGTTTCAGCGTCACCGCTCGATCGATGTACTTGGCACGATGAACAAGAAGCTTGATGATTTGATAGTCCAGAATATCAATCTCCGTCCGCAAATCATGCATGTCGCGGCAGCGGTCGGGATCGATTGTTGAAATCTTGAGTTCGGGCATCTTCAGCTCCCATTTTGGAGCCGTCGCATTACGCCGACTAAAGAGATTTATACCAAGCCAGCCAAAAACGACGGCTTCGGTAAGACATAGGTAATCCGCGCCGCTCCTTATGAGGAATGCCAAAAATACATCGATGTATTAGCGGTTCGTCGGATCATGGACAACCGGTTACAACGAACACGATCCGTGCACAAGATCTGACATGCTTCGCAATCGCTTGATTTATACTGACACAAAAAAGCCGGGCAGCTCCCGCCACTCGGCATGAATGACACTGAGGTCACTCAGAAAAAGCGCATTAGGACTGCTTCTTCACGCACTTTTGCGTAACCTTGTCGTACTCCATTCCAGGGTCACACTTCTTCTCTGACGCGGCCATGGCCGGTGTCAGGCTACCCAATGCGACGCCTACAACTGCTGCTGTTGTGATAATAGTTTTCATGGTCTCTCTCCTTTTCCATGATGGAATCCAGTCTCAATCAACTGCATCCCAGGGGTTGCCCCCTGCGCACTGACTTCGCAGCGGATTCGGGCTGGAAAAAAACAGAGGCCAATTTTCGATTTAAATTATTGATTATGCTAATGAATTTTATATTCAAAAGCAATCTGACCAGAAAACTGAAACTGCTCACAAAGATGAAATCAAAGCGCTTGTTAAAACAGCCGTTACACAATCAGAAAGCACGCTCCTGAACGAAGACAAAATCGTTTTATGCACATACCAGGCGCTATTGGCAGCCTGGCAGCCTGGCAGCCTGGCAGCCTGGCAGCGCAACTAATGGGGGACTGGCACATCGGTCAACACAAGAAGCTCGTAAAGCCTCTAAGGCAAGCTTTTATCGATACCGTTCGCACTTAGAGCTTGTTCAATTTCTCTAAGTTGGCCCGCTTCAATTCTTCCTCTGTTGCGCCACGGTCGTAAGCTGGTGAGAGAATGAGTTAGGCTGAAGTAAGTTTGATCCGAACAAACGCAGACATACCATCGAGAAAATCCGCCCAGACTTCATCGAACGCAGCTTTCATTTTAGGATCAGCATCTGACTTCTGCACCACCTCGGCTTCACCGCTAACTCGGACGGCCTTGCGCCTCAAGACATCGAGAAACACCACCTCGACCTGCGGTCGAGCCTGAATGTTACGACGGGTTGCTGGAGAGCGAATATCTCCATAAGCAATCGTAGTATCATCAACAACGACAAACGTTGCCTTCGGTGAGACAGCTGCGGTCCCATCGTCGTTGACGCTCGCTACAGAACCACCGGTATAGTTGCGAATGATCGTCTGCATCTCTTCAGTCAACATATGCTTCTCCCATGTCTCGTGGCGACGAACTGACGGTGATCGTAGCTTGCAATACCCAACTGATCTATGGTTGATCGCTATTCAACAACTGAGCCGATGATTCATTGGAGAAGTAGATATGGCGCTGAAGCGCATGGCATTGGAAATTGGTATGGGCACCGACATTCGCGGCGCCGATAGTACCAAGGCAGCACAGCGCGCACTGCGAGATGCGCTATGGCGCAATACCTTAAGCATTGCTCGGATCCTTGGCCAAGAGCCTGAAGACATGAAGATCGAAGTGCATATTGGTGTACCGCGACCAGAGACCGTCAATCACGATGCCGTTCTATCCATTCTGCCATACGGCACAGCCACTCTGAATGTCAGAGAAGGCGGACTTGAAATGGCCAACGACGAAGGCACCGACACAACACTGATTGCGCACGCTGCTGCAGTCGTCAGTCTCGATTTAGATTAGGATAGGAAGTTAGAAATTATGGCATTGAAACGCGCAATCCTTGAAATGGGCGCAGGAACAGCTCTCCATGGTGGCGATTACACAAAGGCAGCAACCAGAGCAGTCGATGATGCAATCCACCATAGCTCACTGACCTTCCTTCGCTCCCTCAATATCAAACCTTCGGACATGTATGTCACGGTCACGATTGGTGTGCAGGAACCGGATCGCGTCGATATTGAAGCGGTAAAATCAAAGCTTCCTCACGGTCAGGTTACGGTGAATGTAAAAAAGGGCGGTCTCAATGTCCCTGATCCCGAAGGTAATGATTTGACTGTCATCGCGAGTGCAGCAATCGAGGCACGCATTGACGTTTAGAAAAGAAGAACCCAGATAGTACCGATGATCAGTAGCATAGAAAACTTCCTCAATGACCTCTTTGACGGTCAACCAAAGCAGATCGTCGACGAGGACGAAGAGCGCGTCGCCAGCGCGGCCTTACTCGTTCATTGCGCTAATGCTGACGGCATAAAGTCTTCCGCCGAAGATGCAAAGCTTCGACAAATACTGAGTGAGCATTTCAAACTATCGAATAGCGAAATCGAGCGCATCGTAAAGACGGCGGAACAGCGAGAAGCCGATGCGGTTGATATACATCGGTTCACCCGCATCCTACATCAGAGACTAGACCGAGAAGGCCGACAACGAATGGTCAAGTGGCTATGGGAAGTGGCGAATGCTGACGGAAGTATAGTTAGCGATGAAAAGCACACAGTCGCGCTCGCCGCTCAGCTCTTAGATGTTGAAATCCGCGATAGTGTAGCCCTACGACAAGCCGCTGAACGTGGGGGTAATTAGTCTACCTATTCAACTCCCCCCATTCATCACGAGACTATCAAAACAATGGCAAGCGCCAGAGGTAGTAGGCAGACAGTAACGAGCCAAATCCTGTCACCGCGATACGAAGATAAGCCTCGTTGATGTTACGCGCGCAGCTCGCTCCCATGTAGCCACCAAAAGAACTGCCAATCATCATTACAATCGCCTCTGGCCAGGCGATGACACCATCCAAGCCGAACACGCAGATGCTTCGTACCGTAAAACTTGTAGCCAGAAGATGCTTCAAACTGTTTGCTGTGTGAAAAGCTGGGAAGCCCGTGGAATGCTACTGACAAGAGAACGCGAACGCCTCCTGCCCTTAGAGCAACGCTGCGCAGCATTTTCTAAGCCTTGCGAAAGGGCAAACACACCATC
>NZGY01000146.1 GCA_002689605.1 Filomicrobium sp.
CCAGGAAACGTGGCGGCAAGGCCAAGAAACCAGGACTTTCCACGGAAGAGCACGATGCCATCCTGATCGTCCGCGATCGCCATGGCCAGACCACCGACGCGATCCTCACCGACCTTAGCGCTAAGGCGATCGGCGCGCATCTCAAGCCCTTTCTAGAAATAAGCGATACGAGGCCATAACGTCAGCACTAAGCGCGAGAGCGGGCACGCCTTGAGTGCCTGTTGGTCAGCTGCTTCAATCGTTATGGCTTGTTGGCCGGCATAATCGTTGTCGGTCAGTAAGCAGATTTACCACTGAAATTCTAGGAGACGCACGCGATGAAACTCCACCATGCTCCAGGCACCCGTTCGGTCCGCATTGTCTGGCTGCTAGAAGAATTGGGGCTGCCCTACAAGCTGGAGCTTCACAAGCTAGGTGACCCGGCGATGCGTTCGCCCGAATACCTCAAGATCCACCCGATGGGCCGTGTCCCCACGCTCGAGGACGGCGACACCACGCTCTATGAATCTGGCGCGATCGTGCAATACCTTATCGGCAAACATAGCGACGGCAAGTTGGCACCTGGTCCCGACTCACCCCACTACGCTGACTATTTGCAATGGCTGCACTACGCCGAGGGTATGATTATGCCGCCGGTCAACATAATAGTCGTCGAGACTATTCTGCTGCCGCCCGAGCGTATGAACCAGACCAATGTGGATCGCGCGAAGAAGCTGCTTGCGCGCATGTTGACCGCTGTTGAAGCGCACATGGAAGGTCGCGAATTCATTGCCGGGGATTTTTCTGGGGCCGATATTATGACCGGCCATGCATGTACGATAGCAACACGCAGATTGGGTGAGAAGGATCTTGGACTTCCAAATGTGGTGGCGTATGTCGAGCGGCTAAATGCGCGTCTGGCATTTAAGAAAGCATGGGAGACAGGGGCTTAACGTCGGCTGCCCGAACACGCGGGCAAGCGCGTATCGAGCGCCGAAGGAGCCTGGTAGAGAAGACAGATGACGGTCCCATACGGCCCCGAAAAACTCCGCGACGAAATCCACAATCGTCACGGACGAATTCGCTATGGCTGCCGGTAGCAATTGCTTTCTAGAGAGGTGGTTTTTACACAAGAGCAACCTGTTTCAATGCCGGTGTGCGGGCCGGCGGAAGATTGTCGTAGAGATCCGCCACCAGATCACTCTTGAGGCTCTTTCGCGTAGGATCATCCCATAGGTTCGCAAATTGGCGGGGGTCTGCCGTCAGGTCGTAGAGCTCACCTTCGTTGCCTTCATGCGCGGTGCCCGGTTCGCATACGGTACACACGAAACCGTCACGGCAAATACTGCGCAACGTTATGCTTTCGCCATCGTAGCCGCCATCCCACTCCGTGATAACCCGTTCGCGATCGTTGTCTGGAGATGTTGGTAGCGGCGCGCCTTCCATGCGTGGATCCGGTGTAATGCCTGTTGCATCAGCGATCGTGCGGGCTAGGTCAACATGACCGACCGGTTGTTCGACGACAGCAGGCGCGATATCTGCCAAAGGCGCTGGTCGCCAGATCAGCGGCAATCGCATTAGGGCGTCGACATGGTAGGGGCCCTTGAACAACATGCCGAAGTCGCCCTGGAATTCGCCGTGATCAGCCGTGTAGATGACGTCCAGGTCGTTACCCCACCCCTTGCTATCGACGTGCTGCAACACCCGCCCGAGCGCTTCGTCGATCAGCTCATTTTCAACATGGCACATGGCATTGACCTCCCGGATTTGATCCGCGGTCAATTCGGCCGGAACGAAGCTCTTCGGCACTTCGTAAGCGTATTGCCGCTCGCCCAGGTACCAGTCGAGCCAATGACGTGGCTTGGTCTTCAGAATGGCGACAGTCTTGTCGCGGTCGCCGGGATAGGCCACGGGTAAGTCCAGATCACGCCAATTGACCCGTCCCAGCTCAGATTGCGGGGGATCCCATGGATGATGCGGGTCGGGAAAACTCATCCAAACGAACCAGTCGGCATTTGCGTCCAGGCTATCGAGCCAGGCAATCACACGATCGGCCACCCAGTCCGTATGATAAACCTCGCGTGGGATACTGTTCTGCGACCAGACTTGAACAGCGCCAGTATCTCCGCCCGGCTTGCCGCTGATTTCCTTTTCTGGCGTGACATATTCCTGGAAACTGTTCGCGGCCCCGGGGTGTGTCTCCTCAAGCCATTTCGGATAGTGAAATAGGCTACGACCCGCGCGTCCCGTATGGCCGCAGAGCTCCATGTGATCAAAGCCACGATGGGGGCCTGTGATGTCGCGGCTCGCGGCATAGTTCTCAAAGTAAGGTCCGCCTGGCGCAGATGCCGGTTCGAAGTGCGCCTTGCCAATCAAGGCGGTCTTGTAACCGGCCTGTTCCTTGAGTAGCCGCGCGATATCGGGCGTATCCTCGGGCAGCGGCACGCCGTTCATTGTGACGCCATGGCTGCGCACATGTTGGCCCGAGATAATTGTCGCCCGTGCCGGCATGCATACGACGTTCTGATTGTGTGCCCGCTTATAGTTGATGCCCGTCGCCGCGAGACTGTCAACGATAGGTGTGCGCGCGATTTGCCCACCATTACAGCCAAGTGCGTCATGGCGCTGTTGATCTGCCGTCACAAGGAGAATTTTCCGTCCCAAACCGCAAGCTCCCAAGTTTCAGATAGGATGGCGAATAAGCTAACTGATAGAGCCGAAGTTGGCGATACCTCCACGCACTCCGGAACTTTGAAGACTCAAGCATCAGCTGTCCGATTGGTGGAGAACAGCCAAACCGTTGCAAGTACAGTGCGTAGCAATGTGGTCGGTATTGATCTCGAAAAGCGTCTGACACGGTTGGGTAGTGACAGAACCTCGAACTCCAAACGTTCAGGATCCACCGAAATGACAATTAGACTGGATTCGAAAAGAATACCCAATTAGCCGAGTACGTATTTTACGATCCACCAATGTCTCGACACTTGGTCGACTACGGCCCATTCTCGACCCAACTCAATGGTATCGGCCTTCTTTAGGAGATTAACTGAGTACAGGAACCCGGCCTCTCCACCATGCCCGTAATCACGTGTCTGGATAACAACGCGGAGCGTGCCGCTGTCAGTCGACTCTGCCCGTACAAGCCCGCGTCCCTTGGCCCCGGCTCACGCGTTGCATGATTGGCTTCAGAGAGCCTGCCGAGTATTCTGGATCGACTCGAAAGCGATGAACCTTTCCTGTTGCGAGTTGCAGATGGCGAACAGCAAGCACAATGGCATCGAACTTTGACTGCAGGAATGGGCCTGCAATTTGTGAAGTATTGCTCGACGATCCGTTGGTGCCGGCAAGAAGTAGTGGTGCTGTTATCGTGCCTGCAAGCAATATGCGTCGGTTCACGGTCACTGCTCCGCTTCTCATCCAAAGGTCCTGCTGCTGTGCAACGACATCGCAACACCACCGGAGAAGCTCTTCGGTGGCGCCCGACTAAGCTCTCTTACAACAAAGTGTTGACCAGATGACTATGCGTGCCAGGAACAAGCGATAAAGAGCCTATCCATTTCTATATGTGTAGCTGTATCCGTTCAGCGCTGGCGCTCCTCCAAGGTGGGCATAGAGGACGTTCGAGCCATCAGGGAAGTAGCCCTTCTTTACGAGATCCATCATGCCCTGCATTGACTTGCCTTCGTATACTGGATCAGTGATCATCGCTTCGGTTTGGGCTGCAAAACGAATGGCGTCGTTCGTCTCCGCGCTGGGAACGCCGTATGCAGGATAGGCGTAGTCTTCGAGAATGACGATTTCGTCGTCGCGCACTTTGCGTCCCAACTCGACCAGTGCAGCAGTTCCGTCAACGATCTGGCGAACCTGATCGCGCGTCTGTATAGGTGTGCCTGATGCGTCAATCCCGATAACCTTGTCTGCACGGTCATCTGCTGCAAAACCGACGATCATGCCACCCTGCGTAGAACCAGTAACGACGCAAACAATGATGTAGTCGAATTTGACGCCCATCTCGCTTTCCTGCGCACGCACTTCTTCGGCAAATCCGACATAGCCGAGGCCGCCATACTTGTGGACTGATGCACCGGCGGGAATACCATAAGGTTTGCCGCCTGCGTCTTTCACGGACTGAATGGCATCCTCCCAGCTTTGGCGAATGCCGATGTCGAATCCATCAGGGACGATGCGGCTGTCAGCGCCCATCAAGCGCGTCATCAGAATGTTGCCGACACGGTCATAGACAGCATCTTCGTGCGGCACCCAACTTTCCTGGACGACGACGCACTTCATGCCAATTTTCGCGGCTGTCGCAGCAACCATGCGGGTGTGGTTTGACTGGACGCCGCCAATGGACACTAGCGTATCCGCGTTCGACGCAATGGCATCAGGTACGATGTATTCAAGCTTCCGCAGTTTGTTACCGCCCATCGCGAGGCCGGAATTGCAGTCATCGCGCTTGGCGTAAATTTGCACCTTGCCGCCAAGCGCCTCGGTCATGCGCGGGAGGTGCTCAATTGGCGTCGGACCAAATGTGAGTGAATATTTCTCGAACTTGTCCAGGCGCAGCATCACTTCCTCCAATTGCAACATGTCTTGCGGGGAACATAGCGCGCATTCGAAGAAAGGTGCTCTCTATTATTGAATACCTATCAAGTTTATGGGATATCATTGGGGTGTTGGGCGGATGAAATTTCACATTAAGGTGTAGATAATGAAAGAATCTCTCGCCAACCCAGGGATTGATCGTATCGACCGCCGAATTCTCAAGCATTTGCAGCAAGATGGGCGCATGACGAATGCAGAGTTGGCAAAGGCTGTCAACGTGAGTGCTGCCACCTGCCATCGTCGGACGCAGCGCCTCTTCGAAGAAGGAATTGTCCACGCCGTAAGGGCGGAAGTTGCGCCGCAGATGGTCAACCGAGGGGCACTCGTTATGGTCGGTGTTGTGCTCGATCGGTCGACGCCAGAGAGTTTTGGCGCATTCGAAGAAGCGATCACGGAGTTTCCATTCGTACTGGATTGTCACTTGGTGGCAGGTGACTTCGATTATTTCTTGAAGATCCGCGTTCGAGACATCGCAGACTTCAACCGCTTGCACGGCGAACAACTCATAGCACTTCCTGGCGTCCGCCAGACCCGGACATTCTTTGTGATGAAAGAGGTCATCGATAACGCGCCTCTCGAATTCTAAGCGCGGCACCGTCGAACGACATGATGTGTGATATCAGTCTATCTGCTTAGAGTTTGGGCTTGCTAAAACAATACGGCGCGGTGAATCTGTGACAGCACAAACAACGACATCTGCACAGTGGAGAAGGCGGCTCTATGGATAAAAAGATCCCGCAAGACCTGGTCAACACGCCGCTGAAGGTCATCAATGTTGGTCTTGAGTTGTTCGCAAAGGACCTTGAGCAGCAGCGAGTTCAGGTCGTGCAGGTGGATTGGAAACCGCCGGCTGGTGGCGATCCGCATCTCGCCAAGTTGCTGTCAAAGCTCGGGACCTGACATCCATGCATGCAATTGATACGGCGAATGAGCAAGCCTTTCAGCGGATGTTGGCGGGAGATCCCGTCCTCATCGATGTCGTGCCTGCCGCCGACGCAATACCTCAACTCAAAGAGCGGATGATCCTGCACGCAGGCCCACCTGTTGAATGGAACCGCATGTGCGGGCCAATGCGCGGCGCAATCATGGGCGTTGCCGTGTTTGAAGGTTGGGCTCCGAACCTCGACGTTGCAGCGGATATGGCAGCCGCAGGTGAGTTCGAGTTCCATCCGAATCATCATTTCGATGCAGTCGGACCAATGACAGGGCTCACGACATTAACGCAGCCGGTGATGATTGTCGAAAACCGCGCCTTCGGTAATCGCTCTTACTGTACGATCAACGAAGGTCTCGGAAAGGTCATGCGCTTCGGGGGCAATGATGAAGAGGTGCGGGCGAGACTGGCCTGGCTGCGCGATGTCTTGGGTCCGTCAATGGCCGCTGCCTTGCGCGAACTTGATGGCGTTGCTCTGAAACCCATCGTCGCCCGCGGGCTGACGATGGGCGATGAAATGCACCAACGAAATGTAGGTTGCTCGGGACTGACCCTAAGAGCGATCGCGTCTTCAATGGCATCGACATCCAGTGATAGTGCGGAACTTGCGAGGGCCCTGGCTTTCATTGCCAGTAACGATCAGTTTTTTCTCAACATTGCGATGGCGCTTGGCAAAGCTCTTATGGATCCGGTGCGCGATATCGAGAATTCAAGCATCGTCACTGCCATGTGCCGCAACGGAACCGACTTTGGAATACGCGTCAGCGGCACTGGCGATCAATGGTTCACGGCTCCGGTCGAGATGCCGGAAGGGCTCTACTTCCCAGGTTACAGCGAGGCAGATGCAAACCCGGATATGGGTGATTCCACGATTGTTGAGACAATCGGTCTAGGTGGCTTCGCTATGGCAGCGGCACCTGCCGTCGCCGGATTTGTTGGCGCGGGCGCGGCATCCGAGGCCGCTAATTTCACGCGCTCGATGCGAGAGATTACACACGGTGAAAACCCCGAGTGGACGATTCCAGCGTTGGATTATGCCGGCGTCCCAACCGGAATCGATATCCGCTATGTCGTCGAGACCGGACTGGTCCCAACTATCAACACGGGGATCGCGCACAAAGAGCCAGGCATTGGTCAGGTCGGGGCGGGTGTTGTGCGCGCACCGATGGCATGTTTCGAAGCAGCGCTCAAAGCGCTCGCTCAAGAAATAGGTGTGTCTTGACAGAGCATATCACTAACGATGTCCGCTTCGGCACTTATGTCGACTCAGTTGCGCTGATGCGTTTGTCGCAATCCATCTTAAGGTTGGAAGGTATTCAGGAGGCCGCCCTGATGATGGGAACGCCGGCCAATCTCGAGATTATGAACGACGCACGCCTTCTCAATGAAGTCGGACGGGCGGCGTCGGGTGGCGATCTCGTCATTGCCATCCGTGCCGACAACAGCGCTGCCGCCGACGTGGCACTCGCTGAGGCGCAGGGCCTGTTAAATCGCTCGAGCGCAGAGTCGAGAGAGGGGGCAACTTGGCAGCCCAGTAGTCTGCGAGCTGCTGTCAACGCAATGCCCGAAGCCAACCTTGCGCTCATATCCGTACCGGGAGAGTTCGCTGCGGCAGAGGCACGCAAAGCAATTCGGCGTGGCCTGCACACCATGATCTTTAGTGACAACGTCAGTATTGATGACGAGGTTGCAATTAAGCGCGAAGCTCTGGAAGCAGGCGTTCTCGCAATGGGCCCCGATTGCGGTACGGCCATTATCAATGGCACGCCATTGGCCTTCGCCAACGTTGTCCGACGCGGCAATGTCGGCATCGTTGGTGCGTCTGGCACCGGTATCCAGGAAGTCACCTGCTTGATCGATCAACTCGGTGGTGGAATCTCCCATGCAATCGGAGTTGGTGGCAGAGACTTGAGTACCAAGGTTGGTGGCATCTCGACACTGATGGCTCTTGAGGTGCTCGAGAACGATTATGAGACTGACCACCTCGTTCTGATATCAAAGCCGCCTCCCAAAGAGGTCGCCGACAAAATCCTCCAACGAGTTGCCCAGTCGAAAAAGGCAGTCACGATTTGTTTCTTGGGCTCTCGCAATCTTGTCTCGCCGGTAAATGCAACTCAGGCCATGACGCTTGAAAGCGCTGCAGAGTTGGCGAGTGGTAAGCAATTGCCGGATTGCGACAACACTGAGAGCAAAAAAACATTCGCTACGAGAGCTGGTATTATCCGAGGTCTGTTCTCAGGTGGAACCTTGTGCACTGAAGCACAGCTGATCATNCAAGACGCTGGCCAAACGATAACATCGAATGTCCCAATCGCCGGTGCTGGCCCAATCGGATCTGAAGCACNGGCGCATGTCCTATTGGATCTTGGTGACGATGAATTCACCAAGGGTAAGCCGCACCCNATGATTGATCCGTCAGTGAGAAGNCCTGCATTGCGCGATGCGCTGACGTCGNCAGATACAGCCGCTATCTTACTNGATGTTGTCATTGGATATGGCAGCCATTCGGATCCTGCAGGTGAAATCATCTCTGTTCTCAACGAAGTCTCTTCCGAAAACAGGNCCATAATTATAGCGTCCGTAACCGGGACAGATGCCGATCCCCAATCGCGATCAATGCAAGTTGCGAAGCTCAAAACNGCGGGTGTGCANGTTGCGCAATCGANCGCGCACGCTGCAAGGTTAGCCACAAAAGCAATAGAGAAAANCAGCTGANACTTGGATCGTGGGGGTGGGGCATGTTGCCAGCCACAATCAACAGTCAGTCCGTTTTTGAAATCACGAATTACGGCNTGGCGGCTGAACCTCTCTTCCAAATGCGNAAGCAAGGTTCAGTGGTCGCGGTATTTGATAACAGTTTCTATATCGAGACGAGCGGTNGTCTGGTTTGCATNGTCCGTGATGATCTTCCGGCCGGCCCATTGAATGTCTCTGCAAGCTGGCCGAAGTCATTGAGTTGGTCCGCGTGTGGTCTTAAGCGCGGAGACCGTGCG
This sequence comes from Filomicrobium sp., assembly GCA_002689605.1. Classification (GTDB taxonomy): domain Bacteria; phylum Pseudomonadota; class Alphaproteobacteria; order Rhizobiales; family Hyphomicrobiaceae; genus Tectiglobus. Next base: position 8,512 of record NZGY01000146.1, read on the forward strand.
TCTGTAGCTGACCGCTCGATTTTTGTTGGTNGGTCTTTTCAGTTCGATGGCTCTCGTGCACAAATCTGGAGACCACCATCAAGTCCGAAGAATTGGAACCAACACACACTGCGCNAAGGANTAATNGCCTTGACGNAAGTGTTNCAATTGCAAGCNCCGGCTCGAAGTTTCGCTCGNTTGATGTTGCAATGGTCTGAGCACGAACAACTGAACAATTTTGATGCTAAAGTTCGACAACAACTGAAAGCAATCCGCGGCACAAGCATTACGACTTGCGACATGCCGGAAGCCGCCAACAGGCTTCAGAAATTCATTGGTCTCGGAGNAGGCCTGACACCTTCAGGTGATGACTTCATTGGCGGCATGTTGATCGCGTTAGTGGGCGCNGGGCATCAAAAAGCTGCCGACGATNTCTGCGGTACCATTATGCCTGTAGCCCGCAAGAGGAGCAATAGAATATCAGTTGCCCATCTCGACTGCGCATCTCAAGGCNTGGCTAGTCTACCGCTGCATCATCTGNTNAANGCCGTCCTTTGCGGCCGCAGTACTGAGGTTGCCCGATTGGCAAAAGACATCAACCAGATCGGACACACCTCCGGCTGGGACATCGCAGCTGGGATGCTCTTTGCGCTTGAAGACATTGCCAATCNCTCTGANACAGGTCTTGGAGACNCGTANGCCGCTCTAAGAAGACACGGCTTGCTTNAGCTCGATANTATTTGACNAACAAATCTCNTCAACGATCAGATGTTGAGGTCCTTTGTGGTGTAGTCCTTGATCCAGNGATCCCAATTNTCGTCCGTAAATCGGAATTCGTCCTCGCGCCCAGNAAAAGGCTGATAGGTATAGCGCTGTTCATCCGGATACTTCTGAGCACGGGCGTCGATAGCCACCTGTATGACAGCAGAGCGTTCAAAGATGCGCTTCTCGTCGTAAACCGCCGTAACTGGCGCATCGCCGGGCATCACCATTGTCGATGTCTGCCCAAGAACAGATCTCCTGCGATGAAANCCAATGGTCACAGAGATNCGAATGTCTGGCGAGGAATTCGCAAAAGACCCGTGCAACATCTGTCGGTTGACGATCGTGACGTCGCCTGGCCCGCAGATGAGTGGCACGGCATCAGGCAGTCTTTCGTCGCCGCCATTGTCTGCAATTTTCTGCTTGATATCGACCCGGCCGAGTTTGTGGCTCCCGGGCACAACCCAGAGACAGTTGGCAGACGTCGTGGGATAGAGCTGAACCTGGAAGTTGAATCCATGACTGCCTTCGTCCCAGTCAGGCTTGCCCCAATGGGTCGTGCCGTCCTGATGCCACGCAACTGAACCGCCAACGCCGGGTTGCTTGACGAATGTGGCGTCGTTGTAGGGCACGAAGTCTGGACCATTGATCGCTTCGGCAATCGTCAGAAGGTGCGGGTGACCGTAAACACGCAAACCTGACGGCATCCCCCTGCACATTCCCCACATCAAGAAGACGACGTGCTCCGGAGCATCGGCATCTGCCTGGGCTTCAGTCATTTTCGTGGGGTGCCGGCCATTGAGCAGTTTCGTGCCGCCCCATGGATCGGACAAGGGCTTGATGAAGTTATAGGGATCGCGCGGCCAATCGCGGCCAAGCGCAGGTCTCCCTTTCGCATCAACCATCGCGCCCGGATGAACAGGAGCGCGCTCCAGCATGTCGGAAGCATCTTTCTGCAGTTCTGCCACTTCGTCCGGCGAAACTACGCCTTCAAAGATATAGAACCCGTGTTTCCAGTAGGCCGCAACAATGTCGGGATGTAGTTTGCCATCAGCGTCGAAGCGGACCGGGCCTTTATTGCCAATCTCATTGGCACGCGCCTCACCCGCTTTGGTGTAGGCAGACATTTGCGCTTGATGCTCGGCACGACTGGGTGCGGCGGCCGCGCTCTTCTCGGCTGCGATGGTATTCATGGATCAACTCCTCGTGGCCTCGGCATTGGACACTCTTGCAGCTGATCATGCGCGACCGACTGCGCAATAAACCTTCTCACACGATGTCAAGGTGGGCAAGAGAGTGCGGCTGAACTGGAAGCGTTACGCCCGTAAAACCGGGACAAATGATGCAATCTATTCAGCTGCGGATCATTGCGAAGAGCCATAGACACAAAATACTCACACAAAGTTATTGAGCTGATGGCTAAACTGAAAGAATCGCATTCAGCCAATAGTCGATGGCATGCCATCACCGGATCGTCGTCAGTCAGTGTTGCGATTAAACTAAGACCGCTCGTGCCAGTCGCGTTCAAGTTGCTCGCGAAAGTCCGGATGAGCGATGCTGATAATGGCCTTCGCCTTTTCATCCATGTCTTTATGGCGAAGATCTGCAACACCATGGTCGGTTACGACATAGTCAGTGTCTGATCGGGTGCCGGTGACGACACTGCCTGCTGGTAGCGCCGAGATAATGTTACTGCGCGCGCCGTCTGGTGATGCACTCGTCATCAGCACGATGGAGCGACCGCCGTTCGCCAGGCGTGCGCCGCGTTGAAAGTCGCTGTAGCCACCGGGAGCAGTAATCTGACGACCCCTAAGATTATCTGCAACGATCTGGCCGTAGAGATCCACCATCATCCCGCCGTTGATGGAAACAAAATTGTCGATCGTTGCGATGATCGGAACTTCGTGTGTGTAACCGACACCATGCATACGGACGCTTTCGTCAGTCGCAAAGTCGTGGAGACGCTCGGAACCAAACACGGCTCCGGTGACAATGATGCCGGGATCGATGGATTTCTTTGCGCCAGTCAGCGCCCCCGCCTCTACAAGATCTAACGTCTCATCAGAGATCAGCCCGGAATGAAATCCTAGGTCTCTATGCGTGCGCAGCTCACGCATCACTGCCGACTGAAGGCGGCCAATACCAATCTGCAGCACATCGCCATCATGGATCAAACTTGCCGCGTTGCGTCCAACTGCTTCAGCTTGCTCACCCCGTTGCGGTGAAGGGAACGTCGGCGGCGCCCGGTTTGATTCAACGATGTAATCGATCCGGTCCAGGGGCAGATCAGGCTCACAATTCGTGAATGGTATCGCGCTGTTCATTTCGACGACAACCGTACGAGCACTCTCCAGCGCACCAGGCGCGTGTTCTGACGTCAGGCCGAATGAGCAACGACCATCTCGATCACCGGCTGCAGCTTGGACCAACACCATGTCCAGGTCTGGCATGCTTTTGAGATAGCGATAAATGCCGGAATAGTGCAGCGGAATGAAACGTATTCGCTCAGCTGCCGAGGAACGGCGAAGCTCCGGCGTCATAAAGAACGTTATCATCCGCGCTTCCGGGTGCAGAGCCGCCGGGTCAAACTTATTGTAGCCGGGCAATGGAACCCCGACGTATTCAACGCCTTTGCTGCTTTCTGGTGATGCGGTCAATGCATCCAGCAAAGTTGGTGGTTCTGCGGTGCACCCTTGAATGAAGACCTTCATCTCAGGTTTCAGAAGGTCGACAAACTCCGACGGGCTGATCACCTTTGGCATGAATGCTATTCCGTTCCTTCTATCACGATGACGCATTCTCCTCTGCAAGAACGCGGTCGGCTTCGTGCTGATATCGCGGCGTCAAATCGCGAGGTTGGCGCACGTCGCCCTTCGATGGGTCAACCGCCTCGGCTCGCCAAGTATGATCCGTGCTCCACACCAAAGGAAGCGTATCAATTTGTCCCGGTGTCGTAATCGAGACGAGTGCATCAAGCGCGGATCGAACAATCTGCTTTTGATTGTCTGGATCGGATGGTCGACCTGTTGTGTGGCCGAGCGGGTAATCGACAAACACTGTCCGAGGTGCCTGCCCTGCTTGCATGATATCGAGAGCACTAGCGAGGCATACGGTTGGGATGCCTGCGTCTTCCAAGTGTCGGGCAATCAGACACACGGTCTGATGGCAAACTGGTCACATAGGGACCAGAAGAACAGCATCAACATTTTGCGCCTTGAAGCGCTCTTCGACGGCAGGAATGAGTTCTTCGCGGACGCGCCTTTGCGAATAGATACCGCCCATGCAGGAATAGACGTCATGGGCGAGTTCACCAATATGGCCGTCGGCCTCTAACGCTTTTAGTGCGCTCAGTGGAAACGTGCTGTTAGGATCTTTGCGCGAGCTTCCGAGATAGTTCTCAGTAATATGGGTGAAACGAAGGTCTTCATCTGCCGTGGATTTTGGAATCTCACGTAAAGACGTGTCATCTTTGTAATAGTAGGCGACCTGCCCGGCGACATATGCACCACTCGTGGCCAGCATGCCGATACGAGACTCCGAGAGTTTCTTTGGCATTGGCGTCAGCGACGGCGCGTACCCAGCTTCAAACCAACGATACGGGTCGTACCCAAGCTGCTGATAACGGAGTCTGATCGCATCCATGTAGCGAACAGGTTGTGTATCTTTCATCGCGCGCGCGGTCCCTGCTGGTGAGGCAGAGACCGCGATCGCAGGCTCTGCGGTGATTGCATGACAGGATGAAATTGCATCTTCAGAACCCACAACGTCAAGCGGGCGAACGAGCTTGGGCGAATGCATGGCGCTTGAAAGTCCATGAAAACGGTATAATCGCCCTGCGATTGCAGCGATCTGGTACCAAGGCCGGCCATTCTACAGTCGCTTGCAGGAAAGACGTCCTTGGGCAACAGTGATGTTGTGTTACTGACCTTGCAAGAAGCGATCAATCCAGCTTCGTGATTTGGCGGCTGCTGTTTTCGATTTGAAAGTTCGATTCCGCTGCGCAGGAGGCTGTAGCTGGCTATCATTTGAAGTCGCTACGGGTGCCTCCGCATCCGAAGGAGTAGCCGTGGCCGCGCTATCCGACTTCAATGTTGCAATTGATAACGGACTTGCGTTCGTAAGCTGCGGTATCTTCCATTGCTCAGAAGGCTTGTCATGATGCGCCGAATGGTGGCCGTCGAGCCGTTCAGCTTCCTTGTCATTCAGCAACGAGAGCTGGCCGTCACGCGCTGGCGCCTGGGTAGCAAAAAGCATACCCGAGACCAAGACCGTCGCTGCGGCCAGGGTGGCTTGTAAAGAACTACGCATATCTGAGAATCCGACGCTTACGACTACTGTTCTCAATATGTGATCGTCATGTAGATATTTCAATTTACAGACACGCACCACATTGTAAAGGTCGCGGTCGCTGGAGACAGAGCAGAAAAATCAACCTGTTCCAGCTGCCGGCGGCTATCCTGTCAGTTCATCGTCTCTTTAGACGGAGAGTTGCTGACCCTTCACTGCTGGAGATCTTGACCGTTTGGCTTTGGCCCGTCACCGAGACAATCACGCGGGCACTGATATTGAACTGCTGGTTGTGGACGTCACCGACGTAACGATTGTTTGCGACACGCTGCAAAACGCCAACTTGGTCAACGAGAGCGCTACCAGAGGCACATAGCGCCTTCACTGAGAAATTCTGACCAGCGATCCGGCCGTATTTGACTTTGCAGCGAAAATTCTCGCGCTTACCTGCTTTGAGACCCACATAGCCTGCGCCTGCCCAACCACCTGTAATTGAGACAGAGCCCGCAGCCATGGTGGGCTGGCTCGCGACGAACGGAGAGGCGAGTAATGCGGCGCCAAATCCGGCCGCGAGTATGGATCGGTTGAGTATGGTTCCAATTGTCATTGATTAACCTCCTGTCTGTTGTCGGTCGTGCGACCCGCACCCGGCCGCACTGGCTTTTCAGTTTGTCGACGACATTTACGATGGCGCCAGCCGTCCGTCCAAGTGATGCCGCGAGGGCATCTTCCTGCACATCGTCATTGGCAGCATAGAGTAGGCGGCAACCGACCACGTCGGCAGGTTCGACGGATCGTTCAATCAGCTCAACTCGACCATCGTTCGCCCAGGATCGGACAGTCGCAGCGGGAGTATGACCAATGACTCAATTTGAGCGTCGGTCTTGAGCAGCAGTCGCAACTTCGCTGCTGCCGTCTCGCCTGCGCCTGATACAACAATCAAGGCATTCTGTGTATTCAGATAGATCGGGAGATGCTGCATCCTGCCGTCTTTCGTGTTTGACCATTGACAGGAAGATATGAAATAGAATTCTCATAAATAACCCCAGGCGGGAAGTCAAAAAGAAAATTCTTCCAATTCATGTGGTTTTGAGAAATGGAACCCTCAACCATCATTGAGGCAGGATAATGCGGTATCACCCGAGCGAGTTGAGAGGAAATCGTTGCAGCGGAATCCAGGCAGCTGTCACCTCACACCGATGTGAGGTGGTTGGGTTGGTCATTGATTAGCGTTGTATCCAGCGACAGCGTATTCTTAGCTATCACGAACGAAAAGCGACTAGGCCAAGTCCAAAGGGGCACATCAATGAGCCTGTACAACTATCCGATCCCGCCATCATCCGAGTTGACATCGGAAAGTACGTTTTTGGATCGGCGGAAATTCCTCGCCGGTACCACAGGTCTCGCGCTGGCGGGCTTTGCCGGAACAGCCGAAGCGAAAGGCCAGGCCAAGCTGCGTGAGCTAAACTTCGAGAAGAGTCCGATGTCTGTGCCGATGGCTGAAGCGACCTCGTTCAAGGACATCACCCAGTACAACAATTTCTACGAGTTTGGGACGAGCAAGACTGATCCTGCTCGCCATGCTGGTAAGCTCACAACCGTCCCTTGGTCAGTCAAAGTCGACGGCCTTGTCAACAATCCAGGGCAAGTGGATTTTGAAGACTTGCTCACGAAGTTCACCTTAGAGGAACGGGTCTATCGTTTCCGTTGTGTCGAAGCCTGGTCAATGGTTGTGCCCTGGGTTGGCATTCCACTGGCATCACTTCTCAAGAAATTCGATATCCAAGGGAATGCAAAGTACGTTGCGTTCGAGACGCTTGTCCGGCCATCCGAGATGATTGGCCAGCGCGCGCGCGGCAGCGGAATAAAATGGCCCTATGTCGAAGGGCTGAGAATGGATGAAGCAATGCACCCGCTGTCAATTTTGGCGGTTGGCATCTACGGCAAGACTATGATGAACCAGAACGGCGCGCCGGTCAGGCTTGTTGTGCCTTGGAAGTATGGTTTTAAAAGCATCAAGTCGATTGTCAGAATCCGTCTGACAGAAAAACAGCCCTCATCGACCTGGAACATTCTCATCCCTCGGGAATACGGGTTCTATTCCAACGTCAACCCCAAGCGGGATCATCCAAGATGGAGCCAGGCATCTGAGCGCGTGATTGGTAGTGGTCTGTTTGCGCGCCGCATTAAGACACAGATGTTCAATGGCTATGCCGATCAAGTGGCAGACCTGTACAAAGGAATGGACCTTCAGAAGTTCTACTAAATCTGCTCTAAAGAGGGGACGAGAGTGCTTGTCCTCTCAAACCTCATCTGCCAACAAAATCGATCATCGATTAGTGGCCGGTTGCAACGGATGTAATCTGCTGTGCGCGAGCCAGTGCGAAATCCTATCGTACGCAACGCAGGCTGGGGCAGCTTGTAGTCCCAATAGGGCGATACACGGCAATATGCATGCTGGCCGACGAGCGGGTTATATGATTTGAGCAGCAGATGTTCGGATTACGAGAAATAGAACTGGGCATTCGGTGATCAGCCAATCCAAAGTATTGGGCTATATCCCGCGCTGGCTTGTCTACTTGCTGGGATTATTGCCAGCAGTGCATCTGTCTTACGCCGGAGTCTCCAATCGACTCGGCCCGGATCCAGTGAGCACATTGGAAAATGCTCTCGGCGAATGGGCGCTGTGGTTTCTCATTGCCGGGTTGGCGGTGTCACCGCTGCAATACGTCACCGGAATCCGGTTGCTCAAATATCGTCGCGCCATTGGGTTGATTGCGTTTGCCTATGTGCTGCTGCATTTTTCCGTCTACATTTTTCTGGACCGCCAGATGGATTGGTCAGCAATTTGGGTCGATATACTAAAGCGCCCCTATATCACCATCGGCGTGTGTAGTTTTCTTATGTTATTGCCACTTGCGCTAACATCTAACGATTGGTCGGTACGCCGATTAGGTGCTGAAGCATGGCGACGACTGCACTTGCTCGTCTACATTGCTGCACCATTGGGAGCGCTGCATTATATGCTGCTCGTCAAGGCATGGCCAATCGAGCCAATGATCTATTTGGCAGTTGTTCTAGCGCTCGTAGCTTTTCGACTGGTGCGGCAACCCCGGCGGCGCCGACACAGTTCTTCGACAGCGTCATCTGGATCGTAATGCAACAGGCGCTGCATCCGGACCAGGGCTGATCCCGATATAGAGATATCGCAGTGGGCGCGCAGAGCTTTAAATGTCTTTTACCAGCCTCAGAGCATCATAGATCGCGGCATGAGTGTTGCGGCTTGAGACGGCATCGGCAATGCGAAATAGCTGGAACTGACCATCTGGATTTGTGCTCACGCGTTGTGGCTGGCCATCGATAAAATCTTGGTAGTCCATTGCACCAAGGTTGGAAGACAACGGCTTTAACTCGAAGTACAGATCATCAAGCGGCAGTGTGCCGTGATTGACGACGACCTGATCATAGTTGGCAGTTTTCCGGTAGTCGCTTTAATCAGTACCAATCGATGCTGGCAACTGGTTGCCATCACGCGTCACCGCCCGAAGCCGATGCCCGATGGTGATGGTGACGTCTTTGTCTTGCAGGGCGCGCATGTAGGGTACGAGATTCATACCCATGATCTCCGGAGCAAAGGTTCTATCTGGCGTCATTACCTCGACTTTGGCACCGCTTCTGGCAGCGACCTCCGCTGCCTGCAGGGCTGGATGATCACCTGCATCATCAAAGACTAAAACGTTGCTCGCCGGCTTCACGTCACCCGAGATGATAGCCCAACTTGATACGACAAGATCGTTGCCGTTCTCCAGAATTTCGGTATCGGGAAGCCCGCCTGTTGCGATAATCACGACATCCGGTTGTTCGTCGGTGACGGTGTTCGCCTCTGCCCAGGTATTGAACTCAAACCGGACATCACGCGCCGCGCATTGCGCCATCCGCCATTCGATGATGGATATCATTTCTTTGCGTCGGTCAGATTGCGCGGTGAGACGAACCTGACCTCCGGCCTCTGAGGCAGCTTCGAAAACAACGACGTCATGACCGCGCTCAGCAGCAACCCTAGCCGCCTCCAGACCACCCGGGCCGGCACCGATCATTACGATCTTTTTCTTTTTCCCGGCCGGTGCAATCTCCTGCGGCATCGACAGCTCACGCCCAGTAGCAGCGTTATGAATGCATAGCGCCTCGCCGCCCTGATAGATGCGATCCAGGCAGTAGGTGGCGCCTACGCATGGGCGGATATCATCTTCCCGACCTTCCATAATCTTACGCACGATATGTGGATCCGCCATGTGTGCCCGAGTCATGCCGACCATATCGAGCAGCCCGGATGAAACCGCGTGACGCGCTGTGGCAACATCCGGGATGCGTGCAGCATGAAACGTCGGCATTCCTGTTGCCTCGCGAACGGCTCCTGCAAAGTTGATATGTGGTCCACTGCGCATGCCTTGCACCGGGATAACGTTGGTCAGCATTGGGTCGCTATGGACGGTGCCCCGAATAATATTGAAGAAGTCAACCAGTCCACTGGCTTTCAATCGCTTGGCGATCTCCAAACCTTCTTCGGCATCAATACCGCCGGCCAGACCTTCGTCAGCAGTAAACCGCAAGCCGACGATGAAGTCAGGGCCGACGCGATCACGCACTGCTTGCAGAACTTCCATGGACAGCCGCATGCGATTTTCCAGGCTGCCGTTGTAGGGATCATCGAGTGTATTTGTGATCGGTGACCAGAACTGATCGAGCAGATGTCCGTAGGCCTCTAATTCAAAGCCGTCGAGTCCTGCAGCTTTCATGCGATCAGCCGCATCCGCATAATCCTGCGTAATGCGCTTGATGTCCCAGTCTTCAGCGCGTTTTGGAAAGGCTCTATGCGCTGGTTCTTGCACGTGAGTAGATGAAATCGATGGCAGCCAGTCACCATAGTTCCATCGTGTCCGCCGCCCGAGATGCGTCAGCTGAATCATGACAGCACAGCCGTGCTCATGGCAAGCATCAGTCAGTTCCTTAAGCCACGGAACGACCTCGTCTTTATAGGCGAGCACATTGTTGAACGACGGCGGGCTGTCTTTGGAGACGATGGCTGAGCCAGCCGTCATTTCCATGGCAACGCCGCCTTTCGCACGTTCTTCATGGTATGCCCGATAACGCTCCTTTGGCAGGCCATCTTCCGGGTAGGCCGGTTCGTGGGCGGTTGTCATGATCCTATTCTTCAGCGTCAGATGCTTGAGTGTGTAGGGCTGCAGCAGCGGATCATTCGACATCCAAAGCATCCTTCGTGTTGAACGGAAACATCAACTGCGGCTTGATCCGTCTGGCCATCGCTCTTTGCCGACAATCTCGAGAAACTTGCCCGCTGCTGTCAAGCAATTGTAAGCGAAGAACGCCGACCTCTATGATCGCTGTTGTTGTTAAGCAGAATGAGCCCGCGGGCTCCTGACGAGGAGGCAGAGCGGGATGGCCGCCAGCGCCACCACCGTATACATGGTGAACGCATTGACGTACCCAATCATGGCGGCTTGCCTGCCGATCTCTCCTGCAAACCGTGCCATGCCGACACTGGAGTCCAGCGTCCACGAACCTGTTGCCCATGGCATCTGCCAGACATGATTGAACGGTGAGACGGTTTCCATCATTCGCGAGTAATTAACGGTCGACGTGCGAACGATCTCAGCCACTGCAACAGATATAAAGACGCTCGATCCGAAGTTGCGAAGTAGATGGAATATGCCCATGCCCTCGCTACGCGCTTCTGGCGCCAGAGTCGCAAACGTAATCACAGTAATCGGTATCCACGCGACACCAATGCCAAATCCTTGAAGGACAGTGTTGAAAGCTAACATGGATGGACTGACATTGAGATCATACTGCATCATGCCCCAGCCGCCGTAGACCTGCATGGCAAAGCCGATCATCATCATAATGCGGGCGTCTATCCGCCCCGTCAGCATCGCGAACATGGCCCCCATCCCGGCGCCAACGCCACGCCAGCCGATAAATGCTCCAATCGCGGCATCCGTATACTCGGCATGGTTTTGCAGCAGCGGCGGCAACAGTACGACCGGCGCAAAGTTCAGCATGCCATAAAAGAATACGAGAACCATTCCGAGTGCATAGTTGCGATCTTTGAAGAGGGCCAGCCGAACGAAGGGGCGGTTAGTCGTAAGGCTATGTACGAGAAACATGTAGAAAGCGATGCAGGAAATCAGCGTCACAATCAGTATCTCTTGTGAAGCGAACCAGTCGAGTCGTTGCCCGCGCGAAAACACCAGCTGGGCACCAGCGATTGCAATCGAAAGGGTTAGAAAACCGCTCCAGTCAAGACCCGGCGGCTCCCGGTCTGGCCTGAGTGGCAGAATGATGCGAAAGCCAATCGCAGTCATGACCGCCAGCGGTACGATCATCCAAAACGCCCATTGCCATCCATAAAGTTCTGATATTTGACCGCCGATGGTCGGTCCGATCACCGGCCCAACGACATTCGCCATGCCGTAGATCGCAAGTACCATTCCGTGTTGACTGCGTGGGCTTGAGTCAAGCAACAGCGTATGGCCCAATGGAATGAGTGGCGCACCGGCAATACCTTGGATGATGCGCCATAAGATGAGTTCTTCGAGCGTTGTGGCCGTTCCGCACAGAAACGTTGAAGCGGCGAAAACAGAACAGCACCAAACCATCGTATTGCGTCGCCCCAACCGTTCCGACACCCACCCGGTCATCGGGGTCATCACGGCAGTGGCGACAATGTTGAAAGTCATCGCCCAGGACACTTCATCCTGTGTCGCGCTGAGGGTTCCCTGCATTTGCGGCAACAGCGCCGAAACGATCAGAATGGAAGATGCGTAGAGGACCGTAGAAAGCGCCACGAATACAAGAAGCATCGCTCGTTGGAACGTTGTCATCTTGTAGACGGCGTCGTCGCTCATATCGTTCCATCGCTTCGATTGTCAGTGCAAAGCGACAACCTACGTCGTTATGGGCGAGCCTGTTGTGGAGGCGCGCCGTAAAAGCAGACTACGCCAAAATGCGATGGTCAAGCCATGTCGATATAGCTGAATATCAGATAGATCATTCAAGTCGGCGATCACACGAGCTTGCAAGAGCCGCACGCCTTAAGTGGCGGAGGAGGTAACAGCTGCGATCGTTAATCGGAAACCGTGACTTGAGCAAAGTGAGTATAGAACTGGTGGCATTTGTTTTGCCGAGATGAAATCAGAACCAGCGATCCATCCCGGCTACCAATCATTCGAGTTATCTAACAACCATAACGGATAAGTCTGAATGTGAGGCCAGATAACCAGCCCGTGAAGCAAATACATGTTCTTTCATTCCTGGCACGTGCGATGCCATGACAACCAAATCCGCACTTGGTTCGGACGAAGCCTTGTGCAATACGTCATCAATATCAATCGTGGGATCATGCGAAAGCATGACTTTCGTGCCAATCGCCTTCTTCAATTCTTCTCTCTTCTCTGAAGCGAACTGATCCAACTTGGCTGCAAACTCCTCCGGATTGCGAGCAACGGCACTTGGGCCAGACATAGTCACACTGACAACAGTGATGTTTGCGTCATAGTGCTTTGCCAGATCGACCCCGACAGAAAGCGCCTGGTAATCTGTTCCTTGTGTTCCAGGTCTACAGGGACCATGAGATTTTTATACATGTCAGCTTGCCTTTGACGACTGAAGTTCCACGTTCAATTGGAGCATCAGTTGCGGCAAGAGAGCATTGATGCAGGTCAAGCTCGCACAGCGAAGGCTATAAATGATGGGAAAACATGAGCTGGGACGAGCCAAACGCCGGCTGACTCCCTTTAACATTTGAATGCCGATTTCTTGTCATTTGAGCGAGGGTAAAGAGCAGAGCTGTTTTGAGATTTTACGGGAGAGAAACGTCTCCCCGCCATCCGAGTGAGGACGCCGGGGAGCGTGTTTGTCGAACGTTATGACCTAAGCCTATCGCTCTTCTGTCAGAAGCGCACAGTAAACCGTGTAGCACATGGCCAGCACAACCAGTGTAAACGGTATGCCGGTTGATACCGCTGCACCTTGCAGAGCGTTAAGGCCTCCGCCAAGCAGCAATGCGATAGCAACGAGACCTTCGAGCGTGCACCAGAAAACGCGCTGAACAACAGGAGCGTCCATCTTGCCACCAGCTGTGATGGTGTCGATCACCAGTGATCCACTGTCTGAAGATGTCACAAAGAAGATGACGATCAGGACAGGCGCCAATGGTGCAACGATGCTGTAGAATGGAATTTCCTTAAGGAACCCAAACAAGGCACCTTCCGGCTTGTAGGCATCGATAACTGCTGCCTTGACGCCTTCTGCGCCGCCTGCATTCAGCATATCAATGGCTGCGCCACCGAACGTGGACATCCAAAGTGCACAAACCAATGTCGGTGCAATCAGAGCACACAGCACAAACTCACGCACTGTTCGTCCCTTTGAAATGCGCGCGATGAACATGCCGACGAATGGACTCCAGGCAATCCACCAGGGCCAATAGACGGTCGTCCAGCCATGGAAGAAGCTCGTGTCCTCTCGGCCAAACGGGTTGGATAGGGCTGGGAGTAGCGTGATGTACTGGACCATTGTGCTGAAGTAGCGTGTCGTTGCCTCGACGACACCAGTTACGGCGACAACGAAGACGAACTAGGCAACAGCCATAACCATGTTGATTTCGGAGAGGCGCTTAACCCCCTTATCCATACCCATAAGCACTGAACCAAGTGCGATGAGAGTAATGCCGATGATCAACAAAACCGTCACGGTGCTACTCGGTTCAATACCAAAGACCTCGTTGAGACCAGCCGCAACCTGCTGCGCGCCGAGCCCGAGAGATGTGGTTAAGCTGAATAGAGTTGCGAATACGGCTAACGTGTCGATGACGTGTCCAGGCCATCCCCAACTTCGCTCACCGAGGACTGGATAGAATGCCGAACGCAGGGTGAGTGGCAGGCCCTTGTTGTAGCAGAAGATAGCCAGCGTAAGACCGACGATGGCGTAAACAGCCCAGCCTTCCAGGCCTCAATGGTGGATCGTGCCAACGACACCAATATACTCGTTACCAGGTTGAGTAATATCGATGTTGAGGGGCCGTGCACCGCCCTTTTCGGCGAAGTTATAGTAGACCGGCTCAAGCACACCGAAAAACAGCAGACCGATGCCAATGCCAGCGGCAAACATCATCGCGATCCAGCCGGCATACGAGTAGTCAGGCTTTGCATCCTTACCACCGATGCGGACTGAGCCAACAGGCAGGACAATCAATGCGAGACAAAACAAGGTCATGATGTCCACAGAAAGGACAAGAAACCAGTCGAACTCTTTTGTTAGGAATGGTCGAAGCCAACCGAAAAATTCAGCTGTCTCTTTTTGAAATGAAAGAGCAACAACAACAAAGGCGATAATGACACCGGCAGAAACCACAAATACCGGGTTGTGAATATCCAGGCCGAATGGCCGGATATTGTCACTCCCCATTTCGTAATCTGTTATGGGCTCTTGGGGGGCTTGATCATTCGTAGTGGACATATCTTCCTCCCCAGGACGATTGCATTGGTCTGATGGCAGCAGCAAAAGTTGTTCAGCCATCAGCAGGTCAGCATGACTGTCATTGCGACAATTAGCAACAACTTAGCCGCGAGATCGGAATAATGTGCCTGGAAACTACACAATAATAAGCTCGCGCCAGGCTAACGGTTTCGATATGAGCTTTTGAAATTAAATAAGAAAGTGGCCTTTATGTCGGCCCTGTCCACTGGTTGGTGCTGTCACGGTTCGGCTGCGAAACTACGGCCGTCGACAAGCATCGTAGTGTCCTTTTGGAATATTGGGGCAGAGATTCTCAGTCAACTACCGACGGCCTATGAAAGCTGTCGCTGGCTACATACGACCCGTAACAATCGCCCAGGCCGCGACGACTAATGCAAGCGCTCCAACCCAAAGCGCAAAGCGTCTCGTCAATCCCTGTCGGGAATTTTCACGCGCGATCCGTTTAATTGTTTCGTCATCGAGTCGAACGCCGTTCTGAGCCATATCGGCAAAGGCGAGCGCTGATCGCTCCGCTTGCTCCATCAAGCGTGGTACGTCTGCGAGAACACGACCAACTGTGCCAGCACCTTGCCCGGCATCGCGCAAACGGCCCGCAACGCCGTAGTTTGCTTCCATCCACTCTTTGGCGGCTGGTTCAGCGGCCGTCCAGATGTTGAGATTGGGATCAAGTGAACGCGCAACGCCTTCGACGATGACCATGCTCTTCTGCAACAGAATAAGCTCAGGTCGGGTCTGCATGTCGAACACGTCTGTGTAGGCAAACAGCTGCCCGAGGAGATCCGCCATCGAAATCTCATCGGCTGTCCGGCCATGGATTGGTTCGCCGATCGCGCGCATCGCTTGGGCGAAAACTGCAACGGAGTGGTGCGGTGGCACATAGCCGGCATCGAAATGAATTTGCGCTGCCAGCATGTAGTCCCGCGTGATGAGACCATGCAGGATCTCAGCTAAGAAGCGGCGCTCAATCTTACCGAGGCGTCCGACAATGCCGAAATCTACCGCCACCAACGTGCCATCAGGTTCAACCAGCAAGTTGCCTTGGTGCATATCGGCGTGAAAGAAGCCATCTCGCATGGCTTGGCGCAAGAAGGATCTGAGCACCGTCAAACCAAGCAGTTCAAGATCGTGACCATCCTCTCTCAGTTTCTCGACGTTGGAAATCGGCGTGCCATCGATCCACTCCAGCGTCAGGACGCGCTTAGATGTGCGCCGCCAATCCACTTCCGGCACGCGAAATGTTGCCGTCTCTGCTGCTTGATCACCCTGAATGTTGTCGGCCATCTCGGAGATCGCTGCGGCTTCCAGCCGGAGATCCATTTCCAGCTCAGTCGTGCGATCTAGGTTCTCAACCACCGCAACCGGTTTGAGGCGTCGGGAGGGAGCGTGAACCATCTCGACCGTGCGAGCGGCGAAATAGTAGCTGTTGAGGTCTTTGCGAAACTGCTCTTCAATGCCGGGCCGCAGGATCTTCACCGCGACGTCGCGTTCCTCGCCATCACGTAGGATGGTCGCCTTGTGTACCTGGGCGATCGATGCGGCAGCCAGTGGCGGGCCGAAATGAGCGAAATGATCTTCCAGTTTGCCACCAAGCGAGTCCTCAATCGCACGACGCGCCTCACGCATTGAGAATGGCGGTTGGCGGTCCTGCAGATGTCGGAGGTCGGCTGCCAGTTCAGAGCCAATCAGATCGCCGCGGGTTGCCAGGAACTGCCCGAGCTTGATGTAACTGGGCCCCAGCTTCGATAGCGCCCGGGAGACACGGCTATCGCGTGGCTGGCCGATCCGAAAGGGCCACGACAGGACCCGAATCGGTAACGTAAGCGCGCGCGCCAAATGGAGGACGAACGGTGCCTTCATACCTTTCGGGACGAACCTTACGCCATGCTGTGCGAGCACAATTCCGGCGCGGGCAAGGCGAAAAAGACTGGTAATGGCGTTCAGCATAGGCCCTCAGAGTGATTCAACTGGCACTTATGCCTGATTGCCGTGCGAAGGGGAATGAGGGGCCACCTCAAATCTTCCAGCCAGAGTGAATCGCAGCGATGCCACCAGTCAGGTTGCGGTAAGACACTTTCTCAAAACCCGCCGTCCGGATCATATCGGCAAACTCATTCTGAGGCGGAAATTTCCGGATGCTCTCGACGAGATACTGGTAAGAGTGTTTATCGTTAGCAGCCATCTGACCGAGCCTTGGGATAACCTCGAACGAGTGGAAGTCGTAAAGTCGGTCGAGCATCGGAACCGTACACTTCGAGAATTCCAGGCAGACGAAGTGCCCGCCGGGCTTGAGAACCCGGAAGGCTTCGCTGATAGCCTTGGGGATGTCAGTCACATTCCGGATGCCAAATGCGATCGAATAGACATCGAAACGGCGGTTATCAAAGGGAAGCGTTTCAGCATTGCCTTCGACCAGTTCGATTTGATCGGACAGGCCTGCATCTGCAACCCTGCGACGGCCGACGTCCAACATCCCTGGGCTAATGTCACAAATCACCGCTGAACAGCCAAGGCCACCGCGCTTCATTGTGCGCATGGCAATATCACCCGTTCCGCCAGCGACGTCCAAGAGCCGGAACATGGTGTCTGATTTCGGAGGGTTCATCTGAGTAACCAGATCCTCTTTCCAGATTCGATGCATCCCGGCGGACATCAAGTCGTTCATCAGGTCATAGCGCTCGGCAACAGATGAGAACACGCGATTGACCATGCCCTGGCGCTCATCGCGCGGCACGTCTTCGAAGCCGAAAGACGTGGTCGTGCCATCATTCTCCGTCGGGCTCTCAGTTGAATTGTTCGTCATCTCTTACGGTCCTGGTCTAGCGGTCCTGGATATCGCATCGGATCGAGTGTAGGCCGGTTGGCTTTGGCTGCGAAGCCGGCAAGACAATTTGCGACTGTCAAATTTTTGCCGCAGCAAAAGGAGGTCCGCGCAATCTAAGTGTCGGTCGGGGGCGGCCATTGCTCAATCCAATCGCTCAAGCGATGACGATCTCGAATTCCACACATGACGCAATTGTCATTGGCAGCGCTGCTCAACCTGTCTAACCTCACAATCTGACGGTTGCTACTGCGAGGTTCTGTATGCGTGACGCTGCACATTCCAGTTTAGCTTCGATCATTGCGGTTATCTGGCTGCTCATTGCGCCAGCCCAATCGCTCGCCGCAAAAGAGGCCGTCAACCTGGAACTCGTGCTCGCAGTCGACATATCCCTCTCAATGGACATCGATGAACAGAGACTACAGCGCGATGGTTACGTCGCCGTCTTGCGCCACCCTTATGTCATTAGGGCCATTCAATCCGGGCCACAGGGTTAGATTGCACTGACATATATGGAATGGGCCGCCCATTTCATTCAGACTGTGCTCGTTCCCTGGCGCGTGATCGCGAATGCTGCTGATGCGAATGCCTTTGCGGATTTGTTGGCAGCGCAGCCGATTAAGCGGGCGCGCATGACATCGATTTCGGGAGCCATCTTCGAAGCTCGGAAGCTGTTTGAATTGAGTAATGTCGAAAGCTTGCGCCGGGTCATTGATGTCTCCGGCGACGGCCCAAACAACTCTGGCACGACCACGATACGGGCCAGTGATGCTGCAGTAAAAGCGGGCATTGTGATCAATGGCCTTGCATTGGTCTTAAAGCGCCCTGACGGACCCTACAGCTACTTTGATATTCCCAATCTCGACCATTACTACGCCGACTGCGTTATCGGTGGTCCGGGCTCATTTGTCTTGGCAGTCACAAACAAGAGAGAATTCACCACTGCTATTCGTCAGAAAATGATCAAGGAAATAGCCGGGCTCCAGAGACCAAATGATCCGTCGGTAAGACCATCTCCGTCAAAGGCAGGTCTCGTGCACAAGACGCAACTGCGCTTGCCGCCGCCAACAAAGCGACGTGCAAAGTATGACTGTCTTATCGGTGAGAAACGTTGGGATCAGTATCAGAGTGAACAGTGGTAAGGCCAAGCATGAATCGCAATGGCTCTGTTCGGCTCTGATGTAGTTTTCCCTGCTAACTCATGGCGCCGGCGAGGCATTGGCGGGGCGTAAGTCGCTCGCCGTCACGTTCA
>NZGY01000147.1 GCA_002689605.1 Filomicrobium sp.
CCGCATGATTGAACGTGACGGCGAGCGACTTACGCCCCGCCAATGCCTCGCCGGCGCCATGAGTTAGAAGGGAAAACTACATCAGAGCCGAACAGAGCCTTTTGATTTGTTCGATTATGAAAAGCATTCTGCCGGCGATGCAGATGTCGAGGCCCTGTATCAGTCTTTCCGAGACAACGACCTCATATCACTTTATGCTTTACCCATTAAAANGCNTACTGGTGTTCATTTCTTCGTGGTCGCAAGACCACGGGAAACAATTGATCTAACGGAGCTGCTAGCGCTGCAATCCATNTGCACAAATGCCATCAACAAGATTGTGCAATTCNAGTCACGTCCTTGCGAGACCAATATTCAGCGCTTGCTTAATGCAAATCAAAAGCAAGTACTCATCGGCCTTGCCAAAGGCATGGACAATAAAACAATGTCCCGGTCGATTGGACTGAGCGAGGACACCATTGCTGTTCTCCAGGAGCAGATTGTTGATACGCTCGGCGCAGCAAATGCCCGCCATGCTATCATATTGGCGTTGATTGCTGGCGAAGTGAGTCTCGAGGAGTGTGCTCCAAACTGACCGACTGAAACCACTTTCACGACTGGGTGCAGAACAACCGTTGGTATCCCACCTATTCGCAAGATAATGATGCCGAGAAGTGGTAGGCCCGGAGGGACTTGAACCCCCAACCAGGCGGTTATGAGCCGCCGGCTCTAACCAATTGAGCTACGGGCCCGTCGGGTGACGATGCAAGCGCGCCTTATACCATGTTGCCCTTGCGAGGGAATGGGAAATTTCACTGTTTTCCGACCAAATTGACGCTCGAAACGGCGCCAAACCTATAAACGTCCGTGTCACAGCTCGCGCATCCAGAACTGCATCTCTTTACGTGTTTCCTCAGCATCGCCGATTTCTCGCCAATCGTAATGGCCGATGAGCCCTGGAACCTTGTGATAGCCGCGCTTCTCCCAGAACCCATCTAGCGGGCGATAATCTGCCGGACAGCGCGGATCATCTGCAGCACGGACAACCCCACAGAAAGTGCTGTGCCTGAGCGCCTTACCATCACTGGTATCGAGCCTTCGAGCATGCCCCTCGCGGTGATCAAAGAAGGCATGCCCTATCCCTTGGCCCCGGTAATCCGAGAGCAACACAGATTCTCCGCAATAAAAGATCGTCTCAGGGTTCAGGCCGTGATCAGTGAAGAGCGTACCAAACTCTTCCGTATGCTCGGTCAGGGGTGCACCAGTGGCAGCACCAATAATCTGATCAACATCAAATGCTGCAACAATGATTGCGTCTGAGCTTTGCGCAAAGCTTGCCAGATACGTTGCTTCGTAGTCCAGATCGCCATCGTAGAGATACGGCCAATCACGGAATACGCGCATGCGTAGACGAGCAACAGCATCTATTGCGCTCGCAAGATTGGCGCCTGCAAGACGTTCTATGCGCACGCTCACTGAATATCCCTGGAAACCTGCATGATCCAATCCGTCAAGTTATAGTAGGTCGAAACGCGTGTAATGAGACCATTCTCAATGGCAAAGAATGTCCCTGCCGGCAGACCGTACTTCTGCCCGGATGCCGGCGGCAATCCCGGCTCGGTTTCGAGGTATTCACCTGCAACATTGAACTCCGCTGCAGCTCGGCTCCCATCCTCAGAAACCATGATCACGACACCTTCCAATGTTTCGCGATAATGGTGCCCCATACGCGCGCAAAAGGCATGAAACCGCTCTTTGCCGTCACGTCTTTCACCCTGATTGACATCGTGCACAATGTCATCAGAGACGCAGGCGAGCATACCGTCAACATCGCCTTCGTTGAAAGCTCTGTAATATCTCTCGATCAAAAACCGAGCTTCGTCTGTTGTTGTCATCTCTCACTCTTGATATGTCGGTGTTTGATGTCTGCCTCGGGACAGCGGGCGGATCGCCAGATATGTATGGCAGTTAAGCCAAGCAATGCAGTAGATCAAGCCAACCTCACCTGAACTGCGCAAAAACGCTGTTTTATCAACGCCCAACCACCAGTCGAACCAGCCATGCCATTAATTAACTCAGTGTTTACCACTAAGATCTATCAGGCCTCGGTTTCAGGCCGGGGAAGCAAGCGACTGAATGACGATCTGAAGCGCGCCGCTATTGCGTTAGCCGAAGATGACCTAGCCGGACAGGACTGGTCACAACAGAAGAACTATGGAGGTTACACATCGTATGCGTCGCTCAACGATCTACCATGGCGCATGCCAGAATTTGCTCAACTCGAGACTTACATAGTCGAACATGCCAAGACGTTCGCAGCAGAACTTCAGCTCGAAATGAGCAATTCAACGCCAGAACTTGATAGCATGTGGGTCAACATACTTGAGCCAGGTGGCAATCACACGGCTCACATACATCCAAACTCCGTAATTAGTGGAACTTACTATGTTGAAATATATGGAGATTCTAGTGCGATCAGATTTGAAGATCCACGATTGCCAATGATGATGGCTGCGCCCCCACGCAAAGCGAATGCATCCCTCGAAAACCGGACTTTTGTCGAAATCAAGCCAAAGGCCGGCATGCTGCTCTTATGGGAAAGCTGGTTAAGGCATGAAGTGCCGATCAACATGTCTGATCACGAACGAATGTCAATCAGCTTCAACATCAATCTCCGAAATTCGAAATAAGACATTAAAAATCAATAACATAACGAATTACACAAACAGTTCCATTGCGATCTTGAGCACATTTATTGGTTTCCCGCCACGTTAGCCAATTTGCGCAAAAAATTCGCACGTGCGTCCCAAACGATTATGATATTGGCAAATTAACCGAAAACATCGCCAGCCTCACGTAAATTTCGTCGCCCAGAATCTGCATAAAACTCTGATTCCAAACCGAATTAATCACTAGGCGTTTCATATAAACTAATGTTGCATCATGTAAAATTAAGTGATTTCAAGCCTTTACGACCTTTGGATGCTTCACCTTGTCACCTTTTACGCTTTGGCATAAGACTCTAAACGGCCAACCGTTGAGTGGCGTCAGGAGAAAATAAATGAGCAGCAACGACGCGTGTGGCAATTCCGGCGAACATAATGGTACCGGAAATCCGGAACTCAGTACTAGGTCGGCTGATAAGGCTGAAACGGGTGAAGGGGCCGGTCTGCGTCAGACAGCTCTATCTGCCATTCGTAACTGGTATGGCTCCGACGAAGATAAAGCAAAGGCNGCCAAAGCGAGATCAGCATACAAAAAACCAAGTTTCGCTGATTTGCCGTCTTATCAGGCAATCCAAAAGCAGCGCAGCCTCGGCAGTCTGTTCGGCGTAGAAGATCCATTCTATCGCGTGCACGGCAAAGTCGAAGGCGCCAACAGCTTTATCGAAGGCGTACCGCATATCAACTTCGCCTCCTACGACTATGCTGGCCTGAATCAGCATCCAAACGTAGCTGCGGCAGCCAAGTCNGCAATCGATGACTACAGAACNTCAGTCTCTGCTAGCCGAATTGTGGCCGGTGAGCGCCCNATACACCGCGAACTAGAACAAGCAATCGCANAGTTTTACGACGCAGAAGATGCAATAGCTTATGTGAGCGGCCACGCGACGAACGTATCGACTGTGGCGACGCTCGTTGGCACTCAGGACGTTANNTTTCATGANGAGCTGATGCACAACAGCGGCTTGGTTGGCTCCAAACTCTCAGGTGCAAAGGCATTCAGTTTCCGCCATAACAACATGGANGCTCTNGAAGGCTTGCTNG
This sequence comes from Filomicrobium sp., assembly GCA_002689605.1. Taxonomy (GTDB): domain Bacteria; phylum Pseudomonadota; class Alphaproteobacteria; order Rhizobiales; family Hyphomicrobiaceae; genus Tectiglobus. The sequence goes on from NZGY01000147.1 coordinate 3,747, forward strand.
AAGAGCACCGCGGCGAGTACCGCAATGCCCTGATCATGGTCGAAGGTCTCTATTCAATGGATGGGGATCTGCCGGATCTNCCACGCCTGATCGAGCTCAAAGAAAAGTACGGCGCCTGGCTGATGGTCGACGAAGCCCACTCACTCGGTGTGTTGGGTGAAACCGGACGCGGCATCGCAGAACACTTCGGCGTTGATTTCAAATCTGTTGACGTGTGGATGGGCACACTCAGCAAGACCTTGGCGTCTTGCGGCGGCTACATCGCAGGATCGAAAGAACTGATCGANGTCCTGAAGTTCAATGCTCCTGGCTTTGTNTATTCCGTCGGNATGCCNGCATCAGCGGCAGCNGCGGCAAAGGCTGCACTGGACGCGCTTGTTGCCGAACCGGAAAGGGTTCAGAAGCTGCAGCAGAACGGCAAGCTCTTCCTGTCCGAAGCCAAGGAAGTTGGCCTNGATACTGGTACAAGTGAAGGNTNCGCCGTCGTTTCTATTATGATNGGCGATATCCTGCGNGCNGTGAAGCTCAGTGAGCGCCTGCTTGAGCAGGGNATNAACGNNCTTCCAATCGTCTACCCAGCCGTGCCGATGAAGGCNGCCCGNATCCGCTTCTTCATTACGTCNCATCACGAGCCGGAAGACATCAAGCGNGCAGTNGCCCTGACCCAGCAAGAGCTCAGCGTGAGCACCTGGTGGAAGGACAAAATGGTTGGCGTAGTNTCGTCTNTATCGACCCGCTAACGNNAGNCTAAATCCNGCTTTGTTGCCGGCTTCGTCAGGTCGGCANCAACTAATTGCAGCATTCTCGCGCATTCATCGACGCAGCTGCTTGAATCTCAAAGCAATCGGGTGTAATTCCCTGTCTCCCTGTTGGGGTGTAGCCAAGCGGTAAGGCAGCGGTTTTTGGTACCGCCATGCGCAGGTTCGAATCCTGCCACCCCAGCCATTTTTATACAGACAGCCAAACTTCAAAAATATCAAGTTCAACCGACGATATTGCCATTGGTAATCAATNACCTCACGGCCTGCTTAGGCAACGCGTTTGCTAATTCCTGTCCATAAACCTGATTGCCTTCGGTCCTACGGATCGCTCCGGCAGGACAACGATCGATAATATTGTTACTCACAAGACCGGCACCGGCCGAATCATGACCGGTTATCCCAATACCCAAACCACATTCGCGAACCACATTGCCGGTGACAGCAACGTTGCGCATCCAATGATGCCAGCCAATTGTCATACCAGCAGTCGGAGAGCCTTCAATCGTATTGCCGGTTACGCTGGTGTCAGCCTCAACTGCTATGCCAACACCACGTTTATCGACAGGTTCGCCCTCACGACGAAACAGGCCACGAATGACATTGCCCTGCACCACGGCCAAGCGTCCACCGTCATTGAAATTCGTCACTGACACCCCGGTCGCAGCCTGCTCAACAATATTGTTGGCAATCACGGCTCCCTGAAAAGCGAACTCGGCATACAATGCAACTTCGCCGATGCGGGCCACATTGTTGGCGACAATCTGCAAATTGGATGCACTGTTTCCGCGTACCGCCGAGTAAGCGCAATCGGTGATACGGTTAGCCTCGACCACAACACCATCAGCCTTGAAGATGTTNACTCCATTGCCATTCTGGCCACTCCCACCCGCGAGAGCAGCGATTTGCGAAATCCGATTGTGCACGACCAACGTGCCATCCTNGCCGGTTGCCTCCCGCCAAACCAAAATACCGTTGTTGTGGCACTGGCTTATGTCATTCTGATCAATACTCAGCCCCATCGCATCGACGGACTTGACTGCGGCATGCCCGACTTTTGAAATTCNACAACTGGTAATGCGGCCACTGCAGCGACGCAGATCGAGAGCGATGCCNGGATGGTCGGTCATATCGATCTGTTGAACTAGGAGATCGCTGCATCCGATCAGCGCAACGAGATGCGGATTGGTCGTAGCATCCCGATACAGTTCACCGCGAAGGGAGAAGTGTTGCAGCACGATACCCGAACAATCAGCAGCCGTAATCGCAGCCCCTTGGCCTTGGAGTGCAATAACCGTGCTTTGCCCCACACCTTGTAACCGAGACTGGGGATGGAGTTTCAAACCAGAGCAGACGTATCGCCCCGGCTGAAGNTGCAGAGGCACCTTAAGNTNNGCNGCAAGGTCAATTGCCTTTTGAAAAGTCAAAGTTTGATCCGAAGCTAAGTCGGGTAAAACGCCGATATCAGCAGCGTTCAGCACAAATGGTGCAGATCTCTCGGCAAGTTTACCCGATTGATNCGATGCGAATGCACCTGTGCTGGCCAGACCTGCTGTTGAGCCAACACAGNCTCCAGCAACGGCACCTAAAAGAAATCGGCGATGAAATGACATGACTGAACCTGCGCTAAGCTTGCATCTTCAACGCAGCTATTCATGCATGGGCTATGCCATCATCGGTCGCAACAAGCGGCTCCGCTGGGCATCAGGTGGCAATCCTAGAAGGGTGCCAACAATCTCCAACCCGCCAACAATAGATCGCTCAAAATCCAAATCGCCAGACTTTCGACGTGCCCCATCATGAGTCGAACGCTGCGGAAGNGAGACGGGCAAGTGAATGAAGCCGCACTGACCGTGAATTTCTAGCGCACTCATCAATTCAATCGAGTGGTAAAGCAAAGCATTACAGAGATACGCGCCTGCATCATGAGATACCACTGCAGGCACTCCGACTTTGCGAACGCGTGCTACGAGCCGCCCAACCGGTACTGTCGCCCTCAGTTCCTGCGCCCCACCTGGAACTAGATAGTCAAGCTCTGGCGCAATCCCTTGAACATCAGCTCGACCAGTACAATTCTTCGCAGTTGTCTCGACCACAATGGCCTTAGCGAGATGGGAGACGCCAAAATGAAGTGCGATGGTTGGCTTGTGCAAATAATAAAGGTGCTCGAGTTGTAGTGGCGCCTCCTGCCAGGCGGTGGGCAGACATTGCGATTGAACTTCAATGGAACGATAGGAACGCCTTACCGCTGCTGCCAACGCTTCAACGTATTGACCAGTTANGTTGTGCGGCACTCCGGGAAACGGTCCAAAACCAGTGAGCAGTATTTTAGGCTGCGCCCTATTCATTCGTTCTTTCCATCAACGGCATCCAAAATGGTATCAACAGCAACAGACGGTGCAAGCTCACCAAGTTCAACACGCTGCTCCACGTCAGCCAAAATACTAGCAACAGTGGCGTTACTTGTAACGCGCTCCATCAAGCGCTCGGTCAACATGTCCTTCATCCAGCGCACCGACTGCAATGAGCGCTTCTTCTGCAGCTCCCCTGTTGCCGTCAGTCGTTGATTATGGCCATCGATTTTCGACCAAAGCGTATCCAACCCTATGTTGTCCCGTCCTGAAATCGTAATCACGAGCGGCTGCCAGTTTGGCGAAGTTGGAGTCAATAACGCAAGTGCATTGCGATAATCAGCTGCCGAACGCTCGGCGAGACGGACTTTGTCTCCATCCGCTTTATTGATTGCGATNATGTCAGCAATCTCAACAATGCCCTTCTTGATGCCTTGCAGCTCATCCCCACCGCCAGGGAGCAACAGCACGAGGAAAAAGTCGACCATATCCGCAACAGCAACTTCAGACTGACCGACACCTACAGTCTCGACAATGACAATGTCGTAACCAGCAGCTTCGACCAACAGCAACGTCTCACGCGTCTTCTTCGTCACTCCACCAAGGGTGCCTGACGTGGGTGAAGGTCGCACAAAACCTTTGGGGTCCGATGCGAGGTTATTCATGCGTGTCTTATCGCCAAGAATCGAACCACCTGTCCGCTTCGACGTCGGATCAACTGCCAGCACAGCAACCTTATGACCGTCAGCAATCAAATTGCGCCCGAATTGATCGATCGTCGTTGATTTGCCGACACCTGGCACACCAGTCACGCCAATACGGTAGGCTTTCCCGGTGTACGGCATAAGCTTTTGCAGGAGATCGCGTGCACTCTCCTGGTGATCACCTCGCGTACTCTCTACGAGGGTGATTGCACGCGCCAACATTGCCCGGTCNCCCCGAAGGATGCCCTCAGCAATCGCATCAACATTCGTCACCCGCGCTCCAGTGTTCATGTCGCAATGCTCTTCACGAAAATATGCGCCCTTCCACCACTGCTGCAACATCCTCCACAACTGCTAAAGGCCTGTCGGNCCAACTACATAGGACTAATCGCCGTTCTCGAACAACCCAGTTATTCCTGCCCGCCTGCTCCACTGTCAGCAGNCACACGAAACGTCTCCTCAATTCGAGGAANGGTTCGCACAGGACACATTGAATACACCGTTTGTGCACTGCACCAGCTTGGATCTTGCAGGTGAATAAGTACGGAAGTAGGTTCCGACAAAGTTCAGCGAAACAGTTGATTGAATTCGTTTAGGGACCAAGCAGATGAATGAGTTTCTAACACAGTTCAACCCGGCAGCAATCGTANCAGCCGTGGCAGTCATTCTGATTGCACCTTGGTTGATATCCCGTGTTGCCCGCCAGGGCACCGCAACCGCCGTAACATTATTCGGACTACTCGCCACGGGTGTTTTTGCAGCAGCCGTCATCCAAACATCGCAAACAAACAAGAAACCCAGCAAAGAAGTCGTCGAGAAGCAGGCCCCGAAACCTGATGAGGGTAGCTCCGGCTCCGAGCCCGTAGATAAATCCAAACCTCAAAAAAGTGCTGAAGCNTCAGAGCCTGAAGCGAGCCCAACGTCGCGTTCGATTACCCCACGAGCGAATACGAGCGATCCATGGGATGTCGTCCCTGTCTTTTACGGCACAGATCGCGCGCGTGAAGACATTGAGGAACGCGATGGAAGCAATACCAAAAAGCGCATCGGTTATGGCGAGAAGCGTGGCCGCCGCCTTGAAGTTGGGAGAGCGTTGGTAACGGTTCCCAAGAGCCACAAGGTCCCNAACATNGAGCGTCCTTGGGTCTANAANNTGCCCTTTACGAGCATNGTTATCTACTCGGAGAAGGAAGANCCGGCCAAACACTTCACNTTGCGNGAACTCAAGNATTTATCNGAAGATGAGTTCGGTAGATTGGCCAAAGCCCGCATCATGAGTGCCAAGAACTTCNTGGGCCAAGCCTTGGTATTCGTACATGGCTTCAACACAACATTTGATTACGCGCTCTATCGGGCGGCCCAACTTTCCTACGACCTTAAGTACGATGCAGGCTCGTTCGTCTATTCCTGGCCATCCAATGGTCGGATCTCGCCGCGCGATTATACGAATGATCGCGAGTCGGCCGAACAAGCGAAAGAGTTTCTGAAGCAGTATTTAAAGCTGGTTGCGACGAAGTCCGGTTCAACGACAATGACCATCATTGCTCACAGCATGGGTAATGAACTGTTACTCCCGGTCCTCGACACGTTACGTCGTGATGGCGACTTCAACATCAAGATATCACAGCTCATATTTGCAGCACCCGATGTCGACCGCGACTCGTTCGCGAGTCTGGCTAATCAGATCTCCGGCATGTCAGACGGTATGACCCTTTACGCAGCCAACAATGACAGGGCACTCAAAGTGTCAGAGAAGATCTTTCTTGGTCCACGTGCTGGCAGCATTCCAACTGACATTCCGCCAGTGGTTCTTCCGGGCATTGATACGATTGATGTGTCCGCGACGGCAACCGAATACTTCACGCTGGGTCACTCGGGCTATGCTGAGAAGACAGAGCTTCTAGACGACATCCGCTCGCTGATGTCGAAGGGCTATCAACCACCCAAGACCCGGATTCCCACGCTACTCCCGATACAGACACCGGCAGGAACTTACTGGAGATTTCCCTGACACGCCTGCTGGCAAGCGCGGGTTAACACATCGTTAATGCTCGTCCTAATATGATACCCGCTCTAATATGATACACGCTCAGGATTCTCAGGACGAGGGCTAGAGGGTGATTGTTCGGATCTTTACGATTTCGGCGCTAGCGCTGTGCGCTGGCTCTTTCGTGGAAAAAGCGCGGTCAGCGCAACTGTTCGTTTGCGCGAATGACAAAGCGATCGAAATTGAGAAAAGCGAACTTGAGAGCGCCAAGAAAACGAACCCCTGTGTCGCGCGCCATTTCGGTTTGAAAATCGAAACAAAGGACGCCAAGAACGCGACTATCAAACTACGTCCGGTCATTGCAGCACCGGCAATCGAGACAAAAATCGAACTGCCAGTCCGCAAACCCCAACAAACAGCGCTTCGTGAAACCGTCCCATCACATAAAAAGACTGATAAACGAGCAGCGACCAATCGCGTTGCGGAGGTTACAAGCGTAGACTTCCGCAAGGTCCGGATCATCAACGCCACACCTGGTTCTGCGAAGTGGTTCAATCATACCCGCTAGGCCAGTGCTGCGATGAGCCGGAGCGGGACGAGCCCTGTCGCCTAGCAACCTCCATACATATTTCCGCTCTGTGCGCCAAACTGAGATATCGAGTTGCAAGCTTCACCGCTCTGCAGCAACATGCCAGCTGCCTTAAAACAGACGCTGTACATCTCGGAACGCTCTCAGCTGCAGCGAGCATCCCCGAGCAAGGAGCCCCCGATGGCCGCAGATACTATCACATTGTCTCTCGATCAGATCCGCGAGCTCGCCCTCACAACCCTCAAGGCAAACGGTTGTAACGACGAGAACGCTAGTGCCGTTGCAGAAACCATCACTACAGCAGAGCGTGATGGAAGCTCATCGCACGGACTCTTCCGACTGCCCGGTTATGTCGCGTCGTTAAAAAGTGGAAAGGCCAACGGCTCCGCTAAACCATCCGTCTCGCGTCCAAAACCTGCGGTCGTCCTTGTCGACAACGACTACGGCTTTGCTCCACTTGGCATCGTGGCAGGACGAGATGAGCTTATTGATGCCGCGCGCAGCCAAGGCATCGCCTTCATGGCATTGGTAAATTCACATCATTTCGCAGCATTGTGGCATGAAGTCGAACCACTATGCGATGCAGGTCTATGTGCTTTTGCCTGCACCGCTCATACCGCAAGCGTGGCACCTGCAGGAGGCAAAAAGAAGCTCTTCTCCACAAATCCGGTCGCATTCGGCTGGCCACGCAAAGACCAACCACCGGTCGTGTTCGATATGGCCACAGCTGCCATGGCACGTGGCGAAATCATGCTTGCTGCTCGGGATGGCCATGACGTACCACTCGGAGCCGGACTGGACGCCAACGGCAACCCAACCCAAGACCCCAATGCTATTCTTGACGGTGGGGTACAATTGCCGTTTGGGGGTTACAAGGGGTCCGCTATTGCCTTGATGGTCGAATTGCTTGCAGCAGCGCTAATCGGCGAACGGTTCAGCTATGAGGCGACAGAAGCAGACAATAAAGATGGTGGGCCAGCACGCGGAGGCGAATTCATCCTCGCTATCGATCCATCAACAACAGCTGGCGAAGGTTGGCTGGGACACTCAGAAGGACTCTTCGGAAAGATGTTGGCAATGGATGGTGTGCGATTGCCCGGTGATCGACGTTACGGCAATCGCGCTAAATCTCAGCACCAAGGCGTTGCTGTTCCAGCGGAACTTATCGAGAAGCACAATGCCTTATCGAAATGGACTTGCCAATAACAAGGGCCATTCAAAACCTTACTGCTCTAGTTTACCATTCGTATCGAGTGTACGTCGAACGGACTCTGCAAGTCTCTTGAGCCGATCATCCGCATCATCTGTTGGTTCAGGAACACGGTTTCGTAGGCTCATTGCAATATGATAACTTGCAAGCGCGTTCTGGTAGTCTGTGAAGTCAGCGCTTGGCTCCGGGCGCGATACGGCCCCATTGAGTGCGATCATCCCATAATTTGCGAGACGCATGGCGGTTCACTCCTTCTCCCATAGAAGCAAACCTAGCAGCAAGGCCCTAACGCCTCTTCAACCTGACCGGTTGGAATTTGGTTAAATCAACCCTGGCAACTTGAGGCTTCATTAACCTTGTTCAAACGAGCATCGAGCGATGCATCGCATGAAGTCAATAGTGGGCTTTCCCGATCCTACTCTGCTGCTTCGGCTGGGCCATAGCCCAGTTGCGCATTGAGTTTGTCGATCAAATCGGCGGCTGCTTCAGGAATGTTCGTACCTGGACCAAATACGGCTTTGGCTCCAGCTTCGAACAGAACATCATAGTCTTCTGGCGGGATAACGCCGCCAACGACGATCATGATATCTCCTCGGCCTTCCGCTTCGAGTGCCGCTTTAAGCTCGGGCACCAGGGTCAGGTGACCTGCCGCCAACGATGAAACACCGACGACATGCACGTCGTTCTCGACCGATTGGCGAGCAACCTCCTCCGGTGTTGAGAATAAAGGTCCGATATCCACATCAAACCCGAGATCAGCAAAAGCCGTAGCGATAACCTTCTGGCCACGATCATGACCATCTTGGCCAATCTTGGCCACTAGGAGCCTGGGGCGTCGGCCGTCACTCGCGGCAAAGGCGTCAACCTTTTCCTGTACCTTCGTCAGGTTGTCATTCATAGCTCGACCTTCCGCTCGATAGACACCGGATATCGCTCTGATCTCGGCTTGGTGCCGGCCGTACACCGCTTCCATTGCATCTGAAATCTCACCAACGGTTGCCATAGCGCGCGCCGCATCGACAGACAAAGCAAGCAAGTTGCCATCGCCGCGAGCGCCATTCGTAAGAGCCTCAAGCTTTTGGCGCACCACGTCTTCGTCGCGCTCGGCTCTCAACCGTGCCAATTTGTCGAGCTGCTGTTTGCGAACTGCATCATTGTCGACCTTGAGGATCTCAATCGGCTCCTCGTCAGCAACACGGTACTTGTTAACGCCGACAATCGTCTGATGACCTGAATCAATGCGTGCCTGAGTGCGGGCCGCGGCCTCCTCGATGCGCATCTTTGGAATGCCGGCATCAATCGCTTTTGCCATCCCGCCGAGCTCTTCTACTTCCTGAATGTGCGCCCAGGCTTTGTCTGCCAAGTCCTGCGTCAACCGTTCAACATAGAAGCTACCGCCCCAGGGATCTGCAATGCGTGTTGTTCCACTTTCCTGCTGCAAGAACAGCTGCGTATTGCGCGCGATCCGAGCTGAGAAGTCGGTTGGCAGTGCGATTGCTTCATCGAGCGCATTTGTATGCAGTGATTGCGTATGCCCCTGAGTTGCCGCCATAGCCTCGATGCAAGTACGCGTGACGTTGTTAAATACGTCCTGTGCAGTCAACGACCATCCGGACGTCTGGCAATGAGTGCGCAAACTAAGTGAGCGGGGATTCTTCGGCTGAAACTCGTTCTGGATGAGATTGGCCCAGATCGCGCGCGCGGCACGCATCTTGGCAATCTCCATAAAGAAATTCATGCCGATGGCCCAGAAGAACGAAAGCCTGGGTGCAAAAGCGTCGATATCAAGACCAGCAGCAACACCTGCCCGAGCATACTCGAAACCATCCGCCAGGGTGTAGGCCAACTCAAGGTCAGCCGTCGCGCCCGCTTCCTGCATGTGGTAACCGGAAATCGAAATCGAATTGAACTTCGGCATTTTCTCCGATGTGTATTGGAAGATATCGGAGATGATCCGCATCGATGGCGATGGTGGATAGATGTAGGTATTGCGCACCATGAACTCTTTGAGAATATCGTTCTGAATGGTGCCCGATAACTTATCTGGCGAAACGCCCTGCTCTTCGCCAGCTACAATGAATAACGCAAGCACCGGCAGCACCGCGCCATTCATCGTCATGGAAACCGACATTTTCGACAGATCAATACCATCGAAGAGTGTGCGCATGTCATAGATGGAGTCGATTGCAACTCCCGCCATGCCGACGTCACCCTTCACACGAGGATGGTCACTGTCATAGCCCCGGTGCGTCGCAAGATCGAACGCTACGGATAGGCCCTTCTGACCGGCGGCGATGTTCCGGCGGTAAAACGCGTTGGATTCTTCTGCCGTCGAGAAGCCTGCATACTGCCGGATCGTCCAAGGCTGAGTGACATACATTGCGGGATAAGGACCACGCAGATACGGTGCAATGCCCGGATACGAATGAATATGCTCCAAACCCGCGGTGTCTGCAGCAGAATAGGCCTGCGCAACATCAATGCCTTCGGGCGTTGTCCAAGCCTCACCTGAAGGCGCCGCTTCGGCCCCCTCGGCCTTCGCGAAGGAAACTTTGGTAAAGTCTGGCAATCCGGTCATAGGGTCTAATCTACCTTGGGTCTGCACTAACTGGCCTGATCGTTATCAATATTAGCACGTTCCATCCCGAAATGTAGAGGCTCACGCCGGTTTGCCTCGCCTCGGCTTTCGTTCATGAAAACAAAGGAATAAGGCATCACGACTGATAGCTCTTAAGATCTGGAATTTCGGATGATGCTCGTGATGGTAAAGACGGAAGATTATCGTCCAAGGCAGTTTTGACTCGTCTCCGACAGCATAGGCTGGTCCCAATTTGGATGGGTCATCGAAAGCGCAAACGTAGAGCTCAATGATGTCACTATCAATGACGCGATAACTAAGCGGTGATCCGCAGTCCGCACAAAAACCNCGTTCAGCCTTGGATGATGATTTGAAGACCTTCTGTNTCCCCTCGGTCCAGGCGAANTCCTCATTGGCACACTCAGCCAATATCGCGAAAGGACCAGAAACTGCGCGCTGGCACANACGGCAATGACAAAGACTGAGGCGTATAGGGTCACTATAGAACGCAAACCTGACAGCCCCGCATTGGCAGCCACCTGCATGGTGAACTGTTCGTTCATTGTTTTCTGGGGTTTCAGACATACTTCTCACCTGAACCGGTTGCAGANGACAGGCTCTCGCGAATTACGACATCTCCAACACGTCATGCAGGCTATTGAGCGACGCAACGACATCGATCCCGACATGCAGAAACATATCAACTCCGGCAGCTCGCAACTCGCCCTCACTCTCACCTGGTTTCCCGGCGAGCAAGACACTCTTCGCACCGGCAGTCTTCAACAACGATGCAACCGCCTCTGCTAATTCGCCATAGCTTTCATCGTTCCCGCAGATACAGNCAACGCTGGCGCCACTGTTGCCAAAAGCCTGACCAACATCCGAGNAATTCGTAAAGCCGTCACTGCCGATNGTTGCGATCCCNCCTGCCGCCAGTAGATTGCCAATCCANGTCGCCCGCGCTCCATGATCTGCCGATGAGCCCAGATTAGCGAGAAACACCGCTGGTCGCGCCCCGGCTTTTGCCGTCGCTGCATCAGCAGCATCCCGCATCTCTTCGAATGGTTCNGACAGTCTCAGGCATGGCAAGGGACTGGCAATGCTATCACCGCCAATGGCGGGCGCAGCCGCAACGGGGGAAACGTCCAGCACACTCTCGTCCGCCTCATCCAAATTTGGGAACTCGCTCGTTCCGGTCAGCGCAATCTTGCGCGTTGCAACATGTTTTGAGCGTGCGCGCTGAACGTCAGCTATTCGCGTTTGTAACGCACCGGACTTGAAGCTATCGACCACGCCACCTTCACGCTCTATCTGCTGGAATTCTGACCAGGCAGTCTCACAGAGTTCTTGCGTGACAGTCTCATAGGCGCCAGCGCCGGCAGCCGGATCAGTGACACGCCACAGGTTCGATTCTTCCGATAAAATCGTCTGCGTATTTCTTGCGATCCGTCGNGCGAATGCATTGGGAAGTCCAAGCGGCAGAGTGAACGGCAATACCGAAATACTATCAGCTCCACCTATGCTGGCCGCAGCAGTCGCCATTGTCGTGCGGAGCATGTTCACAGCCGGATCGCGTCGGCTCATCATGCGCCACGCTGTTTCCGCATAGATTTCTATAGGCTCGACACCCAACCCAGATGCTTCCTCTACACGCGCCCAGAGTAACCTGAGAGCTCGCAGCTTTGCGATCGACAGGAACTGGTCTGCATCAACCGCCATCGTCCACGACAAACAACTGCGCGCATCGTTCAACGATAAGCCAGCGTTTGACAGCGCTCGCAGATAAGTCACTCCTGTGGCCAAGGCGACAGCCAGCTCCTGCGCTTCTGATCCTCCGGCGTCATGGACAACGCGTGTATCGCAATTGACAGTNGGGCTCTTGAAACCACGCCCTCTTAGCTCATCGACAGTCTTGGCAAGTCCGCTCCCGGCAACATCCCAGTCTGCCTCCAGCTGACCTGTCCGCAACAAACTGCCTATCGGATCCAATCCAAAATTGATCGAAAGCTTTGCCGCTTCTTCACCTTGTTCCGCNATCGACTGAGCGACAATCCCAGCGCTCGCTATTCCACTGTCGCCATGCTCGAACCGGAGAGCAATCATACTCAGCGCAACGTTTGAGAGCGCCCGTTTGATACTATCTGTCGAAGCGAGATCAAGGCCGAAATCAGCGGCGCGCGTAGAACCTTTTCCAACCACTGTGAGAACATTGGCACCATTCTCAAGGTCTTCCAGCGCCTGAATGTTTGCTTGGTCTGGATCAGGATGGTCCATCCTTTGAGCGATATNCCATGGTTGCGCGGAATTTGCTCCAGCAATGACCTTTCCGGCACGATTCTGCTGATAGAGTGGCTGCAGGGAAATATGATCCTGCGTGCGAGAAACCAGGCGCTTTTCGAAATCAGCGCCTTTCAGAGCTTTGTCAACCAAAGCTCGCCACTGGGTTTCGTCAGCCTGTTCAAAGTCACCAGCGAGAGAAGGATTGGGCAACTTGCTCATAATGGATCCGTAAGGGTTACTTCGCTTCGACCTTGCCATAGCCCTGGAACAAGCAAAGATCCAGACCGCCAATCGTACCAGTCAATGCCGCGCAACGCGATAAAGCGATTGCCACTTAGGCTTCTAGTCAAACCATCAGCATGTGCCGCCATTAACACAACGAATTGAAATTTACCCTTTGAAAGCNATGATTTCTGTATGTCCGCGCAACCTTATGNTCAAAGTAATGGTAGATCCTCTCTGAAATAATTCCTTACCTAGGTCATTCGGTTCTCTGGAGTTGCGCTATGGGCCGCCTTCTGGTGACTGCAATCGGCAGTCTGATCGCCTTGATNTTTGTTGCAAGCGCAACCACTGAAGCGCGTNCAANNACAGTCAAATTCGATCTCGGCTATCCTGCCGGTTCGATCATCGTCATCAACAACGAGCGCGCGCTTTACTATGTCCTGGGGGAAGGCAAGGCGATCGGCTATCCGGTTGCCGTCGGAAATCGCAAAGAGCTTTGGACAGGCCGCACGTTCGTATCCATGAAGAAAAAGAACCCGTGGTGGTTCCCAATTGGTGGCGGGCGACCGCATCGCGGTGGTCTACCAAGCAATCCANTCGGGAAACGTGCGCTGTACCTGGACTGGTCCCTGCTNCGTATTCATGGNACGCCCTCACGTGGGTCGATTGGCAGTGCCGTCNNAAANGGTTGTATCCGCATGTTAAATGAGGACGTNATCCATCTTTATGAGAAGGTCCACATCGGCGCCCCGGTGATAGCCGTTAATCGACGGGCTGACGCGAGCAAGTTTCTGAAGCCACATGTCTCGGGCAAGCTGCCAGCTTATTCGCGAAAGCCTCGTCGCCGACGTTCAGCGCGACGGTAGCGGGATTACAAGACGAGTAGCAGAGCTCAAAACCATCGAACGAGAATTTCAGGCATCCGCCATAGGCGCCATCACTTGCCCCTTCCCTCAAGCCGCACTAGCGAAACCTTCTCGCCAGGCGTGACCACGCTCAGATCCGACACATCACCTATAACTTTCGCCCAGATATTGCAGGGTCGCATCAATCGGATCTCGTTGGGTCGNGAGATCGGGGTAGGCCCCCATCCGATCATAACGCGATCATCTTCGCTCCAGTAGCAAGCGTCTCCCGGCTGAACATTCAGACGTGCTGTCCGTTCTCTACCGGCGCGGACACGGCACTCGAAATGAATTGAATCGCCCCAAGTTTCCCCAATCGAGTATAGCGGAAGCGCACGCCAAATCAGACCNGCAGTNACCGTGTCTAACAGNTCGAGTTCCAACTTAACACGACCTGCTTTGAGCACGGCTCTCNGATCCNTAATCGGNACCTTGCCAACATTACTGGCGACAGACAACGAACGAGATTTGTCTGCTTTGGATGATGTCCGTAAGAAATTAGTCGGCATAGACCTTCTGCGAGATCCACCGTTGCCGAGGCTCATTCAGACGACAATCCGCATCGTGTACTGGNGTTCCGACGACACCGACGTCAGGCCGGAGGAGGTCCAAATACCAGCACAGCGTTCAAACCACCNAATGCAAACGAGTTCGACATCGTATAATTGATCGGTAATTCGCGGCTCTTGTTAGGCACGTAATCCAGATCGCATTCAGGATCCGCCTCATCAAGACCGATNGTTGGAGGAGCGACATTCTCTTCCATTGCCTTGATACAGGCGACAGCTTCGATACCGCCACCAGCACCAAGCGGATGCCCGTGCATCGATTTTGTCGAAGAAATCGGCAACTTCTCAGCGTGCTTACCAAAGACTTCCTTGATGGCNTTAGTTTCGTTCTTGTCGTTAATCGTTGTCGCGGTACCGTGAGCATTCAGATAGTCNATATCTGTCGGCGCCAATCCCGCGTCATTCAATGCCAGCTTCATGGCTTCGCGCGGTCCCTCGACGTCCGGATTGACCATGTCCNTGGAGTCGGAGGTCATGCCGTATCCGCAAAGCTCAGCNAGTATCGTNGCACCACGACGCTTGGCATGCTCATATTCCTCGAGAAGCAAGATCCCGGCACCCTCACCGAGCACCGTCCCGTTACGCTTNTTGGCGAACGGGAAAACACCTTCCGGTGACAGCACATGGAGCGCTTGCCAAGCCTTCATTGTCCCGTAATTGATCACAGACTCCGAAGCGCCGGCAATTGCTACATCTACGACGTTATTTCGGATGTAGTCGCANGCAAGACCGATCGCATGNGTCGCGGTNGAACAAGCNCTNCAAGTCGCAAACGTTGGACCTTTNACACCAAACTCGATCCCGACGTGAGCNGAGGCNGANGACCCGATTATTCTNAGNAGCGTGAGTGGATGCGTGGCCCGCTTATTTTCNATGAAAAGGTCACGATAAGCCTTTTCATAGGTCACCAAGCCGCCAGCACCTGATCCGATAATACAGGCAGTCCGGTATGGATCGGCCATCGGGACTTCAATGCCGGACATTTTGACAGCTTCGTCCGCCGCAGCTCCCGCGAACCAGGAATAGCGATCAGCGTGCAGTATGATCTTGTCGCGTGAGAAGTGCTTGAGGCGTGGTTTAGGGTCAAAATCGTGGATTTGTGCCGCAATTTTNATTTTCAGGTCTTCCAGCGGGAAGCCACCCAGAGGACTAACTCCGCAGTCCCCGCGCTTTATACCTGCCCAGAAATCATCGACGGTTGTTCCAATTGGCGAAACAACGCCGATCCCGGTCACAACGACCCGGCGCATACCTTTATCTGCCATAAGTTCTCTTTTCCTGATGGAGTACGCGCGATATGCAACGAGCTCTCAGATCAGTGAAACGGCACCATCAGTGGNTATTATGCACTGGCGCCGGCTGCATCCTTACCGGACTCCGCAATCAGTGATTTAACGCGTTCTACAACCGAACCAACTGTCTGGAAATCTTCGGTCGATTCTTCGTTCGCGTTGTAAGGGATCTCGATTCCAAAGGAATCTTCGATATCAAACACGATCATAGCCAGATCGAGCGATTCAATCTGAAGATCTGCCAGAGCAGTCGACTCGTTGATGTCATCCCGCGGCTCTTTCATGTGCTTCTTAAGAATTTCAACAATCTTAGTCGCCACATCGTCCATATTCACTCTCCCATGGTGCCGATCTGGAAGCACCGGACCTAACTACTTTGTTACTTCGTAGTCCAGGCACTATTGGTCAACAAGCATGATCGTCACATAACCGTAAATGACGCGAACGTCCAGTTAGCGAACTGGACCAACGCATTCCAATGCACTGAGCAATTCGCGTGCCGCTTTTAAAATCCGACGTCACGCCGGCTTCAAATTCCCATTATCCGGCTANTNCNNCGAATTCTCAGTCACGAAGACATGCTAGTCTCAAAGCANTAAACGATGTGTTATTGGTTAACCCAAACATCAAAAATNGGGCGCGTAGATCGCAATCGCTCCGAAATAGACGCGNTAAGAGCCATTAACGGGCTCTGCAAGGGTGGAGACGTACCATAATGTCACAGGATACTGATGNAACGCATGCCAATCCATCAAATGGAAGTAGCAATCAAAATTATCCCTGGTTGGCACACTACCCGTCGAATCTGGACTGGCATCNCNCCTANGAGGCACGGCCTCTGTTTGACATTTTGGATCAATCCATCGCAGCCAAGCCAGGGCAAATCTGCACGAACTTCTTAGGCAAGACACTTACCTACAGTGAAATTGGCAACCAAGTCCGTCACGCAGCGGCTGGTCTATCCCAACTTNGCGTCGGGAGAGGNAGCAAAGTCGGCCTATTTCTGCCCAACTGCCCGACATTCATCGTCTTTTACTTCGCAACGCTCAAGCTTGGCGCCACTGTCGTCAACTATAATCCTCTCTATACACATGAGGAACTGGCGTTTCAGGTCGAGAACAGTGAAACAGACCTGATGNTCACACTGGACCTCAAGGTNTTATTCGACAAAGTCGAGAGCCTCCTCGAAGCAAACGTCTTAAAGCAGGCCNTAGTGGCCTCATTTCNTAAGCTACTCCCAGGCGTCAAATCCGNCTTATTCAAGTTGGCCAAGGGTAAGGAACTCACGAAACCGCGAAAGTCGAAAGTGGCTTCCAAGCTGGTCTTCGAGGAAAACCTGCTGAANAACAACGGCCAGTTCACTAAAGCCGAGATCGACCCATNGAATGATATCGCAGTGCTTCAGTATACCGGCGGCACGACAGGACGACCGAAGGGCGCGATGCTGACCCACGCAAACCTNTATATCAATACGAAGCAGGTCATTGATTGGTCGGGTGATTTAACCAAAACCGACCAACGCGTTCTCGGAGCACTGCCTTTCTCTCATGTATTCGCCATGACTGTGGTGATGAACTTCGCCATAGCATCGGCATCCGAAATCGTCATCATGCCCCGCTTCGCACTCGATGACGCCCTCAAATTGATCAGCAAAACGAAGCCAACTGTCATGCCTGGCGTCCCCACGATCTTCAACGCAATGATCCACCATCCCAAACTTAAGTCCTTTGACCTGTCATCGTTACAGTTCTGCTTTGCCGGCGGCGCCGCATTGCCGTTAGACGTCAAAACCCGCTTCGAAGAACTGACCGGCTGTAAGCTTGTCGAAGGTTACGGCCTATCCGAAACCTCACCTGTAGCAACGGCAAATCCATTGCATGGTGCTGTCAAAGAGAACTGCATCGGCCAGCCTATACCGCAAACNACGATNTCGCTCCGAGACCTGGACGATCCCAACAAGGAAGTGCCTCTCGGTGAGCGCGGTGAAGTTTGTATAAGCGGTCCACAAGTCATGAAGGGCTATTGGAACAACCCCGAGGCAACCGCGGATGCCTCTGTGGGAGAATTTTTCCGAACAGGCGACGTCGCTGTTATGGACGACGAAGGCTTTTTCTTCATCGTCGACCGGATCAAAGACCTCATCATCTGCTCTGGCTACAATGTTTATCCACGGGTGATAGAAGAAGCCCTCTATGATCACCCGGATGTCGAAGAGNCGACCGTCATCGGCATTAAAGACGACTATCGCGGCGAGGCGCCCAAGGCCTTCGTCAAGTTGCGATCAGGATCAAGCATGACCGCCGACGACTTGTTCGCACATCTTGAACCCAAAATTTCAAAGATCGAAATGCCGGCAGAGATCGAACTTGGCTCGGAACTCCCCAAAACCATGATTGGCAAACTGTCAAAAAAGGAACTCAAGGCAGAAGAAGACGCCAAACACGAACAGCAAGGCTAAGAGAACGAATAGCCAATTGCAGGAAATCTGAGCGTAGATNGGGAGAACCCGATGAAGTTAATTCTCCGAGGNGGACAATCATCAGCAGCCGTTCTCGCAACAGCGCTATCACTNGCNGTTNCAGCAGCAACAGCGAGCGCCACCANATGCCCGCCAGAGTTNGCAAAGGCGACACACCTNCTTCTCGTTACCACACCAACTTTCAATGCGTTCAAAGGCACTGTCGCAACATTCAGCCGCTCTTCAACAACGGCATCTTGGAAACAAAGCGGCAAGTCAAAACCGATCGTCGTTGGTCGGAAGGGCCTGGCCTGGGGNTGGACAGNTGCAGCTTATGCAAANTCAGGAGAGCCATTGAAACGCGAAGGCGACAAGCGCGCCCCTGCAGGTATCTTTTCAGTCGNCCAGCCATTCGGGACATTTGACAAACAGNTACAAGGTTTCGTCAGACTGAAGCGTGGTCAGCATTTCTGTGTCGATGATACCCGTTCCCCTCACTACGGCAGAATAGTTCCACGCAAAGTCGCTGGCAAAAAGACCAGTGGCGAGGAAATGGCAAAGATCAGCCTGTATCGACAAGGCTTGTTTGTAAATTACCCACCCAATGCCCAAAAGCGCGCTGGATNATGCATCTTCGTACATGTCNGGAGGCGGCCGAACAGTCCAACCGTTGGATGCGTTGCCGCCAGNGAGGCAGATGTTGGACGATTGCAAAAGTTTGCTTCCGGCAACACAACCGCTATCGCCATCCTACCGGAAACAGCTCGCGCCCGATTTGGCAGCTGCCTTCCCAAGAATTGATGTGTCACGCCGGATTGATCTCGCAAGGGTTTACGCAGCAACCGCGCGTTCCGTCCCTTCCATGATGGCGGCTACACCCATACCACCCGCCGTGCAGATCGAAATCAAACCACGGCCGTCCTTTTTACCATCAAGGAGCTTTGCAAGATTAGCCGCAATGCGGGCACCGGTTGCTGCAAAGGGATGGCCAACAGCTAGGGATGATCCTTTGACATTCATTTTTGAACGGTCGATGGCACCCATCGGCGCTTCTCTTCCAAGATGATTGCGACAATAGTCAGCATCCTCCCAGGCGCGCAATGTCGACAAGACNTGCGCTGCAAAAGCCTCGTGGATTTCATAAAAGTCGAAGTCCTGCAGACTAAGCCCAGCTCTCTGTAACATCTTTGACACCGCAATTGTCGGGGCCATTAGAAGTCCCTCGCCAGCAACAAAATTGTTGGCTGCAGTTTGATAGGTTGTCAGATACGCCTGTATCGGAAGTCCACGCTCCTTTGCCCAGTCTTCCGACGCGAGCAACACAGCGGCAGCACCATCCGTCAAAGNCGTCGAGTTCGCCGCCGACAATGTCCCGCGATCCGATCGTTCGAACGCATTCCTTAGTGTGGCAAGCTTCTCAGCCTCCATATCCTCACGCAAATTGTTGTCCCGGAAAACCCCAGCGCACGGCACCAGCAGGTCATCCATATACCCTTCTCGATACGCAGCTGCGGCCTTGGCGTGACTTTCCATTGCAAGCTGGTCCTGCTCATCGCGCGGCACGTGCCATTCCTGGGCCATCAATTCACAGTGTTGNCCCATAGACATGCCAGTCCGGGGCTCGGCAACCGATGGCGGCAGCGGTGCCAGCTCGCGAGCCGAGAGACCTTTGAATGCACCAATCTTAGACCAAGTGCCTTTGCGCTGCGTCATATCCATGAGGCGCTTCGAAAACTTCTTTGAAAACACAATTGGTGCATCGGACGTAGTATCCGAGCCCATCGCAATGCCGTTCTCGATTTCCCCTGTCGCAATCTTCGNCGCAATTCCCATAGCCGCCTGCAAACTTGTCCCGCAGGCCTGCATCATTGTTGTCCCTGGTGTTGTCGGCGCAAGCTCGGATCCGACNACGGCTTCGCGTGCCAGGTTCCAATCCTTCGAGTGCGTAACAACAGCGCCACCAACCACATCATCAATGTGGATGTCTTTGAGATTATACTTCGCGCTAAGACCGTTCAGTGTGGTGGTCAGCATGTCCAGGTTCGACAAGTCTGAGTAAAGCGTGTTCGAGCGACAAAACGGTATGCGAACACCGCCGATGACTGCAACGCGTCGGGAAGTCTGGTTCATGGTATAGGTCCTTCGTCCCAGATTAAATTCTTAACGTCCGGCCTAGCTGGGCCCGGTCTATTCTGCGGCCGCTTTGATCGATTGTGCGCCAGTGTCAGCAACGCTCGCCGCATAGTGCAATGGACCGCCACGGAAGGGAGCAAAGCCAGTTCCGAAGATCACTCCACCGTCCACAAGATCGGCAGACGCGACAACACCTTCATCGCGACATCGCTCACATTCGGAGATCAGTGGAGCAACAAGCTCGCGGCCGAGTTGTTCAAGCTCACTTTGGCTTGCTTCAACCTTCCCAGCCTCCGCCTTCCCATCTTTCCACTTGTAGAAGCCTTCACCGCTCTTTTTACCCAGCTTGCCAGCTGCAACAAGCTCGGCAAGTTTCGAGCCTTCGATCCCGCCTTTCAGGATCTCACCGACATGGGCACACACATCAAGACCAACCGTGTCCGCAAGCTCAATAGGTCCCATCGGCATTCCAAACACACGCGCAGCCTCGTCCAGCTTTGCCATATCGGCACCAGCTTGCAGCTTCTGAAAGGCTTCGAACATGTAAGGCGCCAGGACCCGATTGACGAGAAAACCCGGCACACTCTTCACAATGAGCGGGAACTTGCCGATTGCCGTAACAAAAGCACAACCCTTCTCAATTTCATCGACCCGACTATCGGCCCCTTTGATCACCTCAACGAGAGGCATCTGCGCAACCGGATTGAAGAAGTGAATGCCAATCAACCGGCTCGGGTCTTGTAAGGCAGAAGCAATATCCTCGATCATGATTGAGGAAGTATTTGTTGCAAGCACGGCACCCGGCTTGATCCGCCCCTCGAGATCAGCAAACAGCTTCTGTTTGATTTCGACCTTCTCGACNATCGCTTCAATGATGACATCGGCNCGCGAAACTCGCTCGCCTTTTGGATCCGCTATNAGCCGAGCNTTGGCTGCTTCGCGCTGTGACCGCNTCTTGAACTTACGTTTGAGCGTCTTATCCTGTGCAGCGATGCCNTTTTCTATGGCCTNTTCCGAAAGGTCCTGCAGCGAGACCTGCATGCCTGAAGCAACACACCAACCNGCGATATCNGCGCCCATAACCCCNGCCCCAATGACGTGAACGCGGAGNGGCCTAAAATCGATATCTTTAGGNGCCTGCGCTTTCATCATCTCGGATAGCTGAAAGACACGACGCAGGTTGCGCGACTGATCGCTTACCATGAGTGGCGCGAACGCCGATGTCTCNGCGCGTTTGATAGCTGTGAAGCNACCACCGTGCTTACGAAACAATTTGATGAGTTCGAACGGAGCAGGATAGTGCGCCTCGCGAACCTTCTTTCGCGTCTCAGCAACCATCTTGTCCGCGATCTTCCCGCGAATTGGCCACTTGCCCATCATCGATTTCATTGACGANGCGGGCTTCGACTTTCGTTTCCGCAGAATGGNCTTGCGGACAGACCAACGCAGTTGCTCCGGACTTGAAACCAACTCATCAATGTAACCCAACGCTCGACCAACCGTTGAGCGCAANATCGAGCCGGTTAGCATATTCTGCATNGCTGCAACCGGTCCCGCCTGCCGGATGGCACGAGCAGTACCGTTAAAGCCAGGAAAGATGCCGAGCTTAACCTCTGGAAAACCAACCCGGGTTGCATCGTCCCGGGTTGCGACGCGATAATGACAAGCAAGTGCAAGCTCTAACCCGCCGCCAAGGCAGGCACCATGGATACCGCATACAACAGGCACCTTCAGCGCTTCAATTTGATCGAGCATTTCGAGGACAGGCTTAATGCCCTCGAGGACCTTTTCTTCTGTATCAAGCTGCTCNAATTCACGGATGTCAGCGCCGACGATGAAACTATTCGCTTTGCCTGACAGAATGCCGAGCCCTCGAACTCCCTGCTGAGGCGCCACTTTGGCCATCCACTGAACAATCTCGTTCAGCTCTTCAAGCGGACGACGCCCAAGTGAGTTCGCACTTTCGCCTTCGCGATCAAAAATCGCCCAGGCAACGTCCTCGAAATCAACCGAAAACCGCCAGTCCTTGGGATCGAGAGGGGTCTCAGTCATACCAATGCCTCCTAAAGCCGGTCTCCGGTATTTTACCGATTGGGCCCTTTACCTCATGCCTACTNGGCTGCAGTACCAGCCACAATTCGTGAGTTATGACCCAACGATACGTAGTTCGGTTTAACCTCTGCCGGATCGAAATGATCAACNGCAATAACGCGTGCAGTCAGNTCATCAACTTCACGTAGCAGCGCTGCTTCGTCCGCAGTCAGCACGTCCTTGTTGACAGCGTCACCAATCCAATCCTTGCCATGGTAGCGCTGCACGGTCCCCTTTCGGATTGCGCGCTCGAGCTTGCGCTCGACTTCTTCAGCCGCCACCACCTTCTCGAGCGCAACTTCAAGAACACCGGTAGGGTCGTTCGGATCTTTGGAAACAAAGATATCGCGAGTCAGGCGATCACGGAACTCACCTGGCTCAATCACTTTGCGGACCAGCTTATGGCCGATTGCATCNGGTGCAGGCTTGTAATGGCTACCGAGTGGGAAAACCAACCATCGCATGAGTATGCGCGCCGGAGCGANNGGAAAATTGTCAATCGTCCCTCTNAAGGCCTGCTGGAACCGGAACAGGCCATTCTGGGCAACAAGTGTAACCACATCACGATCGTCTGCGGGCCGCCCATCGTCTTCAAATCTTTTCAAAGCGCAACTGACNAAATAGAGCTCAGACAAGGCATCAGATAATCGCCCTGTGAGTTTCTGTTTGACCTTGAGGCCACCACCCAACAATCCGACGGTTAGATCAGCGACAAGTGCGAAATTCCTACTGGCGCGTGAGAGCTGGCGATACCAAACCGCAGTTCCAGTCGAATCTGNTGGAAGACCACCAAACATGCCTCCTGTCAGATTATGGAACAGCGCACCAAAAACATTGGACATCGCAAATCCAACGTGGCCAACAAAAGCCTTATCAAAGGCCTCCAGTCCTGCACGCTTATCAGAATTCTGGGCAGCTTGGATTTCCTTGTACAGATAAGGATGCGCACGCAATGCGCCTTGAGCAAAAGTGATCAGTGACCGCGTCAGGATATTCGCACCTTCAACCGTAATCCCGACAGGAACCATTTGATAGGCTGACTGCAGGTAGTTCGACGGCCCATCACAGATGCCACGACCTCCATGCAAATCCATCGCATCATTTACCGCCTGACGCAGCTTTTCCGTCGATTGGTACTTCATGAGTGCCGAGATAACGGACGGCTTTTCACCGCTGGACACCATCGAGGACGTCACCGCTCTGGCGGCCTCCAAAGCGTAGGCACTTTCGATGGTTCGTGCGATCGGTTCTTCGAGACCTTCCATCCTTGCAACTGGTAAACCGAACTGTTTACGAATACGGCCATAGGCAGATGAAAAGCGCAGCATTGTTTTGGCGCCTGCAGTCGAAGACGAAGGCAACGATATCGCACGGCCCGCAGACAAACACTCCATCAGCATCCGCCANCCCTGACCGGCCANATCAGCNCCGCCAATGACCCAGTCAATCGGAATGAAAACGTCCTTGCCCCAGTTCGGGCCATTCGGAAACGCAGCACTGGTTGGAAGGTGTCTGCGACCGATCTCAACACCTGGATGATCTGCCGGGATGATCGCAACGGTAATGCCGACATGCTCGCCCTTGCCCAGATGTCCTTCAGGGTCAAAAAGCTGAAACGCTAAGCCGACCAAAGTCGCTTTCGGCCCAAGCGTGATGTAACGCTTATCCCAGGACAATCGGATGCCCAATGTCTCAACACCGTTGTGCATTCCGCGTTCAACAGTACCGATGTCTCGCATTGTTGCAGCATCAGAACCCGAGGTTGGCCCGGTCAGGGAAAAGCATGGAATTTCCTGTCCCTTGGCCAGCCGATCGAGATAATAGTCTTTCTGCTCATCCGTCCCGTATTTCTCNATCAGCTCACCCGGCCCAAGGGAATTGGGCACCATAACCACCGTGACCGCGTCAGGAGACCGGGACGAGATTTTGCCCAGTATGAGGGATTGTGCCTGCGCCGAGAAACCAAGCCCACCATGTTCCTTCGAGATCAGCATACCAAGGAAACCGTGCTGCTTGACGAAATCCCAGATCTCCTCAGGGATCTCTATGTCAGTATGACGGATCTGCCAGTCATCGATCTTCCGACAGAGTTCTTCGGTCGGACCATCGAGAAACGCCCGTTCTTCATCGGTCAATTCGATAGGTCGGACAGCTCGCAGCTTGTCCCAATCCGGTTTGCCCGAGAACAACTCTGCATCAAAACCGATCGTACCAGCTTCGAGCGCCTGCTGCTCGGTATCGGAGACAGACGGGAGCACGCTCCGGACAATCCCATATGCAGGCCCGGTCAGAATGGATTTCCGCAAAGACGACAATGAAAGTAAGGCTGTAACGAGTGCAGGTAGCCAGGCAAGCGCACTTACAAGCGTCAAGTCAGGAAAACCAAATCGACCTTGAAAGAGGCCAGACTGCCAAGCGAAGGCCAGTCCTCCAAGTACAACAGCCCAGATCGCAAGTGGTGCTCGCCGCATAGCAACAGCAAACAATGCGATCACACATATCGCTGCAAATATGACTACGTCCATTGCATCTCTCCCGGCCGGCCGCTTCAAATGCCTATCTGTCAACTAGGTTGCCGGACCTCTCACGCCAAGCAAAAACAACAATCCTGGAACACTTTCTTGGGATCGTGAACGGTCGTGATCTACCAGGCAGGCCTGTCTTAGGTTCTGACACGCGACATGATTGTCAGATCAGAACAAGCCAAGCATTCAGGTTTCCTCAACACAATATTGAGCTTCCATTTACAATATTAATTTGCGCAAAATTTAATGATTAAACGCGTAATTCTCAGACATCGGGCAAATTCGACCAGTTGTGGGTCAGTAGAACGAACTTATGTACAGGCAGAATCAAAACGTGAGGCGTGATACGGTCGTACCGCTGCCAGCTCGACCGAACGTAATCGTGATGGGCCTCGTTCTGCTACCGGCAACAATCATCGGCGCAATTGCAACGACCGTAACGGCCGAATCGCTGGCAACACCAGCGCTCCTGGTACTTCTGATCTTGGTTGGCATCAGCCAAGTCGCACTGATCTACCTCGCCCTCCAACATTTTTTCTCTGCCTCACTAAGCATGAATAGCGAAGGTCTCACCACTAATCGCTTCGCGAATTCTGAGACTTACGCCTGGCGCGACGTTGCCAGCATCGATGTGATAGCCGCAACCGGTACACTGCTCGACAATCCATTCTGCGCTCTCGAACAACGTGTGGGCGTTGGGCTGACGATGCGCAATTCGGTTCAATCGTCAAAAGAGGCTCCNAATGCAGATGTCATCATCGCCGCTTGCGACGCAACGCACACGATCCGGATGATGCAACTTGCTGAACGCATTCAGCAATTTCGCTCNAGCCTATCGTCCACGAACCAATTCAGCCAGCCCAAAAAAGTGAAGCAGGCCAATCAGAAAAGCCAATTCACCTCGCGCCAGGGCCCCTCGGCAACGCTGTAACACGCTTAACCAAGACTGCGATTGTATGAGATCAGCCAATTGGCCGGTTAGATGGTAGCTGGACAAGCCGTCAGCTGTCATTTACAGGCGACTGGTAGNAAATCTAGTCCGTCTGATCAGATCGAGGAGCATTCCAATGGCTGACGAACCAACCAGCGCACAAAACGGCCCTTACCAGGTCGAGGTAGAAGAAGGTCGAGGCTATTTCTGGTGCGCTTGTGGGAAATCGCAGCGCCAGCCATTCTGTGATGGCGCGCATAAAGGTACCGGGATTGAGCCTATCAGGTTTAAGGCTGAGACAACNGGCACCGTCAACTTATGTGGCTGCAAACAGACCGACGACAGCCCATTCTGCGACGGCACGCACAATATGCTGTAAGACAGGTCGCAGGACCTAGGCAGCGTCAGCGAGTTCTATCCGNAGGCGGTTCTCTATCCAGCCCAGCTCTTTAGGAACTGCCTGACCAGCCTCGACAATCGCCTCAATCCTATTTCGAACGATACGGATCTTATCGCCTGGATTACAGGCCAACTTAACCGCGCATACCAAGCGGTGGATCTTCTGGCGTACCTCCATCGGCGTCATATGTTCCTCCGATAGCGATCCCCAATTGCTATAGGGATGGAGTATAGGCAGTGAGCGCTACAGTGCGTTTAAGGTGCACTTTGAATTTTGATGCTGAATCTTAACCTTCTCCCGCTGTAGAAGCTGGGGCTGCAGAAGCAGGTCAGGGTTACGGCAGCCTCAGACGAACCAGTTGCGATATCAGTTCTATCCTCGAACGAGAATGAGCTANTCCCATCAACTTGCACAAAAGGCCTCACACAATGGGCGACCTCAATCTCATAACTGACCTCGGTGGCCTTCGCGTTGGAAATGTGCAGGACGAGAAGGCTGTGTCCGGTGTCACGGCAATTGTGTTTGATCGCGAGAATACCGCTTCTGTCACAATTCGTGGTGGGGCGCCTGGCACGCGGGATACGGAGTTACTTCAACCCGAAAAGTCGGCGCAAGGTATTGATGCTGTGCTGCTTACCGGTGGTTCGCTTTTCGGTCTCGATGCGGCCGGCGGTGCAGTGAACTATCTCCGCGAACAAGGTCGTGGCATCCAGATCGGTGGCATCAACATACCGATCGCAGTCCAAGCGATTACATTCGATCTACTTAACGGTGGTGACAAGGATTGGGGGCAAAACCCTCCCTACTGGCAGATGGGGTGGGATGCCGTCGCAAACGCAGAGGCTGGTGCCTTTCCGCTCGGGAGTATTGGCGGCGGCTACGGAACCACAACAGCAACCCTTAAGGGTGGCCTTGGCTCGGCCAGCGCGACCACGCCTTCGGGTATCCAAGTCGGAGCAATCGCGGTTGTGAATGCCGTCGGCAGTGCAACCATCGGAAACGGTTCGCACTTCTGGGCTGGTGCCTACGAAAAGGGCAACGAATTTGGGGGCTTAGGTTTTCCAACACATATGCCTGCCGACGCTCTTAGTCTACGCATCAAAGGCGGCGCACCGCCGTCTACGACAATTGGCCTTGTCGTAACAAATGCGGCACTGACAAAAGCACAGGCCAAACAATTGGCCATCATGGCAGATGATGGCCTCGCGCGGGCAATCAGACCCGCACATGCCCCGATGGATGGCGATACAGTCTTTTCTGTTTCAACGTTAGAACGACCCTTGTCTGATCCAATCTCACACCTGACTGAAATTGGTTCGGTTGCTGCTGACTGTCTGGCCAGAGCCATTGCTCGCGGCGTTTATCATGCGAGCGTCCCGTGTTCCCGATACACTGGTCCGCCAAGCTATCAAGATGTACATTCCAACTGATCGTTCTTAGATCTCACACATTTTAACACCGCACTTTACCGACTCGCGAGATGAATAAGCTGATTGCCGCCACACTGATGATGATGCTTCTTGCTGGACTTCTCGCATGGCAGTCACATCGCTGGACAATGGTGAGCGATTGCCGGGCATCTGGTGGAGTTTGGGACGGCACCTCCTCAAAGTGCCGATTGGTGCCGGCACGAATTTTCATCGAACGCGAACTGCTCTAGCGCTCCTGAAAGTCGCACTTCCGCACGAAAACCGTGGAAATCCCTGATCCTTTCGCGCCCTTACGGAACACCATCCGACGTTCTTACTTAACATTCGCCAAAACCTTATCGATTCGCTTGGGCGACGGGCAGGACGAACGACAAGATGATAACGACACTTAAGGCCGGTTTGAGCCAGATCATATTCACAATTGTTGCGGCTATGGCTCTGTTCGGGCTGAGCAAGAACACTGCTGTCGCACAAGCGGATGTGCTCTCAGAACTGCGGCAGGCAAACAGCGAATTGCAAGCTGGGAAATCGCGCGCTGCGATCACCCGTCTCGATCAGGCAATCAATGCCGGTCGAATGACCCAGGCAAATCTTGCACAAGCACTCTACATGCGCGGAAGGGCCAAGCAGGCAGCAGGGCGCAGCGCTGAAGCAATAGCCGATCTCAATCAGGCTATATGGTTTGGAAAACTGTCTTCACGTCAGCAGAAAGAAGCCATCGCACTCCGCCAAAAGGCATATCAGAGCACCGGCTTGAAAGCTCCTGCCAGCGGTGCCACTAGCAAAAGCACCGTTCAGACGGTGGCTCGACGACCGTCACCTGTTGGAATTACAAACCCGCCGACGCGCTCAACAACTCATAAGGTTGCGCAACCGATTATCTCAACAGGTCGGCTCCCTGAGGGCCAACGTCGAACGGCGCCAAGCGTACCATCCGCGACGGCTCCGAAGACAACAATTTGGCCGACACTAACAAGCTCCACGCCAACTGTTCAACGCCGCCCAGCACCTACGCGTACAACACAAACACCAACTCCAAATTGGTCCCAGGTTGTGACTGGCACAGTTCGATCGCCGGCTCAGAATCAAAGATAAAGCGCTCCGCCCAACAGCAAGCGTCAAATCAAAGCCGGCTCAAACCAGGGCCTCAACACCTGGAGTCCCGAAGACAGCAGCAATTCCAAAGTTTCGGCAGTCGACCGTACCGACGCCGCGACCGCCGCAATCTGCCATCAAGCGAGCAACAGCGCCTACACAAACCTGGAGTCCTTCAACGCAACGATTCACACCTGCTCCGCAAGCACCAAAGCAACCCGTTCAGCAGGCGAATGCACCTAAACAGCCCAAAGTGGCTCCATCGCAACTTGCCTCAATCAGCGTAGCAACGCGCACACCGCCTCCTGCAGCTGATCAAGAGCAAACGAATGCTGTCACTCCGCCCATTCGCGATACACAGCCGAGCACTGTGCCTTCAACTGGCCCGTCCACAACATCCAGCACCAGCTCTCTAATCTTTGGATCCGCACCACCAAAGTCTGATGCAATAGTTGAAGCAAATCGCCTTCAGGCTGAGCGCAGAGCCCACAACAAGCAGTTTGGGAACCAGTAAAATCTGACACAACGTTGTGCCGTACCAGATTAAGTTAGTGAAGTTGAATGAGTGGATCAGAGACCAAAACTAGTGCAAGCTTTTAAGCTTGAACACCGTTTTCGAGAGCCTTCTCTAGGTTCGTATTGATCTTGTCGAGAAAACCCATCGTCGTCAGCCAAGCCTGATCCGGTCCNATGAGTAGGGCAAGATCCTTGNTCATGTAGCCCGACTCGACCGTATCAACGCACACCTTCTCNAAAGTCTCTGCAAAGCCCTGTAGCNTGGCATTATCATCAAGCTTCGCACGATGCTTTAGGCCACGCGTCCAAGCAANAATCGAGGCAATTGAGTTTGTGGAAGTTTCCTGTCCATTCTGATGCTGTCGATAATGGCGTGTGACAGTNCCGTGTGCTGCTTCAGCCTCAACCGTCCTTCCATCTGNTGTCAGCAAGACCGAGGTCATNAGTCCGAGTGAACCAAATCCCTGCGCGACAGTGTCAGACTGCACGTCACCATCGTAGTTCTTGCATGCCCAGATGTANCCGCCGCTCCACTTCATTGAACAGGCCACCATATCGTNGATNAGGCGGTGCTGATACTCAAGGCCGGCCTTCTCATATTCTGCTTTGAATTCAGCCTCATAGATCTCTTCAAAGATCTCTTTGAAACGACCATCATACTGCTTGAGGATCGTATTTTTGGTCGACAAGTAAACCGGGTAGTTGCGCCCTACGCCGGAATTGAAGGACGCACGGGCGAAGTCGCGAATAGACTCATCAAGGTTGTACATCGCCATTGCAACGCCGGCCGCCGGCGCGTCGAACACCGGATGCTCAATAACTTGACCATNCTCACCTTCAAACTTGATCGATAACTTGCCAGCGCCTGGAAATTTGAAGTCGGTCGCGCGGTACTGGTCACCGTAGGCATGGCGACCAATCACTATGGGCTGTGTCCATCCTGGAACAAGACGCGGAACATTGCCGCAAATTATCTGCTCACGGAATATTACACAGCCTATGATG
Source organism: Filomicrobium sp. (assembly GCA_002689605.1). GTDB lineage: Bacteria > Pseudomonadota > Alphaproteobacteria > Rhizobiales > Hyphomicrobiaceae > Tectiglobus. Next base: position 33,779 of record NZGY01000147.1, read on the forward strand.
TTTCAGATCGTTCCGTTCAGGGAACGCCACATTTTTTTGAGCTTGAACTCTTCGACACGTCCCTCATCTGGCGTTATTGTCGCGCACGTCACGCCAACGCCATGTTTTTTGATCGCCTCTGCCGCGTCAATCGTCACCTGGTCGTCGGTTTTGTCACGGTTCTCCATACTCAAATCATAATATTCAAGATTGATGTCTAGGTAGGGATGGACCAATTTATCCTTGGTGAACTGCCAGATGATCCGAGTCATCTCATCACCATCCAACTCAACGACCGTGCCAGAAACCTTGATATTCGACATGCTTTGCAATCCAATTCTTATAGAGCTCGAAGGCGCCGTTAAGATGAGCAGGGAGCAGAGCGCCACGTATCAAGGCCCGCTGCGTATCATGTTTCACCGAACCAATCGAGCTGTGGCCTACCACGCCCCGCAATCGTTGTGGAGTGCTACATGAGGTGGAAGCAGCAGAGCGGTCCCGCGCGCCGTAGTCGGCGTTGGACGTCTAAGATCAAACGCGCATTGACAAGACTTTCGCTGCGCGACCAGCGCTTTCGAAGGATTGTCCTTAACCACCTTTTCTCCGAACATATGGCCAGCCAGACGCTGTGCTTGGTCAAATTCGATGATCATGAGATCTTCGTCGATCCTCGCGATGATAAAATAGCATTCACGCTACTTTCTGGCCGCGCCTGGCAGCGTGGTGACCTCGAGGCTGCAATGGCACTAGCTTCAACCCACAATCGGCTACCGCGCGGTGGTGTATTCGTTGACGTTGGAGCCAACATCGGCGCGATGACACTTTATGCAATGCTGACCGGTCAGTTCGCGCATGCTCTCGCTATTGAGCCCGATGCGCACAACCGATCAATTCTTGAGCGCAACATTGCAGCCAATGGGCTATCCAAAAATGTCACTGTAGCTGCCACCGCTGCAAGTTTTGCAAGCGGAGAATTACCTCTTTACCGAGACGAAAAGAACCGTGACGCGCACTCGCTGGAAGAAGGTTTTGTCATGACCCCCTCGACAGCACACGTCGTGTCTGTCGACAGGCTTGATCAGATCCTCCAAGACAACGGCATATCGACAAGCGAAGTGAGTTTCGTAAAGATAGACGTTGAAGGTCACGAGCAGAGCGTGCTGCATGGCGCCGCTCGCATCCTCTCCAACACTCCGGCATTGATGCTGGAAGCTACTTTTGACAATTCTACTTCTGCAGCCGGGTTGAGTGACTATCACGCCATCACAAAGCATCTCCAGGCCGGCTATCATACATGCGCCCAGATAGATGATCGCCAACCCGGCACCAACCTCCCTGTGTCACATAAACTGGAAGAGTTCCTTCCCTCAGAAATGCAGCACGAACTTCTATTCTTCTGATCTCCGGTTAGGAACTTAGCTTGACTCAATTCATCGAAATTCTCGATTCAGAGCCACGTCTTGTCGAGCACGGTGAGTCCGTTGCTGCGATTGTTCATCTCGCTCACGAAGAAGGTGTTCAAGCCGTCCTGTCACAGCAGCCAGACCAAGCTGAAGCTAGTGCCCTCAACATTAAGGCCCTAGAGGAAGTCCTAGTCTATTGTGCAGAGCAAAGATGCAGTGAAGTCAAGGCGACCTGCCAGAACTGCAGATTGCATACTCAGAGCAACGGCCTCGAAAATTTCGACGATTATCTCAAGCAGTTTTCTAGCGTCCACTGCAAAGATACTGGCCTCACACTGAATGGTCCTGGCGAGGGCGAACTTGAGATTCCAAGCCTTGAGCAACAGTCGCAACGATGGGCCGGTGAAGAATACTGGTTCTGGGCCCGACGAGTGCTGCGGAAACTGCGATACGGCGTCAGGCAGGTGGATGATCTCATTGGGCCCGACCAATCGATTCTGTCACCGCCAGCGGTGATTCTTGTGGAACCACAGATACCCGAGAACATTGGCATGGTTGCCCGCGCCATGGGCAACTTTGGCCTCGATGACCTCAGGGTCGTCAATCCACGGGATGGCTGGCCAAGCGAAAAAGCGCGAGCAGTTGCATCCGGGGCAGCGGCAATTATCGACAACGCGTCACTGCACCCGGATGTGACTTCAGCGATTCACGACCTCAATTGGGTTGCAGCAACAACAGCCCGTCAGCGAGACATGCGCAAGCCGGTTACGGCGCCTGAGGAAGCAGCACAAACGATTACGACCTCGTCAGCCGATGGAGATAGGTGTGGCATATTGTTCGGTCGTGAGCGTAACGGACTAACCACAGATGAGGTCGCTTTGTCAGATGCTATTCTCATGATTCCAATAAATAATCGCTTCGCCTCTCTCAACTTGGCCCAATCGGTCTTGCTGATTGGCTATGAGTGGTTGAAAGCCACCGGTTCTGCCAGCCTTGGCCGCGTTACAAACAACGAAAAACCAGTAGAAGCAGGTGTAAATCTCGGCAAGAACCGGCGGGCGACCAAACAAGAACTCGTTGGACTATTTGAGCATTTAGAGAGCGAACTCGAGAAAAAAGGATTCTACACGCCGTCGCATCGACGCCACGTTATCGTAAGAAATGTACGCACAATGCTGTCTCGAATGGACGCTACCGATCAAGAAGTGCGAACATTGCGTGGCATTGTCGCCACGTTGGTACGGACTCGAGACGCAGAGTAATTAGCCGATGAGATGGTGCCTTGATTATGCCCTTTTTGGGTCCGACGACCCATCGTCAAATTCAGACATTGGGATAGGCAACACACCTGGGGCATAATAGCGGTGTTGTATTGCCTGTTAGGAAAGGCGAATAGGGGCTTAGCAAATGCGAAATTCGTACGCAGCGGGAATTTCCTTCGGTCTTAGCGCAGCAGTGTTCCTGACCCTCAGCGCATCTCAAAGTGTTGCTCAGGAATTAAGCGAACGCTCCGTAAAGACAATCATGAACTATGCCTGGAGCTACACGCCTGACAAATTCACCCCGCCAAACGGGAAGACGATCTTCATTGATAAGAAGAACCGTGAAAAAATGATGGTCCCGGTTGCAAAGGGTCGTGAGGTTATAAGGGTCGCAAGATTAACAGCTCACGCACAGATTTGCGATCTCCGCGAGGACCAGGTGAAAAACTATCGGTCACTTATGCTCCGCGAAACAAAGTCCAAGCAATGGACAGAACAACAGATAGTTTACATCAACCAGCTCCACCTCACGACAGTGATGATGCTTGTTGGCAAGCTGCAGATTGTAAAGAAAGACGGCGACACGGATAAGAAAGTCGTTGTCAAAGAAGGCAAGGCAGCAGCCAAAACGTGTACAGCCGAGCAGAAGAGCAAAGTCAAAGAGCTGATAACCAAATACGTATCCTCCGGGCCTGCATTGGCATCTGCGGCCAATAAAAAGGTTAAAAG
>NZGY01000148.1 GCA_002689605.1 Filomicrobium sp.
CGACGACACCTCTTGCACGCTCTGCGGCAGCGATATTGCGCCGATTGGAAGTATTGCCCGCTTCGCGATAAAACACCCGACAGCTGTGAAAGACCGGTGCCCTTGGCCTGGACTACATTTGCCCCCGGCGCGAAGCTCTGGGCACCCTCCATCGCCCCAACCGCATTGACCTGCAGACTGAGTGCCAAGAAACACATCATCGAGAATGACAGTAACAGACGAAACATATCGCACCTTTGTAGAACGCACGTCCCAACCGAACTAGAATCGATCGAGCAGAAATCTCCGAAAGGTCCGAACGACAATCCGAAGTTCCATCTGAGACTACCGCCCTTCATTGGCGGTGGCGAGCAGAACCTCAACCAATTTCTAAAGCTATCTGAACAGTCCTAAATCTGCCAGCTCCGCACCCAATTGGTCTGACGCAAACAAAAAGGGCTGGGTAGCGACCCCCAGCCCTTTCAGTCCCGGTTTCCGGGATTGGATGTCTGCACCCAGGTTGCTCAGACCTAATGCTAACATCAAGAAGCGTGCACCACATTTGCTGTGATCACGCGATTTACCCGCCGGTCAATGACAAAAATCGGCGGCACAAGGTTTTGCTATTCCATACAACGTAGCGGGCTTGAGACACCGTCTCATAGCTAAGGTGTGGGCGAAGGCCACAAACACCTGGGAATTTGCCCTGCGTGTCGTCCGAAACACAAACCATCATGTTACAACGCTGCGTCCTGTACTATCGAAGTTGCCGATGCACAGGAATCACGCAGAACCCAACAAAGAAATATCCTGCATTTTATTGTTTTGTCACGCGTTTTAAGGTCCAGCACTCTCTTGCGATAAGCAATGCTGACTTTTAAGACTCACAAAACCACATGCGCAGCAACTCAGAGAACTGATCGACCAGGCCTTGCAACTACAGGTAACATATTCATATGTCATATAATTCCTTCGGACAGCTGTTTCGAATGACGACTTGGGGGGAGAGTCATGGCCCAGCGATTGGCTGCACCGTAGACGGATGTCCACCTGGAATACCTCTGACTGCCGAGTTCATTCAAACCTTCCTCGACAAACGTCGTCCAGGACAATCTCGACACACCACTCAGCGTCGCGAACCAGATGAAGCCCGCATCCTTTCCGGCGTCTTCAATAATGATGACGGCGATCAGGTAACAACAGGCACAACCATCTCGCTCATGATCGAGAACGTTGACCAGCGTTCGAAGGACTACGGCGATATCAAAGACAAATACCGCCCTGGTCATGCTGACTACACCTACATCGCCAAGTACGGGATACGCGACTATCGCGGTGGTGGACGCTCATCGGCTCGCGAAACTGCAATGCGCGTTGCAGCCGGCGCCGTTGCTCGCAAGGTCATCGGGGATGTGTCTGTACGGGGCGCCTTGGTCCAAATTGGCCAGCACAAGATCGACCGCAGTCGTTGGGATTGGAATGAGATCGACAACAATCCCTTCTTTTGCCCCGACCCGGTCGCAGCAAAGGATTGGGAGAAATATCTTGATGGCGTTCGCAAATCAGGTTCGTCGGCAGGTGCCGTCATCGAGATTGTCGCCGAAGGCGTCCCTGCCGGCTGGGGCGCCCCCATTTACGGTAAGCTCGACCAGGATATTGCATCCGCATTTATGAGCATTAACGCTGTTAAAGGTGTTGAGATTGGCGATGGCTTCGAAGCTGCTAGCCTGTCCGGTGAGAATAACGCTGACGAGATACGGATAGGTAACGACGGCCAACCGCGCTTCCTTAGTAATCATGCTGGCGGAATTCTGGGTGGAATATCAACAGGACAGCCTATTGTGGCCCGGTTCGCCGTCAAACCCACGTCATCAATTCTAACACCTCGCCAAACCGTTGACTGTTTTGGCAATGAGACTGAGATATTGACGAAAGGCCGTCATGATCCGTGCGTCGGCATTCGCGCCGTGCCGGTCGGTGAGGCAATGATGGCATTAGTACTGGCAGACCATTACTTGCGCCACCGCGCACAGGTGGGCGAATAAGGAGTAGATCGTGGCAGGACGTGACGATGTCAAAGCTTTGGTTTTCGATGTGTTCGGCACAGTCGTAGACTGGCGCACAAGTTGTATCCGCGAGCTAACTTCCTTTGGCAATGCTCGTGGCATCAAAAACGTCAATTGGGCAGACTTCGCCGATGAATGGCGCGGCCTCTATCAGCCATCGATGGAAGAAGTCCGGACCAAGCGCCGGGAATTCACGATCCTCGATACGCTGCACCGCGAAAGCTTGGTCACGCTTCTGCGCCGTTACGATATCTCACTCCTCTCTGAACACGAGATCGAACATCTAGTCACCATTTGGCATCGCCTCACACCATGGCCCGATGCCGTTGAAGGGCTTTATCGCCTGAAGCGCAATTTCATTATCGGCCCGCTGTCGAACGGAAACATTGGACTACTGACCCGCATGGCCAAGCACGGAGGCCTGCCCTGGGATGTGATCCTCGGCGCCGAGGTCGCACAGCATTACAAACCCGAGCCAGAAGCCTATAGTCGGACAGCTCAGGCGCTCAATCTCGAACCACACGAGTGTATGCTGGTTGCAGCCCACAACGATGATTTGCAGGCCGCAGCAAATGTCGGATTTCGTACAGGGTTTGTAGTTCGCCCCACCGAACATGGCCCGAACTCGACCAAAGATCAGAGTGCAACACGTGCCTGGGATATTGTGACAGACAGCTTTAATGGCGTAGCGGATGCGATGGGATGCGCACGCTATTGATTGGTCTCACGCTCGGCATCATCAACTTTGACCAGCTTCCTGCCGGTAACCATCGCGCCGATGAGGTTCTCACGCTTCCATATAAGGTAGAATAGACCTGCAAACACATGCAGACCGACAAGAACTAGGAGAATGCGTGAGTTATAGTGATGGATCGAATTCATCTGCAAGATGGTGCTCGAACTGACGTAGCCCGCAAACGGTCCACTCGCGAACAAACCATCATCTTCTGCAAACAAGCCAGTTACCACTTGAACTGCCAAAGACAGCAACATCGCCAAGACAGATAAACTGCCAATGGGATTATGTCCCCGAGTGCCACTTGGTTCCCGCTTGAAAACATTACTGAGATAGCGCAGCACGCTGGCCGGGCCATGGAACAGACTTGAGAGGCGAATGGGCCGAGGCCCAACCAAGCCCCAAAGCAAGCGGAAAACGATCAACCCACCAATCGCGTATCCCAGATAGAAGTGATACTCGATGTTCGAGAAATCGCGATTGTCGCCAATGTACCAAGCTGTACAGACGCAAATAAGCAGCGCCCAATGGAACAGTCGTGTTGGCAAATCCCAAACAGAGACCCACGCAAAGCGCTGCTGCTGTTGCGTGGGTCCACTACTCTTCGGGCTCAAATCTGAGCTCATGGATGGTAAATTCCGATCCTGATCTGACCTTAGAATTCCTTGGCGCGGAATGGCTTGTGGCATCCACCGCAGGACTTTCCAAGTGCGCCTACCGCTGGCTTCAGCGCATCGGCACCATTACCAGCAACAGAAGCAAGCTGCTTCACCGCAGCGCCAAAAGCCTTCGATGCTTCGACAACTTTTGGATAAGTATCCCAGATTGCCGGCAATGCACGTGTCTTGCCCTTCTTAGCAACGTTGTCTGACCCCTTCGGCCACATCGCTGAATTCTTCATAGATGTCAGTGCGAGGAGGTTATTGGCGAACTCCTGAGCTTTCTTGGCGTCATAAGCCACTTTGCCCTTAGCCATGCCAAACAGCGGGCCGGCATTAAAACTGACAACTTGGTAGTATGACTGGCGCGCTTTGATCGCCTTCTCAACCGGATCCTTTGTATTCAAAGGCTCGCGTGCTGATGAAGGAGCGACTGCCATGAGCAACGCGGTAATGACCGCGGACAGAACTAGTGTAAATTTCATTATATACATCTCCTCTGACGGCACATCTCAACGGCTCTACAACCCTATACGCAAGAAATACCAAGCTGAACTGACAATTTTGCGATACTTTTGTGCGATTATGCACAAGTTGAATTGGAACGACATCCAAATCATCCAATATGTTGCCGAGAGGTGCTCCGCGACGGCTGCGGCAGCAGCACTTGGTGTCAACCACGCCACAATACTCCGCCGCATCAATGCTTTCGAAGAAAATCACGGTGTCAAACTATTCGAACGCCACCGTACCGGCTATCGACCAACACCAGCGGGCAAAGCTCTGTTGAAGAGTGCTCAGCAGATCTCATCGTCCGTAGACGACATCCAGCGTGAAATCCTAGGCCAGGATACCCGGCTAACCGGCAGCATCAGACTCACAACAACCGACTCAATCGCTCTATCTTGTCTTCCGAGATACATCACCGAGTTCGCCGCACTTTACCCAGACATCGAAGTAGAACTGGTCATGACTAATCTGCAGTTGGATCTTTCCAAAATGGACGCCGACATCAGCATCCGGCCTTCACGTAACCCACCAGAGCAATTGATCGGTCGCAAAGCATGCAACCTGGCTTTCGCAGCTTATTCTGCCTCCAGTGGCAAGCAACAAAACCAAGAGTTAGATCTAGAGGACCTGACCGACGTACTTGATGTAAGCCAGGCACTCAAAAACTCGCCCGTGGGCAAGTGGATGTCCGAGAGCCTTCCGCAAGCCAATTTCGTCGCGAGGGCAGATTCATTTCCCGCCCTCCGCGAACTAGCGGCAAGTGGACTGGGCACAGCAATCATACCATGTTGCCTGGGCGATCCTGATCCAAGGCTCAAGAGGCTCACATCACCGATCCAAGAACTGGAGACCAGCATTCGGGTCCTTACACATCCGCAGCTGAAATCTTCAGCTAGCATCTCGGCCTTATCTAACTTCCTAGCTAAAGCCCTGCGCTATGATCGCGACCTTTTGGAGGGCAACAAAGAACAACGAAAATCAACGTCGGGCCCGGTGTGATCGGGGCCGAGTCAGTGATGCAACGCACTCAATGTGTGCGCTAAATCGAAACTGATCCACACAGTTCAGGGCATCCAACTGGTAGCCACCATCGAGAAGATGTTTCACATCGCGGGCGAGAGTGGCCGGATTGCAGGAAACTGCGATGACCTTCGGAACACGGGACTTTGCCAACATCCGTGCCTGTCCCTCCGCTCCGGCGCGAGGCGGGTCAAAGACAACGCAGTCAAAATCTTCAAGCTCCTTTCGCGAGAGCGGCTCATGGAATAAGTCTCGGACAAGCGTCTCGATTGGTTTCATTTTCTGCGCTTGATCACGTGCAGCACAAAGCGTCTCAATCGATGACCTGTCAATATCAATAGCCACAACCTTTGCTCCTCGCGCTAAAGCGAAGGAAAATGTCCCTATGCCACAGAACAGGTCACCAACATTTTTTGACCGACCGCAATGCCGAACCACAAGCGATACCAACTCAACCTCTGCAGCTTCCACGGCTTGCAGGAAAGCATGTGTATGAATCGCAACATCTACGCCACTGCAATTCACAATCGGAACCTGCAACTGGGCAATCTCGCTGTTACCCACGATCAGACGGGCGAACCCGACCTCAGACGCCAGGCCAGCCAATTCAGCGCGCATCTGCTGGCTCAAATCCAGGACATCACCACCAACCGACACATCCAGTCCTGATCGCGTTGAAAGAACATCAATGCGCAGAGTACCGCCCGCTTTACTACTNAGGTCAGCGAGCTTGCGNAGCGCNCCAANCTTGTTTGCAATCTCAGGCACNAAGACGGGACAGACTGCGAGGTNAACCACAGTATGAGATCGCGCCTCCAGAAACCCNAGAANGACNCCAGATCGCGNNTTCTTAGCCGTTAAAGCGCATCGTCGCCGAGAGGCAATAGGAANAGCNTCNGCAANCTCTGGNTCAACACTTATACCCTGGTGCGCGAANGACNGNCGAACGGCNTCCAGCTTCCANGCCTCNTACAATTGCGTGGACATATGCTGCGCNACACAGCCACCNCAGGTTCCAAAATGNTGGCAAACCGGTTCAACACGATCAGGACTATCAGAAAGCCGCTGCCACTCGCCGTTGTGCTGCCGCCAACCCTCGCCCGGCAGGGCATACGGCACGAAAACCTGCTGAGCTGAAACATCAGCACAGCCGTCACCCTTGGCGCCAATCCTGGCGATCTCGACAACATTGTTATCTGGCAANNTTCNGAGCTCCGNNTAANTATTCNATGTTGCCACTGCCGCCGCTAATNGGCGATTGGACGACGCCGTCAATTTCCCAACCACCCTGTTGNGTGAGCCACTGACGCACACCTTCAACTGCTTTGTTGCGTGCTTCAGCGTCTCTGACAACTCCGCCCTTGCCGACGAAGCTCTCACCGACCTCAAACTGCGGCTTAACCAGTAGAACAGCAAACCCTCCAGCCTCAACGANCCCCAACCCCTGCCCGATGGCTTTGGTGAGAGAGATGAAACTCAGATCCGCCACCANACAACCTACGNGCNCACCGATCATCCCCATCGTCANCNGACGNGCATCGGTCTGCTCAAATGACGTTACTCTCGGATCGTCAGAGAGAGTTGGATGAAGTTGACCACTCCCCACATCAACTGCCACGACACGCATGGCTCCTCTCTGCAACAGAACCTGCGTGAAGCCACCCGTCGAGGCCCCAATGTCGAGACCGACTAACCCGGAAGGGTCATAGGCGAAGTGATCAAGCGCGCAAGTTAACTTCTCGGCACCACGAGAAACGAACTGAGGCGCGTCATCAAGCACTTTGATTTGCAGCTTTTCCCCGACCTTTCGTGCGGGACGTTGTTCGACGCTTCCATCAACATACACAAAGCCACGCAGTATCAGGTCCCGCGCGCGAGAACGCGTGGCAACNAATCCGCGACTAACCAATTCCTGGTCAAGTCTGCGGCTNGTTNGGTGTTCCACCATGTGTCTTCTGGAAGATCAANGTTTCAAGAATTTCCGGGCCTAAGCGCGGTGTGCACCATCTGCCACGGTTTCCTTGCCGAGCGCTCCTAGTGCCTTCGCAACAATATGAGCGGCATTCAGTTCCGCCTGATCGTACATCTTCTCAGGCTTATCGTGCTCAATGAAGATATCCGGCAGACACATGGTCCGCACACGAACACCATGATCTAACTGACCACTCGTCGCGAGGTGCTGCAACACAAATGAGCCGAACCCACCAATCGAACCTTCTTCAATGGTCACCAGCACTTCGTGGTTGCGAACAAGTTGGTCGACAAGGGCTGTATCTAGTGGTTTGGCAAAACGCGCATCCGCAACAGTCGTCGATAGCCCCATCGTCGCGAGCTGATCAGCTGCGACCAGCGCCTCTTCTAGGCGTGTACCAAAAGACAGGAGCGCAACGGTCGAGCCTTCNCGCATAATCCGGCCTTTGCCGATTTCCAGAGGCACACCTNCGTTGGGCATATCAACGCCCATACCTTCACCGCGAGCATAGCGAAAGGCACTCGGGCGATCATCTATGGCGGCAGATGTCGCCACCATATGGCGAAGCTCAGCTTCATCCGCAGCTGCCATCACGACCATATTCGGCAGACAACCGAGGTAGGCAACATCGAACGATCCGGCATGTGTCGGGCCATCGGCACCGANCAGACCGGCCCGGTCAATTGCGAAGCGAACAGGCAATTTCTGGATTGCCACATCATGCACGACCTGATCATAGGCGCGTTGCAGAAACGTCGAGTAAATCGCAGCAAAAGGTTTATAGCCTTCAGTTGCCAGTCCCGCAGCAAACGTCACACCGTGTTGCTCAGCAATACCGACGTCGAACGTGCGCTCGGGAAATTCCTGACCAAAGAGATCCAGACCAGTCCCGGACGGCATTGCTGCGGTCACCGCAACAATCTTGTCGTCCTTTCGTGCTTCCTGGGCNAGGCTCTGCGCAAAGACCTTCGTGTAGCTCGGCGCATTTGGCGCCGGCTTNACTTGGTCGCCAGTTACCACGTTGAACTTNCTAACNCCGTGATACTTGTCGTCAGAGTCCTCAGCCGGCTTGTATCCCTTNCCCTTCTGAGTAACGACGTGGACCAGAATTNGGCCCTGGTTNGCATCGCGAACGTTACGCAGAATGGGAACCAGATGATCAAGGTCGTGCCCATCAATAGGACCGACGTAATAGAAGCCTAATTCCTCAAACCAGGCACCGCCTTGCCAAAGGTGGCGGGTATATTCTTCCATTCGTGCCGCACGACGCTCCCAGCTCTTAGGAAGTCTTTTTGCCAACTGTTTCGCGATATCGCGCACATAGAGATAAGACCCGCTGGAGGTTGTGCGCGCCAGGTAGTGCGAAAGTGCTCCTGTTGGAGGTGCAATCGACATATCATTGTCGTTGAGAATAACGATCAGGCGTTCATTGCGGGCGCCGGCATTGTTGATCGCCTCGTAGGCCATCCCAGCACTCATGGCGCCATCGCCAATGACGGCAATAACGTTGTTGTCTCCGCCCGACAGATCTCTGGCAACGGCCATTCCGAGACCGGCAGAAATAGAAGTCGACGAATGGGCCGCGCCGAATGGATCGTACTCGCTCTCACTTCTCTTTGTGAAACCCGATAGTCCACCGCCTTGCCGCAAGGACCGGATCCTATCGCGACGGCCAGTCAAAATCTTGTGTGGNTAGCATTGGTGCCCGACATCCCAGATCAACCGATCATCCGGCGTATTGAACACCCAGTGNAAAGCGACCGTCAGTTCGACGACACCAAGGCCAGCACCTAAGTGGCCTCCAGTCACGGACACCGCAGAGATAGTTTCCTGGCGAAGCTCATCTGCCACCTGACGCAACTGCTTGGCGTCGAGTTTGCGCAGGTCATGCGGCGTGTTGATTGTGTGTAGAAGCTCAGTGTTGGTCATGCGTCGCTATCGGCCATCCATTTTCATCGGCGCCAGAAATCACCGACGACCCAGTTAANTACGTAAAAACTTCGCATTGAGAACGCGACTGACGAGTAGCGCATCCTAGTCCTGCAGCGTTATGCTTTAAAGCGTCCAATCAGCGCGCCACTAAGGCAACCTTTTCAATTTATTTACGTCTACCCGTCACACTGTAACGTAATGGGTGGATAACCAGCGTTGGACGCAACGAACGGCATTGCCACACATCGGCNCTCCCGCGACAATCACNACCGCCTAGAAGCAGAAAGAACGNCTCATGCGTNTTATCGCAATCGCTATTTTGATGGGCGCGCTAATNTCGCTGCAAACCACGAAGCCGTCGAGCTTTTCGCTGACTTCACTCNACCACNNGCCAAATGTAAGCCTCTGGACATAATTCAGGGACACAGTTGCAGTAATTTGAGATTAGCTGGACGTCGAATTTACTGAGGATCGAGCGGCGCTGTACCCGTAATCGAGNCATCCCCGCNGACCGTNAGCTTCTCAACNTTGGCCTCGGCCTGTTTCAGAAGCTTGTCGCAATGCTTTCTCAGNGCCTCGCCACGCTCGTAGATCACGATACTATCNTCAAGCTCGACATCACCTTTTTCCAGGCGGCCAACGATCGATTCAAGCTCCTTCAGCGCGCGCTCGAAGCTAAATTCCTTGATGTCACCGTGCTTTGAATCTGGTCCTGCCATTGCTGTATCCATTTGAACCACAAACCCTTCACTTGCTCAGGCATCCATCAACGTCTTGACGTGAACGGCAGCAGAGCCTGCCAAGCCCTTTAGATCGTACCCACCTTCAAGCATGGATACGACCCGTCCTCNGCAGTGACGCGCAGCAACCTCAAGCAACTGTTCCGTTGCCCNGGCAAAATCAGCCTCAACAAGGCGAAGATTTGCCAATGGATCTGCTTCATGCGCATCAAAACCAGCCGAAATCATGAGAAGATCCGGCTGAAACACGTCAAGTCCGCGCAAAATGCGTGATTCGAACGCCTCGCGAAACGGTACGCCATCATCGTTAGGCCTGAGTGGTGCATTACATATATTNCCAACACCTGTCTCAGTNACCGCGCCGCTGCCCGGNTACAATGGCATCTGGTGAGTTGAGCCAAAGAACAAGTCTTTGTCAGACCAGAAAATATCCTGTGTCCCATTGCCGTGGTGAACATCGAAATCAACGACTGCTANGCGTTCCAAACCGTAAGTGGNTCTCGCATATTTGGCAGCAACCGCAATACTGTTGAAAACGCAAAATCCCATAGCGGTCGCTGTTTCGGCATGGTGTCCCGGCGGACGCACCTGACAGAACGCATTCTTGATAAGGCTATTCTCATCCATAACGCGATCAACAGCCTCTAGACCGGCACCGACCGCGCGAATAACAGGCTCCCACGACCCAGGCGAAAGTACGGTATCTCCGTCCAGTCGAACTGTATCGCCATTCGGGCCTGGATCTGCCGCCACCATCGCATCGAAATACTCTTGGGGATGGGCCCGAACCACGGCTTGTTCCAGGTCATCCCTGATCGGCGCTTCATCGCGCACGAGATCGTCAAACAACTCATTGCCAAAAACCTGNTCGAGCGCCCGCATCCGNTCNGCCCGCTCCGGATGGCCATNACCAGTATCGTGGTTCACGAAGCACGGATGCGTCAGCAGTAGGGTNGACATACGTTTTCCTCTTTAGCCCAGTGAGACGGCGATGGCCGCTCAACTTATGCAGACGACCTAGTGTCCTGAACCAAGAGTTCGTTAGGTGTCTCGGCAGTCCCAGAACGAACTGTTGGTTCAAGACGGACACTAGCAATTGATTGAAACTAGTGAGGTTTCTAGATCNGAAGTTCGTTTCAGAGAGATCTACACTTTGCGAACGAACTTCCGATCCACCTCACTAGCCTGCCCAACTCCGATTAGCCATTTGAACAAGCGCCACGGTAGCGTAATCCACGACCAGACCTGCACCAGAAAGTTCCAGATCATCGCTGGGACAGCCACAAGCGGCAGGAATAACAACAAAAAGAACGAAAAGCGCACAAGTTGCGCTGAGCGATGGCCAATCCGACCACTGTATTCGCCACGCTCCTCCTGTGGCCATACCCAGCGCCACCACCCCCAGGCCACTGGCAAACCCAGTAAGCCCACGAACATCAGAACAACGAAGCCAATCTGGTAGTCTGAAGGGATGCCAGGAACGATCCTGCGGTCCAACTCTTTGCCGCGTTCGGCACTCAGTCCATCCAGCTCAATAGCTGAGGTCAGCACAGAGCCTGCAACTTCAGAAGCCACCTCAGCGATCACATTGCCTATCGTCTCGCTACCGGGAGCCACTAATCCGTCACTCCGGCTGACAACGACCAAGCCTGTTCGATTGGAGTCACCACTAACCATACGAACATCCAGCTTCCGACCACTTCCCCCCAACGCTCCAAGGAAATCCGCATAGGTCTCGCTGCCAAGCGCAGCTTCTAAGCCATCAATCCCAACTTTTTGCCAAAGCCAGTTTCGCACCCCAGGTTGCCTCGGAGCAGGAGAATTTAGCAGCATTAGGTTCACATCGCTGCGCGCTGCCGACTGCCGCAACGCCACCAGATCAAGTTCGCTCTCAAAGCCACTAGCCGAACGGTAGACAAGTTTGNCCCCGCCGATCCTTCCAGTCAGAACAACNGNCTGACCGCGCAGCGCCTTGATCGCGTTGCCAANATGNTTGGGGTCAATCTTCTCGACGATANCGNTCCCNTGCGCCGATGATGCCCCTTTGCCNACAACACGCAAGGCNGCCGGTCCANCATTGGCCAGCGACAGGACACGTACATCGGCGCGCTTCAGACGGCGTTCGAGGCGCCAGACCACCTCATCAAAAACCTTGCGATCCTTCACCGCAACGAACAAATCACGTCTAACCTGAGCGACAAACGACACCTTGCCATCACCACCCNACGTCCGCGCTGTCAACTGATAGGNCTTTTTGCCGTCCGACAGCCAAACCTTCGAACCTTTGGNAAGTTTGGTTAGAGACTCTGGATACTTGAAAACGGAATCCTTCGTCACNNAGATGTTGAGANCAGCTGGTCCCACGCCATCGGGAAACNGAAACGGCCCAAGCCGAGCCATCTCCGCATCACTGGCCGCAGTGAAGCGCTGCCCCGCCTTGGTAATGAAAGTCCAATGACCTTCGCCGCTCACTGAGGCTGCGACCGCCCCGGCACTGGCAACCTTTGGCAAACGCTTGAGATTGGCAGCCGCTTCATCCAGCTGGCCGGCACCTTTTCGGGCACCACTGCCGCCCACCTCACCGGCCTCTTTCGCCAGGCGCGTCAACCAACCCGCCCCAGCGGGAGCGGGCAGAATGAAGTTCGAAGCCAGAAAAAAGGCTCCGAGCCAATAAACAACAGCAGTGAGATAAAGCTTCGGCATCATCAGAGCCTAAGCCAAGCTTATGGCGAAAACAGAACNNATTTGATCACGCAGAGAGCAATTCAGGGGTAACATCCGCTAAAGCATCGGCTCCGGTCACAACTGACTGCCCATGTCCAGGTGCAGCAACAAGCAGATGCTCTGCAAAGAACCGCGCAGCCTTCACGTTCGCTGCCTTGCCGTTCGCAACCGAGCCGTCTCGCACCGCTTTCAGGGCACCGCGCGCGAGATACGTTCCACCAGCCGTAAGCCCGAAAAGGCGCAGATACTGCGCTGCGCCAGTCAACGCTGCTTCTGGATTCGACTGTAGCTGCNCGACCATGTACTCGCTTGCCTCAGAGAGTGCGGTGACAGCTTCATCCAAGCGCTGTCCCATCAAACCAAATTCTGGTCGATTTGATGCCCTGACTTCGTCAGCCGTCTCCTTCAACTCTGCGATATACTGGCGAACCACTTCNCCATTCCCTAAGGGCANTTTACGGGTCACAAGATCAATTGCCTGAATACCGTTGGTGCCTTCGTAGATCGGCAAGATCCGAGCGTCTCGGTAGTATTGGGCGGCACCCGTCTCTTCCATGAAGCCCATGCCACCGTGGATCTGCACGCCCATGGACGCAACCTCAACCCCAATATCTGTTGAGAAGGCCTTAGCCACTGGCGTCAACAATGCTGATAGCGCACCAGCCGCCGCACGGATCTCTTCAGTCTCACCGCGGTGCATCAGATCANTCTCGCGCGCCGTGACTAGGCAGATCGAGCGTGAGGCTTGCACGAGCGATTTCATCGTCATGATCNTACGGCGAATGTCGGCATGCTCAATAATCGGGCTCATTTCGCCGTTCTTGGCACCGGGTCCGCGGCCTTGTGTACGCTCATTGGCGTACTCAATGGCACGTTGGGTGGCTCGGTCTGCAATCNCAACACCCTGCATACCAACCGCCAAACGGGCAGCATTCATCATGATAAACATGGCATTCAGCCCGCGGTTCTCCTCACCGACGAGGTAACCGGTAGCCCCACCGTTCTCACCATACTTCAGGGTGCACGTCGGGCTCGCGTGAATACCAAGCTTATGTTCAACTCCCGCAGTAATCACGTCATTGCGCTCACCGAGCGAACCATCATCGTTTACAAGGAACTTG
The DNA here is from genome assembly GCA_002689605.1 of Filomicrobium sp. Lineage (GTDB taxonomy): Bacteria > Pseudomonadota > Alphaproteobacteria > Rhizobiales > Hyphomicrobiaceae > Tectiglobus. Next base: position 13,460 of record NZGY01000148.1, read on the forward strand.
GGGACCAGGAACAGCGAAATGCCTCGCGTTCCGGCAGGCGCATCTGTGGCCCGGGCAAGCACGAGGTGGACGATGTTCTCTGTTAGATCATGATCGCCATAGGTAATGTAAATTTTCGTTCCAAAGATCTTGTAGGTACCGTCATCTTGCTTTTCAGCACGTGCCCGCAGATGGCCGAGGTCGGAACCGGCGTGTGGTTCCGTAAGATTCATGGTGCCAGGCCATTCGCCGGATATCATCTTCGGCAGATAACGGTTTTTCAGCTCTTCGGAGCCNTGTGCTAACAAGGCTGCAGTCGCCCCCTGTGAGAGCAGCGGGCATAGGCTGAATGACATATTGGCGGCNTTCCAGATTTCNGTGACCGCAACTGANACCGCCTCAGGCAGNCCTTGCCCTCCGAATTCCTCAGGCCCAGGCAACGCATTCCAACCTGATNCACAGAATTGGTTGTAGGCATCTTGCCAACCATCAGGCGTAATGACTTGACCGTCTTCCAAACGGGATCCGGCGAGATCTCCCGAATGATTGATTGGGTCCAGCACATCCGACCCAAATTTGCCTGCCTCCTCAACAATCGCACGCACGGTATCGACATCGAGACCATCGTAAATACCGCGTTCGATGAGCTCATCGAGGNCAGCTGCCGTGTCGAGAGCAAAAAGNATATCTTCTACCGGAGCCTTGTATCCCATTTCCAACCCATTGCGCTTGTTATGTGACCCTTGCTAAACCGGCCAATGAGCAGCGGATTAGCTGTGACATTGACCTTAATCTGGCTTTGAGTCTTCGAAAAGCTGAATTCGTTATCGTTCACGGAGCTGTTTTGACCCAGCAGTCCAACATTGTGTCGCCCAATCCGACTACAATTGCNCGCGCTGCAGATCTTATTNGGGCNGGCGAGCTCGTGGCACTGCCAACCGAGACGGTATACGGCCTCGGTGCCGACGCAACCAATCCGGTNGCAGTCGCTCGCATATTCACTGCCAAGGGACGTCCGAGTTTCAACCCTCTAATCGTTCACGTAGCCTCTTTGGAGCGTGCTCGCTCAATTGCTCAAGTCACGCTGCTTGCGNAACGACTTGCAGCTGCCTTCTGGCCTGGACCGCTAACGCTTATCCTGCCTCGCAACCAAAAACATACAATCCCCGACATTACCGTTGCAGGCCTCGACACCATCGCAATTAGAATTCCAAGTCATTCGACCGCACTTGAGTTGCTTATCAAAGCTGAGTGCCCCATAGCCGCGCCATCGGCCAATATCTCCGGCCACGTGAGCGCCACCACAGCACAACACGTTGCAGACGATTTTGGTACCAAGGTCTCTCTAATTCTCGATGCAGGGCCAACAACTCATGGTGTTGAGTCAACTGTTATTGACGCGACCGGCGCTGAGCCAATCCTGTTACGCCCCGGAGCNGTAACGGCTGACGCTATTGTGGATGCCANCGGCATNTATCCAANGCTGGCNCAACCAATCANTCAGAGCCCAACCTCACCCGGACAGCTCGAAAGCCACTACGCACCGAACTGCCAGGTCAGACTGAACGCTATCGATATAGCAGAGCACGAGCACTATCTCGCATTCGGTCCCNANGTCCCACACCACATCAAGCCACTGGGCAACCTCAGTCCAGGTGGTGATCTCATCGAAGCAGCCGCCAATCTCTTCGCAGCGCTGCGCCAGCTTGATCAGCCGGATATTCACACGATCGCAGTCGCGCCCATCCCGGNAACGGGCATTGGAATAGCCATTAACGACCGGCTCCGCCGTGCGGCTGCTCCGAGGCCCAGCACAGACAAAAACGGCGGTTAAACTGATCTTTAGTCAGATCGAATNGTCTCNCAATGCAATTTGGAAGCTATTGGGACAATCATGGACGCCCGACTGACNCGCCTGCTGCTANTGCTGCCNTTGGCAACACTGATCCCGATCGCCCGAATGATCGAGTCNCAGTTATGNCCAAACAGCGANGGTGTAACGCCAACCAAGACNTTCATTGGCNATGACTTCGTTAACATCTGGACNGGCTCCCGTTTGGCCGCAGATGGAAACATCGCCACNATTTACGATTTTCCAGCTTACAACGCATTCATCCACAACGCCTTCGGCCACAAGCTGGACGAGCTGGTTTTCTCATACATGCCCAACGGGTTGGTCTTGCTCTTGCCGTTCGGGCAGTTTGATTATGCAGTCAGCCTGGCACTTTGGACGATCCTTGGTACGGCCGCCCTGATAGCGGCTGTTCTATTCCGCATACCTNGGTGGAATGACTGGCCGACAGTCNCNATTGTCCTAATCGCGCCGATCGTTTGGATGAANTGGGGCTATGGCCAGATGGGCCTCGTCTACGCAGCTATATTTGTAGCCGCGCTTCGCTTTTTGCCGACCAAACCAATCTTAGCGGGTGCATTGATTGGCCTCCTCACAATCAAGCCGCAGCTTGGCATCATACTACCTTTCGCTCTGNTAGCTCTCGGACAATGGCGCACCTTCGCAAGTGCCACAGCCTCAACCTTNCNGCTGGTAGCCAGCAGCGTCGCAATCTTCGGCACCGAGGCTTGGCAGCTCTACTATGCAAACATCCATCCGCTGCANTCCGCACTGATGCTCAACACGGAAAGCGCATTCGCCTTCCACAATGTCTCCATGTTCTTTGGACTTCGCCTCATCGGCGTCAGCGAGACAATCGCCCTGATCATTCACGGCGCTTGTGCAATTGCCGTACTATCCACGACTGTTCTGAGTTGCCGCAGCGATAGACTCGATTGGCCGCTCAAGGCTTTGATCATCGCAACAGCAAGCGTAATGGTCTCGCCCTATGTCCTGGCTTNCGACCTAACAATTCCAACNGCTGCATTGCTTTGGTATCTNACNACNNGACCCNATCNACCAGCTGCTGCAGACTTCNGCTTCGTGGGCTTGTNCTGGTTATTGCCNNTCGCTACCAATTACATGTTACAGCGTGAGTATGGCATACCGACCGGTGCCTTAGTCATGGGCGCATTTTATATCTGGCTTATGGCGCAAGCTTACGGCTGGAACACGTTGAAGACCGTGGCGCTCCGTCCATCAGTGCTACTCAAGCCGGCATAAAACAAGAAAGGCGCGGGACCTGCCCACGCCAAACTGAATATGATCTGTGCCAGAGGAACCGTCAGATCAATCTTCGATCCGCCTGCGGNTTGCGCCCCAGCTAGCCTCGTACCAATCATCAGTTCCGAACAACCAAATCCGGAAGCGCGTCCAGAAATCCTGCCGCCGCTGCAGCTGCCCAGTNAGGATATCAAGCTTGTTTTGCAGATCATCCAATCCCGGCTGCTGACCGGAACCGGCGCCCGGCACAGGCATCTGCACACGATTGANAAGAGCTGCCAGATCGCGCTTGATCTCGCTGGTATCATCCTTCGTGTCGGATCTTAGCTGATCCACAGCATCAGCCAGTGTCTTTTGATTGCCATTCAGCTTGTAAAGCGCGTCGCGGGTATCGATACCATCACCGCCNCCGCCAGAACCAATCGCCGCAATCACGCGCTCTGCTTCACTTTGCGAGCGGGCNTCTAATCCAGAAAGCCGCTCGGAAATGACTGTCAACTGCCGATTGCGCTCGGCCTGTTGGTCGTTGACCATTGTAGTCAAAACGCCAAGGTTNTCAGACACAACATTCGCCACGCCAGCAGCGATCTCATCGCGCTGGGTCGCGAAAGTCTGTCCAACGCGAGCCATTGCATTGTCGATCAGACGCTGCATCTGATCATCATCGACACCGTAGTTGTCGACAGCACGATCAAGCCGGTCGAAGCGATCGGAAAAGCCATCCACAACCAGACGCGTGTCGTCGACGTCACGACCGATCTTCGACATATCGTTGATCAGCGGTGTCAATTCAAAGTGCTCGGTCGGGCCGCCATCGATCAAATCGCGGATCTCGCGAACATCCTTTAAGACCGGCGTAATATCCACGGCCTGGCCTGTACCAGCAGCTTGGGCGAGGCGCCGCTCCATCGCGATCAAGCGATCAGGCAAGCCTGCAAGCGACGCCTCAAGCCGGCTCACTTTCTGCTCGAGATNTGCAAAACTTTCGAGCTTCTTGTTCAGCTCAACAACGGCGCCAAAGTTATCGCCCAGACCATCAATCTTGGTGACAAGCGCTTCTACGGTTGATGGCTCGCCGNCAACGGGCAGCGCTTCAACCGTATCTTCTAGGTCANCAATTCGCTTCCCAAGAACTTCCCAGGCGNGTGCAAGTTCATCAAACTTGCTATTGATGTTGCGATCGAGCCCGTAGAGACGGTCCGCAACATCGTTCGACGCAGCACCAGAATCTGAGACATGGTAATGGCTGCCAGAACCGTTTAACGGCTTTGGCGGTCAAACCACTGTGTTGCCGCGGAGCTCGTCCAGAAGCTCGCCAACCGACGACCTGTTGTCCGCGATATGCTCGGATAACTCATGCACCATGCGCTCGAGTGCGTCGATGCGGGTATTCTGNAACGAATNCGTGANGTTCTGCGGATCGCGGCCTCTGGGATCATCGAATGCCGCATCCGGGTTCGTACGTAGTCGCCAATCTGAGCGGTGACGCNAGAGGAGATTGCGGCTTGAGAGATCGTTTTTCATATCGAACAACGTGTCCAGGATATCTTCTATGGTGAGCGGTGCCGGTAGGCCCGATCGGCGGCAAGTTGAAGAGTTTTGACGAACCGCTCAGAGTTCGTAGGTGAAGCGTGGCCATTGCCAAAGGCAACTGGCCCATCGGCAGCAATAATNGCTGCACTTTCGTNTCTGAGCGTCGTGACGTCGACNTTGTAGGATCGCAGCACCTNAATCGACTCGACCACCAAGGTCATCGCGTTAACGAGATGCTCAAGCCCTACCTCGGATGCCCGATGCACGACTGCGAGATCGTAGGCTTGGTTGCNGCACCGCAAAACCGCTTCATCGACCCACATGGATTGCAAGTCATCAGCCGGTTCTAGCGCACGCGCCAACCACCCCGTTTCCTGATCAACGCGCGGTGAGAGCGCACGTCCACTACCCCAGTTTTGAGGCATGACCAGTTCCAGACCTTCGCCTTNATAAAGCATGGTCACTTGAACCTCGACCCTTTACTAACGCAACAGCGCTACTGCCTTCAACGGTGCCAATTGCCAGACAACTGCCCGACTGCCTCACACACCCTTCCAGCAAACCCAATTCTGGCCGAAACATATCACCCCACCAGCAACCTCGGCATAATAGCACACCCGACTATTGACTGTTGCAGAAAAACTCCTGATTCACCGCTAACAGTATGAAATATCGNGAACANTGGCTCGGAAATTACGNTCTGCCACCCGTATCTATTCCAAACTGGAACATGAGCATTCGTCAGACGCCTAAGGCTGACCCAATTTCGCACATTTGTTAACNATTTAGACTNCCACTACAACGGGTTAACTACAGAGTAAGTCGAACTTAAGACATNAACCATTCCACTTACTGATGACAGTCGGCTCAATCGAACACTCCNTAATCTGTGAAAGTGCTTCCTTCGCTTCGTAATTTCGACAGTCCAGCCATGCCTCAAATTCGTCCAATGGCAGAATGACGGGCANGCGAACGACAAAGGATCTCACCGGTCCACGCGCCTGATGGGTTAGAACCGCAACGCTATCAATTTCGCTACCATCTGCGCCCATCCACTGCTCATAAATACCAGCTATCCCGAAGACCTTCCTGTCTCCGCCTCGATCAGACACTGCCGCCAGATGTNCCTGCTTTTGCCCGGCGGCACCACGCCAGACAAAGTAGCCATCNGNAGGAATAAGGCATCGTTTGTGGCGAANNCCTCCACGAAAAGAGGGTTTCTCCAATACCGTTTCAATCCGAGCTGTCGACAACATGCCGAGCTTCTCGAAATCCCGCACCCAAGACGGAACCAGCCCCCAGCGCACAAGAACGGCCTCACGTCGCTGAGCATGGCTGCTTCCGACAATGACGACAGGTTGTCCGGGCCAGATAGCATCCCGCGGTGGAAAGTCTTCGAGGTTGTGATAACCAAATGTATCACGGACAATCTCTGGCTCCGACGTCAGGCAATACCTAAGCACCATCGCTCTCCACCTATCGCAGCATCTTCATGACATCATCGAACCACCACATAGNAGATCATTGGCCGAAAGCGGCTGCAAGCGCAGCAATTTTCCGGGACGACAAAGTATTGATCGTTGAACGCGGAAAAGGCAGCATGACGGGCGTATGGAGCCTGCCCGGTGGGCATATCGAGCCAGGAGAGCGCGCGATTGATGCAGCTAGCCGCGAGGTCGCTGAGGAAACTGGCATAGCCACACACATTGAAGGTCTTGTCGATATCAACGACGTCATATTNCATCACGACGATGGAACACTCCGGGCCCANTACGTTCTTTGTGTCTATTTCGGTCATTGGCAATCGGGTGAGCCAGAGGCTGCCACGGACGCGCGCGACGCCCGCTTTGTGACCTTCGAGGAACTCATTCAGTACAAACTCACGCCAGGGGCAAAGACGTTCATCCAAAAGGCCAAGACCCTGATTGAACAGGCCCCCTGACAATCATTTCCACTAACAACAAACCTACCATCTCACAAGTTTGTAAGCGGATGTGACTGGAACTCAAACAAGTCACCACCGATTGTGAGGGACTAGAGCTCGATCGTTTCAGGTGGAAGCGTTTGGCGCATCCGTCTGAGCCGTCAATCGGCCTCCAATCTTATTGAGTAGAGCAAGATTCACGTTCCGGCCAACAAAGTGAGCAAGTCGAACGGTGATTCCATCCGGAACGATCTTGCTCTAGATCACTGCCGACTGCCAAAAACGAGAAGCCAGAATGACATTCCTCCGCAAGCTGCATGTCACGTCCCTAGCACTTTGTGCTGCACTCATCACCNTCTCCGCGCCGGCGCAGGCCAATCCTGAGCGATGGAAGGCAGAAGGCTGGGCGAAAACGGACTTTTCCAAATCCAGCATTGAATTCAACGAAATCCCGTCAGGTGGGCCGCCGAAAGACGGGATCCCGTCAATTGATAAACCTCAGTTCAAGTCAATCGCTGAAATAGGTAATATTGTTGATCAGGCCCCTGTAATCGGACTCACGATCAATGGTGATGCCCGTGCCTATCCGCTCAGCATTCTGATGTGGCACGAGATGGTCAACTATATCGTAGGCGACAAGCCGGTTACAGTAACTTATTGTCCCCTCTGCAAAGCAGCCCTCGTTTTTGACNGCAACGTACAAGGCAAAACTCTCGACTTCGGCACCACTGGCAAGCTGAGGAAATCAGATCTCGTCATGTACGACCGTCAGACCGAGACTTGGTGGCAGCAGTTCACGGGAGAGGCCATCGTCGGCGCCATGCAAGGCGCCGAACTGGCACTNGTCCCATCCCGCCTGGAAAGCTTCGGTGANTTTAAAAAGCGCCATCCTGACGGCANGGTGCTGATCCCAAACAATCCCCGTATGCGCAATTACGGGCGCAACCCATACGTCGGTTACGATACAGCCGCCCGCCCATTCCTCTATAAGGGCTCTATGCCGGAAGGTATAGATCCAATGGCCCGCGTCGTAGTCGTCCGAACTGCCAANGAACCAGCTGCAATCAGTCTATCACTGCTGCGCGAACAGAAGTCCGTCGACGTCTCAGGCGTTACGTTGTCCTGGCGACCAGGCCAAGCTTCGGCACTCGATACCTCCGAGATCGCCAAAGGACGGGATGTTGGAACCGTTCTCGCACAACAGACGGATAGCAGTGGCAAACTGAGTGATGTGCCNTACGATGTCACATTCGCGTTCGTTTTTCATGCTTTCCACCCAAAACAAGAAATCCGCACCAAGTAATCCACGGCTGCAAATTGGGGCTTGATCCCGACGACAGCTTCGTTGATAGGTGCAGAAGTTGAACAGAACACTGCGGATAGCATGAAGCAGCGCGGACGCTCGACAGTATTGGTAANGCCAGCCATCATCGCATTAGCTTTGATGATGGCAATGCCCCTCGCGCATGCCCAAACGCGCTCCANGCCCTACGACCAAAAACTCTACCGTCTCTCAGAAATTCTTGGTGCGGTTCATTATCTTCGCGAACTGTGTGGCGCTAAGGACGAGCAACTCTGGCGCAACAAGATGCNNGAGTTGCTCGATGCCGAGGGTACATCCGCGCTGCGGCGAGCGAATCTAAGTCGTCGTTTCAATCGTGGTTATCGCGGTTACTNGAGGACCTACCGTGGCTGCACGTCATCCGCCCAGGGCACCATCGAACGCTTCCTGAAAGAAGCCATCTCAATTACCGATGAGCTCGTTAAGCTTGCCAACTAACCGCGTTGCAGTTCTGGCGGGTTTACGCTTAATAGCGANCTCTGAAGCGCCCGCTATGGCAGCGTGCTAATCGGGGTTTACTCCGCCCTCCCGGACAACGCCNATGACACGCGTCAGCGGCCAANATCCACTAACAGGCACAAGCCAAACTATCGGACTGAAATTATGAAAGCGCTGCAAGACTTAGATGGCATTGGCAAGGGCCCTAACAGTATCGAGGCTCTCGCATACATTCTTGCAGCGTGGGAAGAAGGCACCGATGCCGGACTTCCAACAGAACTGCTCGCTTATGCAGCGCTCTATACGGCCTTGNCAGATCTTGTCGACAAGTTCGGGGAAGACAACGTCGCCTCACTCGTTGAGGGACTAAGCCGAAGGGTACGTACTGGCGAATTCACCCTTTTTGAAACNCGCCAGTAGCGAACATGCTGTCGTAAGTGATGTCACCGGCTGCCCTGACACCAACACTCGTGATNGTTTTTTAATCGATCAGATGGTGAACGTCGGAAAACCGAGCCTCTGAAGGCCAATCTCACCGACTAACACGACACCAAACCCNATCAAAAGNACACCTGCCCCAAGATTGATCGCGCGCAGGCTCGTGCCATCGAAGCGGTCTCTGAAGTGNCTGGCAATCAACGCTAAGAATATCCACCACGCCAGGCTACCTNCAGCTATTGCAGCAACCAAGAATAGCGCATCGATGTAACCTCGCAGCGAAACGAAGCTGCCAATCCCACCAAAAATCGCGAAAAGTCCAAGCACAGCTCCAGGATTGGTAATGGTGAGAATGAACGTCTTCGGAATATCCTGCCAATAGGCCCAAAAGGTTGCCATTCTACCACTAGAATCACTTTGCTCCAGTCTAGACTGCTTAAGCAGTAGGCGAAGACCGAACACTATGAGTGCTGCGCCTCCAACTAACTGAATCCAGCCGCGATAGGTCTGAACTGCCCCGGATATATAGCCAACGCCTAGTCCGGCACTCANTGCAATCAGAGCATCGCCTAGAACCGNACCTGTTCCCGCAGCAANGCCTCCCCAAAAGCCACGCTCAATGGCACGCTGAATACATAAAACGTTGACCGGTCCCACTGGGGCGGCGACCAAAACGCCGATAGCCAGTCCAACCGGTATGACAAGTGGATTCGGTATGTAGTCTAAAAGCAATCAAATCCCCTTAGCGCACAGTCACAAACCGTATTTGCAGCATACCAGAGTGGATNCAATGGCGNNTGATCACACGGNGTCCTCGTTTATGGTATCAAAGCAGCAATCACTTAACATCGGAAGTNTTACTTCTAAGNAACCAACCGNGCTGATTGCCNATGATCTCCGTCCNTGAACGCCTACCAACAANNTACCTGAGGCTGATAATTGCATGCTGGCTGTCGGCTTCGTTGTTAGCACTGATGATCGACCAGGCCTCGGCGACAAAGCCGAAGACCGAGCGTCCGCCCGTCACCATTGAGCGCGATGCTGAGAAACTGCCGATTCAAGTAGCGGAAATGCGCGATGCTATTCTCGCGGCCGCCCTTTCTGGTCGCATCAAAGAGCTCCTTATACCGATCCAGTGGAACGAACTGCGCCCGGACTTCGGAGCAGTAAACTCATCAAACCCCATCCCCGACTTCAAGAAACTCTCTATCGACGGCGAAGGCCGCGAGATTTTAGCAATTCTCAAAAAGCTGCTTGAAATGCCTTATGCGATTGTCAGGCAAGGCCGCGATATCGAAAACAACAAGATCTACGTCTGGCCATACATTGCTGAACTGCCGCTACAGAAACTCAAACCCAAACAGGAAGTGGAGCTGCTCGAAATCATCCCTAGGGATAGCTACAAGTCCATGAAGAAGAACGGCAAATATAAGTACTGGCGGCTCACAATTGGCGCGGACGGAACCTGGCATGAGTTCCTGCAGCAAGAACCTTGATACGGAAGTCGAAGCCGATAAAACTCAGACTAATGCTTAAATTTTGGTCGGAACGAATAGTCGCAAGCCCCTATATTAAGACAATTAAACCGGTTACTCCCGCCCTGTATTCTAACAGAGGGACACGTGACGAGCTCCGTATTGCTTGCGTCGCGCTTTTTTCCATTACCATAGCTCAACCTGCCTGGGCTGACATTGAGCTCGAAGACAATATGCCAGTCGAGCAATGGTCCAATTAACGAAAAAAGAAGCCAATTCGGTACCGCCGCTCGACCCCGAACAGGTCTGCCTCAACGCAAAGCAGCCCGCGACAAAGCAATAGCAAGAAATGGGTTGGCGGTCCCAAGCCCAAGATTTCGGCTGCAGCACCATCAACTGTCCGCTTCCGTTCAAAGTACAAGAAGGGCACGATCGTAATTGATACGAGCCGCCGCCGTCTGTTCTACGTGCTTTCCGGCACCAAAGCATACAACTACCCGATCGCAGTTGGCCGAGCTGGCTTCCAGTGGACTGGTCAGAAGCGCATTACCAACGTAAAAAACTGGCCGACGTGGCGCCCACCCGCCGAGATGCGCAAACGACAGCCGAAACTACCGGTCGTCATGAGCGGTGGCATCTATAATCCGCTTGGCGCCAAAGCTCTGTATCTAGGGTCCACACTGTACCGGATACACGGCACATCGAATGCGAAATCAATCGGAACCGCGTCATCATCCGGATGTTTCCGCATGCACAACAAACACGTCGTCCATCTCGCGCAGCGCGCTGGGATCGGAACGCGCGTCGTAGTCCTCCGCAAATTACCAAAGTCGATTGCAGCAAGCATCAAAGGTAATAAGAACCGCAAGAACAGCTAAGTCACTTCAGCTGCGGACGACATAATGGCCGGCCATTATTCGTTTTGCCGAGAGATCAAAAGACTTCCCAGAAGCGCACCGGCTCACCGTTGGCTGGCAAACCAATCTCTCCATCCCACATCACCCGCCGACCGCGAATAATGGTGCCTTGCGTAGCCCCGGTCAGTGTAACGCCGTCAAAAGGTGTCCAACCGCAAACACTTTCAATCCAGTCATTGGTCACAGTCCATTTCCGTTTGAGATCTACGACTGTGAAATCTGCATCATTTCCAACAGCGATCCGCCCCTTATTCGCCATCCCAAAAATTCGTTGCGGACCGTGGCTGGTGAGATCAACCAAGCGATCAAGTGACAATCGGCCAGCATTGACGTGGTCCAGCATCACCGGAACCAAAGTCTGTACCCCTGTCATACCTGAATGTGAGCCTGGATAGGCGTGCTCCTTCTCCTCCTGTGTATGCGGTGCGTGATCGGAGCCAAGCACATCAACTGTGCCATCCTGGATTGCCTGCCAAATGCGCGCCTGATGCGCAGCATCACGCACCGGGGGATTCATCTGAGCAAAGGTGCCAAGCCGCTCGTAACACTCTGGCGCGACAAGGGTAAGGTGATTAGGTGTGACTTCAACCGTAGCCCAGGTCTTATGNTCCTTCAGGAAGTCCATCTCATCACCNGTCGAAATATGCAGAACATGCACGCGTCGGCGATGTTTCTCAGCTAGGCCNACAAGTCGCCGCGTTGCAATCAATGCTGCTTCGGGGTCGCGCCACTCCGGATGTGATNTAGGATCGCCAGGCCGCCGCACACCCTCTCGGGCAATCAGTCTGTCTTCATCTTCGGCNTGGAATGCAGCACGCCGCCCCAACCGCGCAATGATCTTATCGAGNGATGCTTCATCATCGACCAGCAGATTGCCCGTNGACGAGCCCATAAACACCTTGATNCCAGCTGAAGACTCCAATTTCTCNAGTTTNGGGATGTCATCAATGTTCTCCCGTGTGCCACCGACATAGAATGCAAAATCACAAAACATGCGATGGCGTGCGCGCGAAACCTTGTCTGCCAAAGTTTCTTCGGTTGTCGTGAGAGGCACGGTGTTTGGCATTTCAAAGACCGCTGTGACACCACCCATGACCGCCGCACGACTACCAGTCTCCAGATTCTCCTTGTGATCGAGACCTGGCTCACGGAAGTGGACCTGACTATCGATGACACCCGGCAGGACATGCAGACCGGCGCAATTGATCTCATCAGCCGCACTAGCGTTGTTCAAACCACCGATAGCAGCGATCTTGCCATCCCGAACGGCAACATCACGTTCCCCGGTTCCATCGTGATTGACGACCGTTGCGCCCCTCAGGATCATATCATAGGTGTCTGCCATCTTATCCTCCCCAACAGGCGCGCCCACCTGNTCAACTTAATTACCGCTGGCTTGCCAGTTAAGAGCACGCATCTTACTTAGGAGCTACCAATTTCACAGCCAGCCGGGAAGCAACATGTCGACAGCAAAACTGGCGCACCTCGAAAATCGCGGCATTATCCGGATCTCCGGACCAGATGCNATCAAACTNCTAGACGGTATCNTTACCAACAATCTTGCGCGCCTGAAGGATCATCCGGCCATCCATAGTGGCCTTTTAAGCCCTCAAGGCAAAATCCAGTTTGACTTCTTTCTTGTTCGCGAAGGCGAAGATCTTCTCCTGGAGACAGCAAAAGAGCGCATCCNCTCGCTCATTCAGCGCCTCACGCTCTACCGCCTTCGCGCAGACGTAGCGTTCGAAGATCAGTCAGAGCAATTGACAGTGATGGTTGCNTGGGGGGCACAACTTGATGCACCTGGCGGGGTACTGAGTTACTCAGATCCGCGCAATGGCGATCTCGGTCAACGTCTCATTCTACCCAAAGATCGCGTATCAGAGCTACCGGGCCAGCCAGTCTCCGTAGAGGACTATCATGCACACCGCATAATGATCGGAGTACCTGAGGCCGAATTGGACTATGCCCTGGGCGATACCTTCCCGCACGAAGCCCTCTACGACCAACTGCATAGCGTTGATTTCCGCAAGGGTTGTTACATCGGACAGGAAGTCGTCAGTCGCATGCAACATCGCGGAACAGCCCGCAAACGGATTGTCCCCGTGAAAGCCACATCGGATCTCGAAAGCGGAGCGNGTGTCACTGCGGGCGAAGCTAGTATCGGCACTGTCAGCTCCGTATCTCATGCACGTGGCCTCGCACTTATCCGATTAGATCGCGCTCACGAAGCTGCCGGGAAGTCACTTCCGTTGACTGCAGGAAACGCGGAGCTCACGATAGAGCAACCCGATTGGATCAAGTTTGATATCACAACAGGAAAGGCTGCCGAATACTGATGACCAAGGCACAAACAAAGTCCAAAGACGTCATCCGTTGCAGCTGGCCAAAAGTCGAAGATCCGGAGTACACTCGCTACCACGATGAAGAATGGGGCGTACCGAAAACAGGTGACATCGAGTTATTCGAGAANATGGTCCTCGAGGGCTTTCAGTCCGGGCTATCATGGATCACCATACTCAAGAAGCGCGAGAACTTCCGCCGNGCATTTCACAACTTCGACCCCAAGAAAATCNCGCGCTATAAGGACAAAGATTTCGATCGCCTGATGAACGATGAAGGCATTGTGCGCAATAGGCTNAAGATCGAAGCAACCATACACAACGCCAAAGCCTATCTNGAGCTTGAGAAAGAACGTCGTTTCGCCGACTTCATTTGGAGCTTTGTCGACTACAAGCCGATTATCAACAAGCCCAAGGCAATGGGNGATATTCCGGCCCAGACAGACATCTCGAAACAAATGTCCAAGGGGCTCAAGTCAAAAGGCTTTCGTTTCGTTGGCCCGACTNCGGCCTACGCCTTTATGCAGTCTGTAGGGATGGTCAATGACCACATTGTTGATTGCTTCCGACATGAACCGTGCGCGAAAATCCAACGCAATTTTAAGTTCAAGTNAANGGGCTTGAATTGATTGAAAAACACATCAAGCCCCGAGCCTTTGGCATTCGCCATGACCACCGCAATTAAACTTGATGGCAAATCNCTCACGGTAGAGCAGGTCAATGCTATTGCACACGGCTGNAAAATAACNACNNCAAANGANNGCCTTGAACGCATGGCGCNCAGCAACGCAATTGTTCTNCGCGCAGTCGAGAGCNGTACGCCAATAGCAAGATCCATTGAGCNNNCGTAACACNGCACAGATCCACGGCACTGTCTTTNCCGCATTGGCCACTCTGGAAGACTGCGCTTCTTGGAGAACTTAATGGTGCATCCGACAATCCGATTGTCATCCCAAGCACCCAGACAATCCTATCAGATGGCGGTTAACTCAATTCGCATCTTGGCACGACGCTGGTCGCTTTGAACTACACCTTAGTTCAAACGGCAGCAGTGATCGTGACACGATCGGGCAGGCTCCTGGTCACTCGACAGACCAAAAACGAACAACCCATCCCATCAATTCCAACGCAACCAAACGCAAACTTCACGCATCACGTCGCGAATAGTTGGCAGGTTTAGCTGATATCCAATAGCAGGCCCAACCAACCCACTGGTCACTGGCACTCCACCCCACTACCATCCTGCAGATAATGCCCGGTCGACGCTGGGTGGATTTGACTGGAGGAATGCGATGGCCGTCGCAGAATTCAAAATTGAAGGCGCGGTACGACATGTCCGCCTCACCAGACCGGAAAAGCGAAACGCGCTCAATCCGGAAATGATCTCCATTCTCACCGAAGCGTTTACGATCCCACCTAGGCCCGGCGAGCGGTTAGTGCTCGTCGAAGCTGAAGGAACCGTTTTCAGTGCCGGTATCGACTTGCGCGAGAGAGACGGCACGGCCAGCGGCATCAAGCCATTTGAACAAATGCTGCACGCAATGGAAACTTTCCCGTTGCCTGTTATCGGTAAGGTTCAAGGTGCCGCCATAGCAGGTGGAAATGAACTAGCACTTCACTGCGATCTCGTCATCGCCAGCAAAACCGCCAAGTTCGGAATGTCACCAGCACAGCTTGGCCTGGCGCCCAGTTGGTTTCTCTGCAAGAAACTGCAAGAGGTCGCTGGCCCCGTCGCAACACGCCGCATTTTGTTTCTTGGCGATCCCCTCTCAGCCGAAGAATTTTACAAACTCGGCATCATTTCACACCTTGCGGAACCCGATGAACTGGACGCCGTCACGCAAAAGGTCGTCGATCGTATTGCTGCCAATGCTCCTATGGCACTTAAAGCAATCAAATCCGTACTCGTTCGCCAGATGGAATTCCGTGACGACATCCAGCATGACGACCTCGATAAAGTCTTGGGGACGGTACGAGAAAGTGAAGATGCCCGTGAAGGTATCGCCGCATTCCTTGAAAGACGCAAACCGAACTTCCAGGAACGATAGGGGCCGACATGTCCATCCGAATGACAAAGCCCTGGCAGCCCCTCACTCTTGAGATAACAACTAGGCTACCTGGTCAGCTCGGCGTCTATCAACTCGCAAACGATGATGATGAGATCGTCGCCATTGGCTTTGCAGGCGGTCGCTCGCTGTTCGGGCTGCGTGGCATCCTGCAAGATATTGCAGCCGCCCCNCCGCANCNTGCAACGAAATTNCGAGTGGAAATCACGACGCAATATCAAACCCGCTACCGCGAACTANTAATGCTGCATCAGGCCGNTCACGGGCACCTGCCAATTGAGAACCAAGCCAACCCGCCGCACAATCTCGGCCGCCTCAGCCCGCTCTGAGTGACAACACAACATTCCGCCAGGACTCCACGTATGGACTTGCAACCAACCGAACAACAACAACTCATTGTCGACCAGATACGACGCTTTGTGCGCGAAGAGATCATTCCACTCGAAGAAACGCTGGATCCTGATGCCAGCGAGTTGCCACCGGAAGATTTCGAACGGTTACGCGCCAAGGTCCAGGACATGGGCTTCNANGGCCTCGATATACCCGCNGAGTATGGCGGTCCCGGCATTGACCTCGTCACCCGCNCTTTGATCGCCATCGAAATGGCNCAGCACCGTGCTGGCCTCTANGTTCCCTGNTACGGCGTCTTCGGCGCAATGGGCCTGGCTCAGCTTTACGAAGCAACCGAAGACCAGAAAGAACGTTATCTTCGTCCCGTCCTGCGCGGCGAGAAACGCGGCTTCTTCGGACTGTCCGAGCCTTCAGGCGGTAGCGACCCTGCCCGCGCCATCCAGACNCGTGCCGTCAAGGATGGTGATGATTGGATCATCAACGGATCCAAGCTCTGGATCAGCGGCGCCGACNAAGCTCATTTTGGGTTGGTCTTNGCGCGTACCGANCCNGAGCAGGGCCGCAACGGTGTGACCTGCTTCATCGTCGACACAGACATGCCTGGCTTCCACGTCCGCCGCGTGGTTCACACNTTGCGCTCCAGTCACTACGCGACAGAGCTGGCCTTCGAAGATCTTCGCGTCCCACATCGAAATGTCCTCGGTNAAGTGAACCGTGGCTTCGCCATCGCCAACGATCGCTTGAGCCGCCAGCGCATCCCATACGCTGCAGCCTGCATTGGCATTGCGGTGAAAGCGCAGGAGATGGCGATCGCCTATTCGAAGGAACGCGAAACATTCGGCGCCCCACTCGCAAGCCGCCAGATGATTCAGTCGATGATCATCGACAATGAGTTNGACATTCGCCAAAGTCGCTGGCTGACACTTGATGCGGCCGCCAAAGCAGAACGCGGCGAACCCTTTCGCACGGAAGCAGCGATGGCNAAACTCGTTGCCAGTGAAGCCGGAGGCCGNGTCGTNGACCGATCGATGCAGATCTTTGGCGGCATGGGCATGACAAAAGACCTGCCACTCGAGCGCTGGTATCGTGAGATGCGCATTCGCCGTGTCGGCGAAGGACCGAACGAGGTGCAACGGCTGATCATTGCTCGTGATCTGCTGGGTGGTTCGTACAAATGACATCGATGCCGCACGAGAGGCCAATTCATGACTGACACAAAGCATCACACGGAAAACGCCCGACCAAATCTACCACTCGCCGGTGTCCGCGTGATCGACTTTGGCCAGATCTATCAAGGCCCCTATGCCACACTCCTGATGGCCAAGGCCGGCGCTGATGTCGTTAAGGTCGAACCGTTGCAAGGCGAACCCATGCGCCAGCGAGCNGCCGCTTCTCGTGGTGCAGGCATTCCTATCGCCATGCTGAACTCCAACAAGCGCGGGATCACTCTCAATCTCAAGACCGACGCTGGCAAGAACCTCCTGAAGGACATGGTTCGCCAAGCAGATATTCTTCTNGAGAATTTCACGCCGNACATCATGAACAAGCTCGGTGTCGGCTGGGAAGTTCTCCGCGAGNTCAACCCACGTCTNATCTATGCNTCCGGTACCGGCTACGGGCTGACAGGNCCAGACCGCGACGCGATGGCCATGGANCTCACAATCCAGGCAACCTCCGGCACGATGAGCGTTACCGGTTTTCCTGACGGGCCACCAATGAAATGCGGCGCAGCCGTCGTCGATTTTCTTTCCGGCATCCACCTCTACGGCGCTGTCATGACGGCGCTCTACGAGAGGTCTGTGACGGGCAAAGGCCGTCTTGTTGAAGTAGCAATGCAGGAAGCAGTATTTCCAGCCCTGGCTTCCAACCTAGGCATGCTGTNCTCGCAAGATGGGGCACCGCCACCACGCACCGCGAACAAACATGGAGGCNTGTCAGTCTGCCCCTACAATGTCTACGAAGCAAAAGACGGCCACATCGCAATCAACTGTGTGAAAGAAGTTCACTGGCAAGGCCTACTCAAAATCATGGACCGCGAAGACCTGTTGGATGATCCACGCTACAACTCCAACAAGGCACGTGTTGCCAACATGGAAGAGACAGATGCGTTGGTCGANGCCTGGTCACGCACACGAAACCGCGCCGAGATCATGGAGCACGCACGCAAACATCGCCTGCCCGTTGCCGCAGTTCGCGATCTTGTAGAAGTCACAAATGACCCGCATATGCACGAACGCGGCATGCTGGAGTGGATTGACCATCCGGAATACGGGCGTATCGTCGTTCCCACCAGTCCATTGCGATTTCACGGCGCGGACAAAGTCACGACCACACCGAGCCCGCGTGTCGGGCAACACACAGACGCTGTACTGCATGACTGGTTGGGCATGACAGACAGCGAGATCTCGACATTACGAGAAGACGGGGCGATATAAGCGTCTTCGGATTTCAGAACTGACAACGATCATCGTTCGCACAATGACCAAGAACCCTGCCCCTCGCGCCTGGCAACGCATGTTATCCGGCCGCCGTCTGGATCTCCTCAACCCCACACCGGTCGATATCGAAATTTCTGATATTGCACACGGCCTCGCTCGGGTGGCGCGCTGGAATGGTCAGACGNTTGGCGAACACGCACTCTCCGTGGCGCAGCATTCTCTGATTGTCGAGGACATCGTAATCTCATTGTCACCAGACGTGACACAACCAATTCGACTGGCTGCTGTTCTCCATGACTCGCCGGAATACGTCGTCGGCGACCTCATCAGTCCATTCAAATCCGCCATCGGTTTCGACTACAAGAATTTCGAAAACCGACTTCTCTCTGCAATCCACATTCGATTCGGGCTTCCCGGTCTAATGGATGAGCAAGCTAACAAGTTGATCAAGTCAGCTGATGCGGTTGCAGCTTATTATGAAGCCAAGGTCCTGGCTGGGTTCTCGGCAGATGAAGCAGATCAGATATTCGGTCGTCCATCACAACTGCCGAATGACCTCCAGGACCGCCTCAACGCTCTAAATCCGTGGCCGACAGGACTCGCCCAAGAAAGATTCTTAACCAAGTTTGCTGAGTTGAGCGCCTAACACAATCGTTTGTCTTGCAACTGACATGAAATCACTCCAACTCATATAAAGACGCGTATCGCACCACAATGCGAAGTGAGTTGTTTGACAGAACAAGCAACGATGCGAGCTTCATCATGGCGCTCAAATGTGACCCGGATCATCGAATTCATGTCTGCTCTCTAGCAGCTCTCGAAACAGTGGTGGCTAAGACAAAAGCAACTCACGTCGTTTCGGCGATAAATCCGTGGTCAATACCAGAAACGCCATCAGGTATAGAGCCACAAAATCATCTCAAGATTGCCGTCAACGATATCGTCGAACCGCAGCCCGGCCTCGTCGAGCCAACCTGCAACCACATCGAAGAACTACTGACATTTATCGGACATTGGAACGCGAGCAGCGCAATGGTAATCCACTGTCTTGCAGGCATCAGCCGGTCGTCAGCAGCAGCTTTTATCGCGCTATGTCAACTCAATGCAAAGACAGACGAGCGTGTCATTGCAGCTCAACTGCGAGCAGCATCAGCGACCGCAACGCCAAACTCTCGCATGGTGGCTCTCGCCGATAAACACATGCAACGGTCCGGACGCATGCGCCAAGCCGTTACGACCATAGGTCGTGGTGAGGCCAGATTGTCGGGCGAGCCATTCAGTCTAGCGCATATTGTCAGTTAGCTGCCCGCCTGACGCAAGGCTGCTATGCGGCCTCTAACGCCCAAATCTTGATTTTGCCCAACTAGGAACAAGCCTTGTTCCCAAATATGCCATCATCGAAACTAAGCTCCACGCACGTCA
Organism: Filomicrobium sp.; assembly: GCA_002689605.1. Lineage (GTDB taxonomy): Bacteria > Pseudomonadota > Alphaproteobacteria > Rhizobiales > Hyphomicrobiaceae > Tectiglobus. The sequence continues at coordinate 33,237 of NZGY01000148.1, forward strand.
ATTCGCTTTTGGAGAGACGCGATGACAATGGACTTGAATCACGCCGAGCCTGTGCAGAGCATATCAAGCGACACCATGCCTGAACCGGTAGGCAGAACTGAAACTTCTACAATTGAAATTGGCCTGAGTGCAGCCATCATCTCAGTACGAGATGATGCTCCGCAGGTATTGGTTGTAAAGAGTGGCCAGGGCGGCCGAGCATTTGTTGACGCCCTGCCATCGGGGCCCTTTTCACCAATCAATCACCGTACTCTAGAAATTGGTTCGCGAGACTGGGTTCGAGAACAATCAAATCTCGAACTCGGTTATGTTGAGCAACTTTATACATTTGGTGATCGCGGCCGCCATGCTCAGGCGACCGACGAAACACCACATGTCGTTTCAATCGGCTACCTCGCGTTGACCCGTCCCCTTGAGGACGAGCAACTCGGGAATGCGCAGTGGCGCGGCTGGTACGATTATTTCCCTTGGGAAGACTGGCGCAATGGTAAGCCGGCGATCCTTCAAGATCTCATCGAACCACTGCTCATTGACTGGGCACAGCTGCCACAACCAACGGTATCACCTAGACGGCCAGCGGACCGTATGCAGCGGCTCCGTATAGCGTTCGGCATTGATGGTGGATCATGGGACGAAGAAAAAGTACTTGAGCGTTACGAGATCCTTTATGATGCTGGCTTGATCGACGAAGCTCGCAGGGATGGTCGTGCTGCTGCAGGACAATGGAACGATGCTCCAGTGCTCGGTCTACCCATGCGGTACGATCATCGCCGCATCCTGGCAACGTCGATTGCAAGGACACGAGCCAAAATCAAGTATCGTCCAGTGATCTTCGAACTAATGGAAGAAGAATTCACACTGTTCGANTTACAGAAAACAGTGGAAGCCATTCTTGGCCCACATCTTCATAAGCAGAACTTCCGACGTCTTGTCGAAAGTGCCGGGCTCGTTGAGCCAACCGGCCAACTCCGAGTAAAGACCGGCGGTCGGCCAGCAAAGCTGTACCACTTCCGCAAGGAGGTTGTGCTCGAACGACCAGCACCGGGTGTCCGTGTCAAAGCTGGACGGCACTAGCAGTTAGCTGCCTTAAAAATATATGTGTGCGATGCGCTTGCAGGTTTCACAACGCTCAAGTGCAACGCACANGTCGGTCACAGACCGATATGGACGCCTGCCTCATGCACATCCGTATCAAAGCAGCAATCCAAATTGCTTCTCGTGCTGCCGTCGCATGCAACCGTGTCATGAGCGGTCTCCGGCCGAAGAAATAGGCCACCAAGCTCGAAATCGAACGCATTNTAGCGATATCATTCCAATACTCGGCGTTGCCTTCCTGATTTGCGACCGCCCTTATTCGCACCACCATCACCCGAGCCATAGATCACANTTAACGAGCAGCCATTGAACCTCCAGCAGGCGGATTCATAGCGTGCTGCCGTCTTTGCCCACACACAAAACAGATGATAATNGCGGCTGCACTCGACAGCGGCCTAATCATGCAGCATGAAAGAACTGCCACCGCATAAGTGCGTGATTAATTTGGATGACTTCCGCGCAACATGCGATATTCAACGCCGCTTCTANAGGGAAGACCACCTACNCGATGACCAAANCTGAGACAACCTCAAGCATCGTCATCGTTGGGGCAGGTCTTGCCGGCCTCTTCACTGCANTACGCCTTGCGCCATTGCCAGTCACTGTCATCGCAGCCGCACCGCTTGGCGAAGGCGCATCAAGCGTCTGGGCACAAGGTGGCATNGCNGCAGCTGTAGGGGAANGCGATAGCCCAGANGCACACGCANGCGACACCATNAATGCTGGTGCTGGAATAGTAGATGTCGAGATTNCAAATCTCGTTGCAAGTGAAGCCGGNAGCCGGGTCACGGATCTNCTGGCTTACGGTGTTCCNTTTGACAAAGATCTGCAAGATAAGCTGGTGCTGTCGCNAGAAGCTGCGCATTCAGCCAGACGCGTTGTTCGCGNGGCCGGTGATGGTGCAGGACGCGCTATCATGGATGCGGTCATCGCGACNGTCAGGACNACGCCNTCGATCAACCTCCTGGAANATTTGACCGTCAACAACATCGCCACGAACGAGGCCGGCCGATTCAGATTGACAATGGAGCAACCAGGAGATCCTGCCGCACACCAAATCTTAGCGGATGTGGATGCTGTAATCTTGGCTACCGGTGGCGTTGGCGCGCTCTACGCCCGATCGACCAACCCAATGACGTCTCGCGGCGGCGGTATCGCCCTCGCTGCACAGGTTGGTGCCGCAATCGCTGACAGTGAGTTTGTTCAATTCCATCCAACCGCCATCGACGTCAATGTCATGCCAATCCCACTTGCAACCGAGACACTTCGGGGAGAAGGCGCGACACTCATCAATGATGCAGGTGAACGGTTCATGCTAGCTCATCACCGCGATGGTGAGCTTGGCCCGAGAGACATCGTNGCCAGAGGCGTTCATACTGAAATCCAATCCGGCAACGGCGCATTCCTCGATTGCCGCACCGCAATCGGCGCCGACTTCCCCAACCGCTACTCAGTCGTTTATGACCGCTGCAAGGCCGCTGGTATTGACCCGGTCAATGAGCCGATCCCCGTTGTTCCTGCCGAGCATTACCATATGGGTGGCATCAAAACTGACAGCTATGGGCGAACAACCGTTGCAAACCTCTGGGCTGTCGGCGAAACCGCATCGACAGGTCTCCACGGAGCCAACCGCCTGGCATCTAATTCACTCCTTGAGGCCGTTGTCTTTGGTGAGCGCGCAGCCGCTGATGCGAGGGNCCACATCAAGCCACGTAAAATTTCCATAGAACGAGTCAAAGCGGATACTCTTCGCGATGTCGACGCACGCGAAATGGCTCTNGGTCTCATCCGCGATACCATGGCCATGAATGTCGGGGTTGTGCGCAACCAGGACGATCTTCGTTCAGCCCTCACGGAACTTCAGGACATNGAAGCCGCCGGACAAGATGATGATGTTGTAAAAAATGCTGCAACGACGGCCCGCTTNATAACNGAAGCTGCGCTTCGCNGGAAGGAAAGCCGAGGCGCTCACTTCAGAGAAGACTATCCTGATGCTGTCGAGAGCATGGCAAAACGTCAGTCCATGACACTCACAGGCCTCAACCTACGATCCAACCTAGGTGCACAACGCACGTTGACCGAAATCATGCACGCCGGAAAACGCGTTGACGACACAGACTAATGGTATTCATGGCAAGATCAGCCAACTCGTGAAAGCAACATGCCCAACTGACATCCCTACCCGGCAACCGCGCTCGGAAGATTGAGCTGCCACGACACACCAAACCGATCCTCAATCCAGGCAAACTGCTCACTAAACCCGTAGTTCCCGAGCGGCATCATAACAGTACACCCGTCGGCAAGCTTATCGGCAGCAACCGTAATCTCATCTTCAGAACTGAAATCGACATACAGCGAGATTGAAGGTGTCAAGCTGAATTTATGCACTGGCGGACTATCGAACATCTGCAGTTTATGCCCCGCCAATGAGGCACGGGCGAGCTTAAAAGCGCCAGGCTCGCCACCCTCACCGTTACCGTACTCCTAAATGCCGTGAACCTGGAACTCAGGAAACACAGCCGAATATAACGTAACGGCTTCTTCCGCATTTCCCTGGAACATCAGGTGCGTTTTAGCAGTGACCATATTGCTTCCCTTCAGCCTTGAAACCGATCGTGCTTTGGCTCCCAATCAAAGGCAAGTCGATCTCAAGGCACTCCACACCTCACAGCACTAGATGGTCAGGCTTTGCTTGAGTTCCGCAGCAATTGGAATGTTCTTGGTGTGATCGCCAATAATCCTGAGGCTTATGTGCTGCGCACCACGATCGGCAAATCCACGCAGCCAAGCCTCGGCACCAGCCAACCCACCCGCATAGCAACCCTGATACTTGCGAATACCTTTTGCAGGCACCTTGTAGTAGCTCTCCAAATAATGATCGAGCGCGGCATCCGCAGCATCTTGGTTCTCATTGATCGATAGTGTCAGGTAAGCCGCTGCCGTCACAGCATCATCGGCGCGACCAGCGTCCTTGGCTGTCGAACGCAATTGCGCCAATTGCTCTGCCCAAACGGAACTGTCGGACGGACCTGACGGAAACCAACCATCAAAGTGCTTTGCACATCGATCAATTGCCGGCCCAACACTCCCACTGCCCCAGATAGGTGGTCCACCTTTAAGATGCGGCACCGGCCCGAGGGTCACATCTTTGAACGACCATCGCCCATCATGAGTAACAGGCTCTCCGGTCCAAAGCGCCTTGCAAAGTCGCAGCCCTTCCATCAGTCGGCCAATACGCTTCTCGAACGGCACACCAACCGCAGAGAATTCATTATGGATTGGGGGGCTATCCTGCCCGATGCCAATACCGACGATCAGACGACCTTCTGACAACTGGTCAATCGTTGCAAGCTGCTGCGCCAACAGCACGGGATTGCGCAGGATCGGCAAAAGCACAGCTGTGCCCATGTTGACGCGCTCCGTGCGCGCCGCAATCGCAGCCAACATCGTAAATGGATCGTGGCGGGGTTTAGCGGTGACCGAATCGCCAATCCAAACCGAATCTAGTCCAGCTTCTTCAGCCTGCACCGCGAGATCAACAACCGGCCGGGCGGCATGCCGCCCTTCCATCACGCCTTCACGCGTCGGCAACAAATATCCGATCTTTACCATATGCCCGGCCTCTCGCTCGCAAACCACGAATAAAGTCCGGACAATATGGCGTTATGCACAATTCCGCCAGATTCAATCACCACATGGAATCGTGACATGATCAGGAATGGATAAGTGTACCAACCCAGCAGCGAACGCCAACCATTGAACTCGTAAATAATAGGCACTTAGATGACGACCATCGCTCTCATCACTATCGTCGGCGGCATTATGATCATTTCCGGCATCCTTGGGGCAGTCCTGGCCGGCATCAAGAACCGCGACGTCTCCGTCTGGTTGGCCTGGACCTTTTTAATCCCTCCAACTCTGCTGATCCTATTGCTCCTGCCGCGCATCAAGGGCACACGGCCACGCCGCCCGACCCTGGACGAAGAAGACACCATGTCTGACCACGTGTAATCCGCCTCACGCACCGCCAAGCAGAAAAGTTCTTAAGCCTTGCTGCTTTCTGAAATGGCAGCCTGAGCGGCTGCAAGCCGTGCGACCGGCACGCGATACGGCGAACAAGACACGTAGTTCAGCCCCACCTCATGACAGAACCCAACCGATGCGGGATCGCCTCCGTGTTCGCCACATATGCCGACCTTAAGGTCGGGCCTGACACCACGCCCCCGATCATGGCCAATGCGGACCAACTCACCCACACCTTCCGGGTCAATCGAGATAAACGGATCGACTTCGAAGATCCCTTGGGCTTCGTAGTCTGTCAGGATAGGAGCAGCATCATCCCGCGATAGGCCGAGGCAGGTCTGTGTCAGATCGTTGGTACCGAACGAGAAGAATTCTGCCCCCTCGTCACCCGATGCAATTTCCGCTCCCATCAGACAGGCGCGCGGCAGTTCGATCATCGTTCCTATCTGATAATCAATCTTCTCACCGGTCTCGCTTTCAACCGCCCCGGCCGTCTTTCGGATAACAGCTGCGAGGATGTCGAACTCCTTGCGGTAGGCAACCAACGGGATCATCACTTCTGCAGTCACCGCCTTGCCTGTCTCTCCTTTGACGGCAATAGCCGCCTCAAAGATTGCACGCGCCTGCATCTCGGTAATCTCAGGGTAGCGCAAGGCTAGGCGACATCCACGGAAACCAAGCATCGGGTTAACTTCGTGCAACTCAGCCAGACGTTCGCGCAACTTGCTTTCTGGTATACCGAGGGCAGCAGCAACACCCTCACGCTCTTGATCACCATGCGGCAGGAATTCATGCAGCGGCGGATCGAGCAGGCGTATCGTAACTGGTTGACCGGCCATGATCCGGAAGAGTTCGACAAAGTCCTGGCGCTGCATCGGAAGGATCTTTGCCAATGCGGCCCGGCGCCCGGTCTCATTTTCCGAGCAGATCATTTCGCGCATGGCGAGAATACGATCTTCTTCGAAGAACATATGTTCGGTACGGCATAGACCAATACCCTCAGCTCCGAACTGGCGGGCCTGCTCCGCGTCACGCGCCGTATCTGCATTCGTACGAACACCAAGCTTGCGCGCCTTGTCAGCCCAGCCCATGAGAATTCCGAAATCACCGGACAGCTCCGGTTGCCGCATTTTGACTGAGCCTTTCAGCACCTCACCTGTGGCGCCATCAATGGTAATGATATCTCCCTTGTTGAAGACCTCCCCCATGACAGTCATCGTCGCCGCAGCGTAGTCAATCTTCAGCGCGCCGGCACCGGACACACAGGGCCGTCCCATCCCACGCGCCACAACAGCAGCGTGGCTGGTCATGCCACCCCGCGTCGTCAAAATGCCCGCTGCTGCATGCATCCCGTGGATATCTTCCGGACTGGTCTCAACGCGCACCAGAATAACGCTCTTGCCCTGCGCTTTCAGGGCTTCAGCTTCATCAGAATTGAAGACGATCTCGCCAGAAGCAGCACCAGGCGACGCGGGCAGTCCAGTCGCAACAACCAGCTTTTCAGCATCTGGAGCAATCGTCGGATGTAACAGCTGATCAAGCGCTGCGGGATCAACCCGCATCACGGCCTCGTCTTCACTGATCACACCTTCGTTCGCCAGATCAACCGCGATCTTCAATGCAGAATTCACCGTCCGCTTCCCAGATCGTGTCTGCAGCATCCAAAGCTTGCTGTCTTGAATCGTGAATTCGATATCCTGCATATCGCGGTAGTGGGACTCCAGTGTCTGAAACACACCGGCCAACTGCTGGTAAGTCTCCGGCATCAACACCTCAAGGGATGGTGATGTTTCACCCGCAGCTACACGGGCTGCTTCCGTCAATGGCTGGGGCGTCCGTATCCCGGCAACGACATCTTCGCCCTGCGCATTAACAAGGAACTCACCGTAGATCTCTTTGTCGCCAGTCGAAGGGTTCCGCGTGAATGCAACGCCCGTTGCACTGCTCTCACCCATATTGCCGAATACCATGGCCTGCACATTGACCGCAGTTCCCCAGCTTTCAGGAATACCATGCAGGCGCCGGTAGGTATATGCACGGGCATTGCGCCAGGAACCAAACACCGCTGATATCGCACCCCACAACTGGGAGTGAGGATCTTGAGGGAAGTCTGCACCTGTTTCGGTCTTTACCGCCGCCTTATACTCGGCAACGATTTCCTTCCAGTCGGCGGCAGTCAACTCGGTGTCGTTGTACTTGCCCGTCTCGTTCTTCAGCGTATCGAGAACATCTTCAAAAATACCGTGGTCGACCTCGAGCACGACATCAGAATACATTTGAATAAAACGGCGATAGCTATCGTAGGCAAATCTCTCATCGCCCGATCGGCTGGCGAGACCTGCCACAGTCGCGTCGTTCAAGCCAAGATTGAGGATTGTATCCATCATACCTGGCATGGAGGCACGAGCGCCGGAACGCACTGAAACCAGGAGCGGGTTGTCCGCACCTCCAAACGTCATACCTACGGCTTCGCCAACCCGCGACAATTCAGCTTCGACCTCGGCCGCAAGCGTATCCGGGAATTTGCGGTCATTATCATAATAGGCCGTACAGACTTCGGTCGTAATTGTGAAACCAGGCGGCACTGGCAAACCAATGCTCGCCATCTCCGCAAGGTTTGCACCTTTGCCACCAAGCAGGTTGCGCATGTCAGCCTGCCCGTCGGCGGTTCCATCACCAAAGTAGAATACGGATTTGTCAGCCATGTCGCCCCCCCAAAAGGCTCACGAGATAGACGTCCAGACAGAGACCGCAGGCTGAATATAAAGCTTGGGGCCAATGCTGCAGCGCAACATAATCGATCGTTGGATCAGCGTCACTACGACTTTCTAATGCGCGACAATACCACTAAGACTAATGCCAACCTCACTCAACAGCCGTCCATGCGAACGAGAACTGAATGACAAACCAGACCTATACTGTTCTGAGCAAAGTTGACGCAAACAACCAGGCAGCACTTGATCGCCTGTTTGAATTGCTGCGGATCCAAAGCATTTCAACTGACCCACAATACGCAGAGCATTGCAAAACGGCTGCCAACTGGTGCTCGGACCTTATGAACACAATTGGCTTTAAGGCCTCGGTCATTGAAACCGAGGGCCATCCAATGGTGGTCGCACATGACCGTGATTCGGTGCCCGAAGGCACGCCCCATGTTCTCTTTTACGGTCATTACGATGTTCAACCACCCGATCCGTTGGATTTATGGACACAAGATCCTTTCGAACCAGCTCTGGTTGATGACCTAGCAAATGGTCAGATCATTGTCGCCCGCGGCGCCCAGGACAATAAAGGCCAACTTCTGACCTTCTTAGAAGCTATCAGGGCTTGGCGCGAAGCTACCGGCGACACACCATGTGCCATTTCCGTTCTCCTGGAAGGTGAAGAAGAAACCGGCAGTCCAAGTCTGCCTGCCTTTCTTGAAGGCTACAAAGACCAATTGAAAGCTGACTTTGCGCTCGTGTGTGACACCGGCCAATGGGACAAAGACACCCCGGCCGTTACCACGATGTTGCGCGGACTGGCTGCCACTGAGATCGTCGTGCACGGCCCAGACCGGGATCTTCATTCCGGAATGTATGGCGGGCCGGCCGCCAACCCGATCAGGGTTCTCGCAAAAGCCATGGCCTCCCTTCACAACGACGATGGAAGTGTTGCTGTTGACGGCTTCTATGATGGTGTCGCTGAACTGAGCACCGCCCAAGCTGAGCAATGGAACGCGCTGAATTTCAATGACTCCGATTTTCTCGGCAACATAGGCCTCAGTCAACCGGCAGGTGAAACCGGCAGGTCCACCCTTGAGCAGATCTGGACACGCCCGACGCTGGAATTCAACGGCGTCACCGGTGGCTATCAGGGAACCGGCAGCAAAACCATTATACCGGCCCAGGCATCAGCAAAGATCACCTGCCGTCTTGTCCCGGATCAAGACCCTGAGGCCGTCCTGGACAACATCGAGGCCCATCTCAAGAGGCAGATCCCATCAGATTGCAAAATAGAGTTTCTCTATCGTCACTCTGGCAGGGCAATCGGTTTTGACACGACAGCCGCTCCAATAAAGGCAGCTGCAACGGCACTTGAGCAGGAATGGGAGACGCCCGCCGTGCTTATGGGCTGTGGCGGTTCCATTCCCATCGTGACATCCTTCAAGGAAGCCCTGGGTATGGACAGCCTCCTGGTTGGCTTTGGACTGGATGATGACCGCATCCACTCACCAAACGAGAAGTATAATTTAAAGAGCTTCAAAAAGGGCGCACGATCCTGGGTCAGGATCATTGATGAACTGTCGAAGCTTGGCCATAAATCTGGGTGACGCTGCCCCTTCACCAAAGAACAATTTGGAGAGTAGTCGCAATGGGCTTGAAAAACCTGTTTCGTATAGTTGTAGTTGCACTAGTCACAAGCACGCTTGGCTTGCCAGCTAAAGCGCAGCGCCATTCCAATCGTGGCGAGCACGTTGCCGGCCGTTTTGATTACTATCAGCTCGTTTTAAGTTGGAGCCCGACCCACTGCGAAGACAATTCGCGCGGCCGCAACGACACGCAATGCGGACGCAATCGTAGCCGGCCGTTTGCGCTTGTCCTTCACGGCCTCTGGCCACAATACGAGATAGGATACCCAGAGTCCTGCCGAACACGCAGCAAGCCGTTCGTTCCAAATAACGTCATCAATGGAATGATGGACATTATGCCAAGCCGCGGGTTGATCATCCATGAGTATCGCAAGCACGGAACGTGCTCCGGCTACAATGCTTCTGATTACTTCAAAGCCAGCCGCATACTCTTCAACAAAGTCAAAATCCCTAAGCGGTATCAGACACCAACGCGCGCGTTTCTTTTACGCCCTGAAGATCTTGTTCGCGACTTTGAGGAGGCCAATCCAAAGATTGGCGCCGGCATGATCCAGATCGTTTGCAAGCGCGGAAACAAGAACCAGCTCAAAGAAGTCCGCGTGTGCTTCGACAAGAAGGGCAAGTTCAGACGCTGCAGTGGTCGTTCAACGCGCCATCAATGCGCGCGTAAAAACATGTACATTCCGCCCGTCCGGATCAGTGGGTGAAAGAAACAAAACAAGCTTCAAAAAACATATCAAATTCCCCTGGATCTCCGGAGAGCCCGCAAGGTCAAATTGCGCAAGGTGGTTGATGGGCCCAGGGGCGCAGCAGCTTTTTTAAGCAGCGCGATTCTTCGCAACCCGCTCTGAGCGCCACGTGTACGGAGATGTTCCTACGAAACAAGCAGCGTTATCTGACTGGTCGATGTGCCCTGCAGCACCGGTCGGATCGATACTCCAACGCGCTGCCAAGCTTAGAACCTGTACCTCGGTAGGCGACAGCATCATAGCGCCGCCTGCATCGCCGGCGCGTTCATCGACGCCACGAAGCTCAAAGAACTTTAAACCGAGCATCTGCTCGGCAGCAGTAACGCGACCTACGTTGCAAATCTCACCTTCATCACCGGTTGCAAAGGCGCGCACGACCCGACCGTTCACAACTTTGAACCATGCATAATGATCAAATTGCGGGAACGTGGAAAAGTACTGCACCTCACCAAATGCTTCACTAAGCTCAAGCAAAAACGGCGTTGTCTTATCGACAAAACCCGCACCTAAAGGCTGAGGCAGTGAAACACCAGACACGAGTACCCAGCCATGCGCCGGCGCAGTCACAAAGACCGTTTTGTCGGATTTTCGGCCCTTATAGATAGCGGCAACGCCCGAATTCCAAGTGCAGCGCTGGACATCAATGAGGCCGAGGGTTGAGATCAGTCGATTTACGTCATCGGTTCCAACGGCCAGCCATGATATGCTAGGGCCGAGCCTATGACCACCCGAAAATTCCTTGGAGCCGACCACAGATTTTAATTGCCTCGCCTCCTGACGCGCAATCAACCAGATCATGCTGCCCAACACAGCTAACACTGTAACCAGTACAATTATCGCAAGCACCGGCAACCTCCGGGTTTCATCCGTTACCGACCGAGGGTTCTTTGTCAAAACCAGATGTTAGGATGAAATACGCGATCCCAGACTAGACGCATGATGCGCTCGGTTGACTGACGCATGTCTATTGTCTAGGCGAGCCCCAAATGAGTCGGCAAGCCAAAAACAAGTCCTGCAAAGCATCCAACTGCAGGATTGTTGTGAATTGAACACCGAGAGTTCATGTCGGCAATTCTGCACGCCGCAGCAATTCCCCAGAGCCAATCGTGGAGGAGGCAGTGGGACAGCTGCAAAGCGGCTCGAAAGCGGTGAAATCGGGCCAAAATCGCAGCTGCCCCAAACACGGATACAGGCACTCCAGAGAGGGCATTAAGCGCTCGCATCCAAAGCCGTCTATCACCTCATGAAATATGAGATTGAAATAACGACTTAACTGACGGAGCGGTCGTTACTCGCGCAAAATGATGGTTGCGTGACATTGCAATAAGAAACGTCCAGCAATATTCCTTACTTGTGGAAAAGTGCATTCAAAGGCCGATACAACCGCAACAATTGCGAATATGCACTGCAATTTAAAACAGGCGCAATCGTCTTTGCATAATCAAACTCAATCGACCAATCGGCCTCGTAATGATTGAGACCGTCTGCCGGTTTCCCGGCTTTATTGGACGATTTCACTGCAACTCATGACTGCGAAATCATTATGTGCCGGACAACAGGCAATGGATCCGGGTCCGCTTGGATAATTCCAGCCGCCAAGTCAACGGTATAAGCGCCAAAGAAACTATATGCACCCAACCCGAATGTGTTTCCAAATGACCACTGGCTCCACATCAAGGAGCATAAATCAATCTCCAAGGTGTCGTGTATAACTGTGCAGTCAGAGCGATGGTCATTTTCCCAGCTCAGTTTCAAACGCATTGCAACGCTGAAAAATCGGCTCCCAGCCATGAGCTCGCAAAGCCCCTCTGGCCCAACTTTCGTCCCATCTTCAAGGAACGCATGAGATATCCACGAAAAACTATCATCATGTCCGCCGTCAGTCCGACAGTATATTCTGTGCAATCCAATATCGCGCATGCACGGTAGCAAAATCTCAAATCTGTTCTGCGATGCCTGGACGAGCAATCCAACAAGTTCGCTATCTTCAGACTGAACTGCATCGCCGAGATCTGAAGTCTCAAGCAATTGGCCGTTCTCGCCGAACTTGACCATTCCAGACACGGCGGACGCTCCACGAACTGGAAAATAGCGAAAATCTGAAAGCTTGCTTGGCTGTCCAAGCACCCCCTCGTCAGCCCGTGCGATCCAAGGCATACTGGCTACTGCAGACCATTTGTCTGTAAGCAGATTATTATGCACTGCGTGAAAGGTCTATGTATTGAGCGAAGACGCCGCAACACCAAATCCGCTTCACCAATTTCAAAGCCTCTCATCAATACCCGTTGCTCTCTTGCCTGTTAGTCCGCATCTGCCTACAGATTTTCCCGCAAATACAGCGATTCCCTCTGTCCCACCGCCTTATTTGAGACGACATGGCAGGCAACAAAGACCGAGATCGGAACAAAGGAAACCCAACGAGATGTCCAGCACCGTACCAACCGTTGGCAAATCATCGCGTCGCTTCAAGGGCAGCGCAGATGAGATCGATTACGAGATCCATGGTCAGGAAATGCAATTTGTCGAGATCGAGCTCGATCCTGGTGAAAGCGCGATCGCTGAAGCGGGATCCATGATGTACAAGAATCCTGCCATCCATCTTGACACCGTGTTTGGCGATGGCAGTCAGAAAACCTCGGGGTTCTTTGGTTCTCTCGCATCCGCCGGCAAACGCCTCCTGACCGGCGAGAGCCTTTCATGACCGTCTTTACGCACCAGGGACAAGGTAAGGCACGCGTGTCCTTCGCCTCCCCTTATCCGGGCACCATCATTCCATTCGACCTAGCAGCCATGGGCGGCACGTTGATCGCTCAGAAGGACGCCTTCCTCTGCGCAGCCAAGGGCGTGTCTATTGGCATCCATTTCCAGCGCAAGATCATGACGGGCATGTTCGGCGGTGAAGGCTTCATAATGCAGAAGGTTGAGGGCAACGGCTTTGCCTTCATTCATGTCGGTGGCTGCGTCATCGAACGCAAGCTCGAAGCTGGCGAAGAACTGCATATTGATACAGGTTGCGTTGCTGCCATGACATCGGACATCGACTTCGACATCGAACGGGCCGGCTCAATTAAGTCGATGATCTTCGGTGGTGAAGGGTTTTTATTTGCCAGGCTCCGTGGTCCTGGCACCGTTTGGATCCAAAGTCTGCCGTTCTCGCGCCTAGCCGGCCGCATTCTGGCGAACGCAGGTCCAGTTGGTGGAACGGGCGAAGGCTCTATCCTCGGACCGGTCGGTGATATGTTCGACGGAGACAACGGATAAAGGGGTCGGCGCACAACTTTATCTGAGTGTTGCGAAACAGAGCGGCAGACTGAATAAATTGGCCGCTCAATTCCTTTGCCGTGATCAACGCGTGTTAAACCGGCCAAACCAACACGTAATGCCTTTTTGTTGTCGGTGCGCTGCCACAATATTTCCCCATATCGCACAAACTCGTGCCCCGCTTCCATTGCTTAACTGATCGTGAAGGTAAGGTTTCGTTAAGGCTATTGCCTGAAACTTATCGCCGAGAGGTTTATCCAATCTGCGGCCGGAACTGGGACCGGTTTTCTCAGACGGGTGGGAGAGTTTATGAGATATTTAGCTAGTGCGGCCATTGCCGTGTTCGCTTGCGGAGTATCCGCGAATACCGTGGCTGCTAAGATGCCGGAGGTATCGCTCCATGGCGGCAATCAAACACCCGCCTGTGTAACCCCGGGCCGCCTTATGGCCTATCTCAAAGATCGCAATCCACGCCTGCGCAAACACTTCAACAAGATTACCGTCGACTACATGCGGCACGGCGAAAATCTGAAGATCCGCTGGGATTACGCGTTTTTCCAGATGATGCTTGAGACAAACGCCCTGAAATATACCGGTGACGTTCATTGGAGCCAGAACAACTTTGCGGGTCTCGGCGCCACGGGCGGTGGCGTTAAGGGTGAACGATTCCGTTCGGTATCTGACGGCGTTCGTGCCCACCTAGAACACCTTCTCATCTATGCGAGCGTCTATGTCGACAACCCTGTTGCAGAGCGCACCAGAAAAATTCAGCAATGGAAAGTCCTTGCGAAGTGGCAGCGAACCTTCAAGCGCCCCATGACTTACAAAGATATCGGTACGAAATGGGCCCCAAAGGCACGTGACTACGCACCAAACATTGAATTTACTGCCCAGCGCTTCTTCGATCGCTACTGCAACAAGCCTGATCCATATCCAGAACTACTGGCCGAGGCCAATCGTGGCATTAAGCGCAAAAAAGTTGCATCAGCACGCGCTACTCAATCCCCACCGGCTAAAAAACTCAAGTCGCCGTTGAACACCCGGGCAGCACTCGGTGCATCTGACGTGCGTCCAACCAGTCAGGCTTCGGTCACGTCCGTGCAACCGCCCACCAAGAAATCATCTCAACAGTTTAAAATTATCAATCAAGCTTCGACCGATAACGACGCAAAGACACCGACGTCACAGCGCAAGGTCAAAGTTGCAAGCGCAGCTGGCAGCTTGGCTGCAAAATTCGCTAACCCAGGCCTATCGCAGAAACAGCCAAGAAAACTTTCCGGTAAGGCAGTGGCAGCTGACACAAAGTCGACGACCACGACGCCACCGAAGACCAACCAAAAGAACACGGCTCAGTCGGCACCCTCATCGCAGAAGTGCCGGGTGTGGACCGCAAGCTATGGCGGCCAGAAAGCCATCATCATCAAGTCAGTTGATAAGGCACACATCAACTACACCGTACTTGATGTAAACCAAGGACGCGAGAAGCAGGAAACTGCTTCCTATATCTCCGCCTATGCCAAAGGTGGCAGCAAGATCGCTGAATACGAGTCATCGACCATGGCTCTGGATAAGGCGTTCAAGCTCTGCCCGGACGGGCAACCTCCAGAACCTGGCACTATCAAATAGGTTACCGCTTCAAAATTGGAAATTACTCAAGCGTTGGGCACGCCTCCATAAAAAGGCGTGCCTCTTGTGAGGCACCCGTATGAGATTATCATCGTGGTACACATCCCGAGCGGGTTTAGCGATAACACTCGTCGCTTCGATACTAACAACGTCAGCACATACAGCAAGCGCTGCGGCACCAGCCATAAGAATTAGCGCATCCAATCAAGTACCAGACTGCGTTACGCCTGATCGCTTGATGCAGTTTCTACAATCCCGGAATCCACGCCTCAACCCACGCTTTCAGAAGATCGCCGAATGGTACAAGTACCACGGCGAGTCCTGGCAGGTGCGGTGGGACTATGCGTTCTACCAAATGGCGTTAGAGACGAACTTCCTATCGTATCGCAGACCAAACGGCAAGCGAGGCGATGTTCGCGCGAACCAAAACAACTTTGCCGGCATCGGAACAACCGGTGGCGGCGTGCCAGGCAACAATTTTCCGGATGTCAGCACAGGCGTCCTGGCACAAATCCAGCACCTTGTCGCTTACTCAGGCGAACGCGTTACCAATCCCGTCGCGCAGCGCACCAGAGCCAAGCAACATATCATTCTGAAAGGCTCTGCGAAGGTTGCCCAACGCCGTCCCGTAGCATTTCAAGACTTGTCTGGCCGTTGGGCGGTGGACCGCAAATATGGCCGGTCAATCGAACATCTCGCACGTAAGTTTCGCCAGATCCACTGCGGGTCCAACAGCGGGCGAGTGGCAAACTACCGAACACGGATTGTTACGCCGCCATCACTCACACCCGCACTTGCGCGGCCTCCGCAGCGCATAAAGAACCCAGCCAACCAGGCGAAACGTTCCCGCTTACAGCGACCGAACCCGCAAGTGGCAGCGCGTGAAGTCACAGTGCAGCAAGCCAACCAGTGTTCTGTAGATGTCGCGAGTTATGGCGGCAATCGAACTGTATTGATCAAATCGCGCTCGAACTCGCATCTGAAACTGACAGCTTTAGATGTCGACCCGCGTTATGAGACAGAACTCTCTCGCGAATATATTCTGACCCACGCACAAGGCGGCAAGACAATTGCCAGTTACGGCACGCGCGCCGAAGCACTCGTGCGTGCGCACGCGATGTGCGATGAAATCAACGGCCAGGGTTGAGAAACGTCGATAGGACTGAAGACCTCTTGCCTGGGCGGCCAAGCCAAAACCACGAACAACCGCTAAATCGGCAAGCCTTTCTTCAAGAGCTTTTCAATCAGCTGCTTTCGGATAATATCTCTACTGTCCCCACCGCCGAACGTCATACCACCTGATGAAAACGTTGTGCCAAACGACAGTGCCAGGTTCACAGTCTGACCAATCGCTCTGATGAACTGTCGATCATGCAACGCCCGCAATGGGTGAATGTAGGTTGACCAGAGCAATCCCTTGGCAATCGCGTAACGAGCATCAAGTGCCGTATCAAAGTTCGCCTGCATCAAGCGCTTTAGGAGATCCTCGGGCATGCCCTCGGTCTTTGTGATTGGCGAGATTGTCCGGAGCCGATTGTTGAGCTGATCAGTCACGATAATTACCGGCCTATCATTGATCGTCAGCTGCCAAGTTCCAGGGCGCGCTTCCTTGGCATTCTCATCCAAACGCCGCACAATTTCATCGATGCGCGCGAGCGTCATCTTTCCTTCGAATTGAGATCCTGGCTTTGCCTTGCGAGCCTTCTTATCAGGCTTAGCTTGCTTATCTGCATCGGTCGAACCGCCACCAGCTTTCGGTACTGTCACCTGCGCATTTTGCAGTTGAGAAGCACTGACACCAACCGGCATCAACGTAAGCGCACCTAAGCAGCAGATGAGTGCGGAAGAATACAATCGCCTATTGCGGCTGGCGGGGGTCAATTCGTAAAAACTATGGTCAGCATAGGGCATGCAGATGCGAGGTCTAAATCACAATTCTATCACACGAAATCTCGTATCAGCGATCAACGAAGCCCAAACAACAAGGGCCGCATGGCACTACTGAGGTTTGGTCTGCTGCAGATTGAGCAGCTGTAAGAGACCACTCGATGCGGCTCCACCAATGACACAAGGTAAGCCGAACTGCACCTGCCCGAGCGCGCTGGCAGCAACACATTCTGCTGTCATAGCCAGCTGCCCGGCACGCCCCCACCAGGCCCACTTCTTCCATTTGACCGGGCCATCGCGTTTAAGCTTTTCGATCGACGCAAGCGTTTCGCGCCGTAGCTTCCCGACCTCCAAGTTCTCAGCGGCTTGCACCACCTCCCGCAGGTGAGTCTTGATGGCACCTTTCTGATGCGCCTGTTCTTCACGCAAGAAGTCGAGCAGGTACTTGTCCCGCGAGGCATTCGTTGCAAGCGTCCATTTGGCCATGCTGCCAACAGTCAGGCGCTCTAGATTGTTGTCTTCCCCCGCCCATTTGAGCGCCGACACAATCTTCAATGCAGGATGATAGGAGCCCGTAGCAAAATAGAACCCCCACCAGGCAACAAGCACCTGGGGCCATTTCTCGAAGGATAGCTGCTCCAAAGTCTTACCTTTGCCGAAAGGGTAATCCGAGATCAGCTTTTTACGCGCCGGCATACGTTCTGTCAGATCTTTTAGAATTCTCTTCCAGCCAGGAAGGCCTGAGTAGGCAAGACCACGAATGACGATGATTTGGTGCTCGGGCTTGAGCGGAAACATGTCCGCTGCAAACTCTGCAGCTTTAGTTTGATTGTCCGCCAGAATACCAGCGACGAAGCCAAAGTAGATCTCGGACCTCTCATCGTCATCCAGTAGTCGCAGCCGGGCAACAGCTTTCACAAAGGCCGGCAGTTTATTCGGCTCAGCATCCTCACGGTAGCCACTAATCCAAGTGAGCACCTGATCACGCGTACGGAACAGCCGTTCTTCTTCGGCACTCAATCTCTGGGCAAAGCCAAAGGTGGTGCTGACCATAATTGCAATAAGAACTAACAATCCGAATGGATGACGCATCGGACCTCCGCGCGATCAACGATTTTATCAACACGAACATTTCGCGGCAGCATCATGGCAAGTCGCTTCAATTCCTTGCGAATTCGTACCGATGGGAGAGCGATCCATGCAGCAGACAAACCCCAGCCAATTGCATTTTACAACTGTGACACTCCTGACTCTAGGCTGTCAGGAGGACTGTATTAACTAATGGCGTTAAGGACCGCACAAACAAACAAGCGGCCGAAAACCTGGAGAGATGAAATGAGCAAAACAACCCCTTTGGGAACACGAATAATATCTATGGAAGAGATCGACGCGGTGTACGCAAAGGCACGCGTTGAGCGATCAAATGCTATCCGGCAATTGATTGCAGCCCCAATAGCCCGCGGCGCGAAATCTGTTTGGCATGCACTAACAGGCCGCCTCGAGCATTCTGAAAAACCAACTGCCAACGGCCGGGCCTGACCTCCCTTCACCCGACTGCTGGTTAGCTCTCACTATGATTGAGTGAGAGATCTAGCCCCTTCTCTTCTGCAGGGAGGGGGCCTTTTTGGATTCTGTGCTGACGTTTTGAGGAAACCAAAGTCGATTAGCACACGCCAAAACATCCGCACACGCAAAGTTAAAATCTATTCGAATGGCTTCAACGTTGCCGAACATTTTTCGTCTATGTTCGGAAACTGCGGTGCAGCTGAAACGCCGTACCGTTCATTGTACTGCTCCTTCAAGCGCCGGCCTCGGCGCGCGCAATACCGGATCGACGAGAGCGGCACTCCTTTTCTTCACCGATCAGGAGTGCCACTTCGCGACATCAAGAATATAAGGCAATCATTCTGCCAGACGTCGCGCCTGCCAGATCAGAAACCGCCGAAACAGCTCCTCCTTTTGAGATTCGAGAACCCGCTGCCGTCCGCGGCGTGCGACTTCCTCATCCAGAAAGTCTATGAAGAGTTTGCGAAGGCTCTGCTTGCCCTCGCTGCTTTTCGATGTCTTGGCACCCGGAATACTCGCATAACCCGAAATTGGAAATGCAAGTAGGCAACTCATGATCCCTGCTAACGCAATCCCTCGCATCATCATATTTGGCGTGTCCTCGTTTATTTGGACAGCACTTTAGTTATGACGAAACGGGCAGCTACGGACCTGCGCGCAAGATCAGTTTGTCACAAAACCATAAAAACGCGCGCTGACGATCGCCACATCAACGGTCACTTACGGGCGAAAACGGCAGACTAGGCCCAAATGCGAGCAGAAACTATGAGCGTTCAATCCAATGCAATGAAGAAACTATCAAGCAGCCGATCGAGCGCGACTAGCTCGTAATGGCCTTGGGCAAATCTGCTGAGGGCTGCTCCACAACAACCTGCATATGCGGGAACGGAATTGAAATACCGGCTTGATCCAATGCTTCCTTGATCCGCTTTGTAACCTCAAACTTGAAGTCGAACAGGTCTTCGCGCTTACACCAGACACGGGCCGTGATATCGACCGAACTAGCGCCAAGGTTCGTGACTTTCACGAACGGTTCTGGATCATGGAGAGCACGCAGATCACTCGTCACGACCTGACGGACAATCCGTACCGCCTCATCCATATCAGCGCCGTAGTCGACGCCAATCACCAGGTCCATGCGCCGACGATCATAGGCCGAGTAGTTCTTCAGCACTGTTGTCCAGGTATCATTGTTCGGAATGATAATCTGGATATTGTCAACTGTCGCAATCTCGGTGCGAAACAAGTTGATGTTCCTGACCGTCCCCGTTTCACCCGAAACCTCAATGAAGTCGCCAGTAGCGAAAGGACGAAACAGCAGTATCATCACGCCAGCTGCAAAATTCGCCAAGGTATCCTTCAATGCCAAACCAACGGCCAAAGTTGCAGCGCCAAGGATCGCAACAATACCAGTTGTCTCAATATTAAAGAGATCCAAGATGGCAACGATGATGGCACCGATCATCACCCAGTTGAGTGCACGAGCCGAAAAATTCGCGACGGATGGATCAATACCGTTTTGACGCCGCAAGACACGCCGCAGCGCATCACAGATCATTTTGGCGACAGTCGTCCCAATGAACCAAATGACGGCCGCCACAACCAATTTGATCGCGAACGAAACCGTCAGCTGTCCGATTTGGTCGACCGAGTAATCCATAGCGTGCGTGTCACTACCGCCCTTGTTCCGGTTCAAGCCAAGGCCGCGACCGAAAATCCACAGGTAAGAGCCGGATTTTACGCGATTTTTGGTTACCAGCCGGTTGCCAGCTTGACGGCTGCATCGACAACGCCAATGTTCGCTGCATGTCAATTGAGGCCACAGATCAGTCCCTCACCGAGCAGAGTGAGCCGGGGAAACCTACGGAAACCGGGCCGCAGGTTATTGCCGGGTACCTTAAGACTCTCCCCAGCGCACCCGGCGTCTACCGGATGCTCAATCCGGACGGTGACGTCATTTACGTCGGGAAGGCCCGCTCGCTGAAAGCGCGTGTGTCGAACTATGCACGCCTTGGCGGCCACACAAATCGCATTGCCCGGATGATTTCGGCAACGGCGTCGATGGAATTTGTCATCGTGCGCACTGAAGCTGAAGCCCTTCTGCTTGAAGCTAATCTGATCAAGCGCTTCCGTCCCCGCTTCAATGTCTTGATGCGCGATGACAAGTCATTTCCCTATATCCGCATCGCACGCGATCACGCCGCACCACGCATCCTCAAGCATCGCGGCGCGCGCTCCGCCAAAGACAACTTCTTCGGACCATTTGCGTCAGCAGGTGCCGTCGACCGCACCATCAATATGTTGCAGCGCGCATTCCTTCTGCGCACGTGTTCGGATAGCGTGTACGACAGCCGCACACGACCCTGCCTACTGTTTCAGATCAAACGTTGCGCCGGCCCCTGCACAGGTGAAATCAGCGAAGAAGACTACAAAGCCCAGGTTGATGAGGCTGTCAGCTTCTTGCGTGGTGAAAGCCAGAATGTGCGCAACATGTATCAGAAGCTCATGGAGGAAGCTGCAGAAGCGCTTGAATTCGAACGCGCCGCCAAATTTCGCAACCGACTTTGGGCACTGGCACACGTCACGTCAGATCAGTCCATCAACGCGGAGAGTGTTGAAGAAGCAGATGTGTTCGCTGCCTACCAGCAAGGCGGACAGACCTGCATACAGGTATTCTTCTTTCGCTCCGGCCAGAACTGGGGCAACCGTGCCTATTATCCGAAAGCAGACCGCTCCCTGAGCGCAGAAGATGTACTCGAAAGTTTCATCGCCCAATTCTACGATGACAAACCTGTCCCAAAACAGATCCTGCTCTCACACGACATCCCGAGCCGCGAGTTGCTTGCTGAAGCTCTCTTAACCAAGGCCGAACGCAAGGTTACAATCCTCGCCCCGCAACGCGGCGCCAAGACCGACCTCGTGGCACACGCCACCCAGAATGCCAAGGAAGCCCTTGGCCGCAAGATGGCTGAAACTTCATCGCAGCGCGCGCTCCTCAAAGGTACAGCAGAGCGCTTTGGCTTGTCCCGCACTCCACGACGCATTGAGGTCTACGACAACAGTCATATTCAAGGCGCCAATGCCGTCGGCACAATGATTGTCGCCGGGCCTGACGGGCTCGTGAAAAACGCGTATCGCAAGTTCAACATCAAGTCGGCGAACATCACGGCCGGCGACGACTACGCCATGATGCGCGAGGTGCTCACCCGACGCCTGAAGCGACTTGCGCTAAATGAAGACACCAAAGATGCGGAGACCGGAGACGAGGGCCTGGAAGCCACAACAACGATCAGCGCAGACGACCCAATTCAGTACGATCTCCCTGCAACTGACACCGAAACCAGCGATCCAGCACTCGCCGAAACGTCCCGTATCACGGAGCCAACTCCGCCACCAGTCACGGAGCGCGGCGCGGATGCTATCGCGTTCGGCGTCCTACCGGCTGACGATCAAGAGGTCGAACCAAAGGCAGATACTAGCGTTATTATTGACGAGACGGACGACAACATTGAGGAAGAGGACGACGACGTCTTTCCAGATCGGCCTGACCTAATTCTCGTCGACGGCGGCGCCGGCCAACTGAGTATTGCCTGTGAAGTGGCCGCCGAGCTCGGGATCGATGACATTGCAATTATCGGTGTCGCCAAGGGTCCCGATCGTGACGCCGGACGCGAACACTTTCATATCCCTGGCCGGGATCGCTCTCTCATGTTGGAGCAACGCGATCCAGTCCTCTATTTCATTCAACGCCTGCGCGACGAAGCGCACCGCTTTGCTATTGGCGCGCACCGCGCCAAACGCTCAAAGAAAATCAGCGCCAATCCGCTGGATGAAATTCCTGGTATCGGACCGACACGTAAGCGCGCCCTGCTCAAACACTTCGGCTCAGCCAAAGCTGTGTCACGCGCCGGCGTAAAAGACCTCAAAGACGTGTCCGGCATCTCTGCTGAAATGGCTCAGAAAATTTATGACTTCTTCCACGAGCGCTAGTCAGACCGAAGTCCTCGTAACGCCGATCCATCAATCTACGTAAATCCATGCAAGAACTTAACTTCATAAATCGATTGATCTCCTCACAAGACTACGCACTCGGCTTTGCCATGATGGTGTTCTACGCATCCGTGGGTTTTGTCATTCTAGCCCGTGGCAGACGCGTTCTGCGCAGCCGATCCTTCAGAGCCCTCGCTGGCGGCGGTCCACTTCTGTCATCACTGAGTTATCTCGTAACTGCTTTTCTCTACGGCCTGACTTTTGGCGTCCCTGCATACGTTACCGTTTTCGGTTTGAAAGCGTTGGAGGCCGACCAGAATTACCCCGAAGCCATCGAAGGGGCTAAGGTTGGTTTTGTGGTTGGCGCGGTACTGGCCAGTTGGCTTATCCTCATCATCGACCGCTTCGACGATGGTGATGACTGAAACGCGAGCTGGGCACAATGTTCGTAATACTATTGAATTCTTGCTCTGGGCCGGCATCATCATCGCTACGAGTTACGCTCTGTTCTTTACCAAACGGTGAGACCCACTCATGAAGAAGCGGCGGATCAGTGGCATTTGGTGGATCGCACTCATTATCGTGATGATACTTGGCGCCGCCTTTACACGTTACAGGCTCCAAGATTGCGCCGAGGTTGTACGGAACCCAAGATTAGGTCTGGACATTTGGATCGCGAAACAGATGTGCGCTCAAAGTGGCAACACCAACAACGTCGTCAAACTAAGTGACGCGTTCCACAACCTTGAAGGAGGCCAATGTATGGCCGAAAAATCCGTACCAACCTGGCGCATCATAGTCGCTTTCATTTTTGATCTCATCAGCGCCTTCCTAATATTCGGTTGGCTAGTTGCTAACTTCACGGGCGGCATCACAGGTCAAGGCTTCAATCTTGATGGCTGGCCGGCACTCGTGTGCTTCCCACTGATTGCGCTCAACTTCATCATTGGCTCGCGCACCTTCGGCACGCCCTGGGGACGCTTACTCGGCGCCTTGCGTAACAACTAGCCATTGTGCCATTGCTGATGCATCAAAAACAAAGCTGCCGGCTCTGAAGCAGAACCGGCAGCTAAGATATCTTACAGAGCGAAGCGTATAGTTTTTCGCGTGTTTGCCTTCTTTGAAATGCGCCGGTTCAGCACGGCGTTTCAAAAGTGCAATGGCCGAGCGTTCCTTCGCATCCAGGTCATCACCAATGTGCTTCAACTCGATAGGCTCGTGAGCCGACTGCGTGCGGACAGAGAAATCATCATCGTAGGCGTCACGTCCGGCACTGCGGAACAAGATCATATGAGACTGCATGGCAATCCTCCTTAATCTCCCTCTCTTGAACGTCTATAGTGACAGTTTTATGCAATTATGACAATTGTGGAGGTTAAATGAATTTAAAGCATATATTCCAACATTTTAATATGACATATTTGAGCTCGCGTTACCGAAAGACTCGGCTCTGTTCTGCCTGAATGTTGTGAGACCTTGCTAACAGACGGTTCTTTACCAGCGAGGATACCATGAAGGCTCAGGATTTTCAGGCACTTGTC
>NZGY01000149.1 GCA_002689605.1 Filomicrobium sp.
ACTGGAATTTCGAAGTTACCAATCTTGTCCAGGTCAAGGTCTGTTCGCAAGGGACAAATTAGGACAGTTCTTCCCTGAAACATCGCCGAATAGGGATCAGTTTCTCCAGGATTGATGGTCCTGAGTGTTCGTTAACAGGTAGTGGGCGGGCCGCAAAATATCTTGCTTGCGACACGATTTGCTCCGTGGCGACATCGGCCAATATCTCAGTCGTTGGGAGAACAAAATTGTCGTTCTCAGCCAATGGCAACACGCCTCAGCGGTGTCAAAAACCGCTCCACAAAAAAACATGGGTGGAACGTCGTATTTCGTTGGGGAGCTGTACGAATGGCATTGCAAGAAGATTTCCGTCGGCAGGAGATGAATACTCCGTTCGCCGCACCTGTTCTATCACAGTCTCGACGCACGCGCTCGACGCCCTATTCTGAGCGTGTATTGGCGGCCGGTGCCAAGGCTTTCACCGTTTACAATCACATGCTGCTGCCGAGCGTCTTCCGTTCTCTAGAGGAAGACTATTGGCATCTAACCGAGAAGGTCCAGCTCTGGGACGTGAGCGCGCAGCGTCAGATTGAGCTGGCTGGTCCGGATGCCATGCGATTGGCACAGCTGATGACGCCACGAGATATCACCACCAAATTCGATATCGGTCAGTGCAAGTATGCGCCACTCGTTGATCAGCATGGCGGGATGCTTAACGATCCGGTGATCATCCACGTGGCGGAAGATCGTCTCTGGTTGTCTATCGCTGACTCTGACGTTCTACTTTGGGCCAAGGGGCTTGCGCTGGGCTTTGGCTTAGATGTCGACGTCACAGAACCGGATGTCTTTCCGCTGGCAGTGCAAGGTCCACTCGCCGAGGAACTAGTTGCCGATGTGTTTGGCGAGGAAGCGCGCAACATACGCTTTTTTCGATCTGAGCTGTTGCAGTTCAACGGTATTGACTTGCGTGTCGCCCGATCTGGATGGTCAAAGCAAGGCGGATTCGAGATTTATCTCGACGTCCCTGCTATGGCTCACGATCTTTGGGACGCCCTGTGGCTTGCAGGCCAGAAGTACGACGTCCGCGCAGGTGGCCCTAATCTAATAGAGCGCATTGAGAGTGGTCTGCTGTCGTTTGGCAATGACATGACCCCCATGAACACACCACTTGAGTGCGGGCTCGATAAGTACTGCGCACTCGATTCCGATATTGAGTTCATTGGTAAACAAGCACTGCTTAAGCAGCGAGAAGCTGGCGTTCCACGAAGGCTATATGGCCTCGTATTGAATGGTGACCCTGTTCACCCAGCAACCGCTCCCTGGACTGTTTTCCAGTCAGATGTTCCAGTTGGATATGTGACAAGCGCAGTATACTCGCCGCGCTTCGGGCGGAACATCGCATTTGCAATGCTATCGGTCGATCACACTGATTTTAGCTCAACCATTGCAGTCGAAGATGAGCACGGTAACGCCACAGACGGTTACATCACTGAATTGCCGTTTGATACTTTGGCACTCGAAGATCAGTTGACGGCTTAACCACAAATTGCGATTCGGCCACGCCCTCCGACTTCTAACGACCTGACACTCAAACCTTTTGTTGGTTCGGAGCATCCTTTGCAGTACTATCCTTGTCAGATCGAGGATAGTATGTTGCTCTTCGGCTAACTACCTGAGCTAACGACAACAAAAGTGCATCGTTGGTAGGGAGCGGGCATGTCAGATTTGCTACGGGTTGAGGACCTAAGGGTTGGGTTCTCCCTGCATGGCCATGCCTTGGAAGTCGTTAAGGGCGTCAACTTCAGGATCAAGCCCGGCTCGGTTGTAGCCCTGGTCGGCGAGTCCGGATCTGGCAAGTCCGTTATTTCTCAGTCGGTTATGGGAATTCTGCCGAACTCTGCAAGCATTACTGGCGGTCGAATTCTATTCAACGACGAGCAGCAGGGTATCGCTCTCGACATCGCAAAGCTGGATCGCAACGGGAAGCAGATGCGGGATCTGCGCGGCGATCGCATGTCGATGATCTTCCAGGAGCCGATGAACTCGCTCTCGCCGCTCTACACTATAGGCAACCAAGTCCAAGAAGCACTGTCGATCCATAAGCAGCCGACCGGGAAGAAAGCGCGAGAGCGAACTGAGCATATGCTGAAGCTGGTTGGTTTCCCGAACCCGACCAGAGCTTACGACATGTACCCGTTTGAGCTATCAGGTGGACTGCGCCAGCGCGCTATGATTGCGATGGCATTGATCTGCGAGCCAGCCTTGCTGATCGCTGATGAGCCGACGACAGCCCTTGATGTCACAATCCAGGCGCAGATCTTGGGACTGCTGAAAGATTTGCAGTCCGAGATTGGTATGGCCATTCTTTTGATCACGCATGATCTCGGCGTCGTGGCAAATATGGCAGATGAAGTGGTTGTCATCTATCATGGGGAGATCATGGAGGCCGGTCAGTCCGAGGCGATCTTCCGACAGCCAGAGCACAAGTACCTTAAGGCGTTGCTGCAAGCGGTTCCTCTGTTTGACATGAAACCGGACGAGAGGCTCGTGTCTCTGTAGAGATGATCCGGATCAGCAAGTGGTGACGCCGGACAAGGAGAGGCGCCCCTGTTCGGGATGGCGGCGCTTCCTGAGAATGATCTCGACGAGTGCCGATGTTGACGGGCCGATCTCTCCGGCCTGCCGGACAATCCGTTCCGGTGTCCAGCCGGCATACCGCTGATGCGCCTTCGGCATATGGTCGGGAACAGTCGTGTGCCTGCGGTTCGACGAAGAACGTATATGAGACGCAACGCGCTTAGCCCGATGGAACACTTCCACCGTGCGCGGCGTTGTTCGTGCCCAGACCTTCTCGCGCAGTAACTTATGCGGCACCGAGTAGTAGTGCTTGTCGACCTCGATATGATAGTCGAGGCTGACACGGCGCTCCGACCATTCGGCATAGGGGAATGGTTCTGCTGGCAACTGTTTGAGCTTCGGGTGATCAAGCTGATCGAACAAGTCCTGACGGCTGGCACCCAGATGCCGGGTGTGGCGGGCATTCAGCACGTCCAGGCATTCTCGGATAGCTTCATTCAGCTCAGCCAGTGAGAGAAAGCGCCGTTGCGAAGCTTGGCGATGATCCAGCGCTCGATCAGCTGCACGCCGACTTCGACCTTGGCCTTGTCGCGCGGCTTGTAAGGCCGGGCCGGCACCACGGCCGTATCATAATGTGCTGCAAGATCGGCGCAGGTTCGATTGACTTGAGGTTCGTAGAAACAGGCTTTGGTGATCCCGGCCTTGAGATTGTCCGACACGACTTGCTCTGGCACGCCGCCGAAGAAACGGAAAGCCCGTTCGTGGGACGAGCACCAGTCCGGCAACGACTGGGTCAGCGTTGCCTCGGCATAGGTGTAGCTGGATGCGCCCAATACCGCGACGAACAGTTGGCAGGCATGTACTTCACCGGTCCGGCCATCGATCATGTCGATGGTCTGGCCGGCATAATCGACGAACATCTTCTCGCCGGCCGCATGGCGCTGGCGCATGGTCGGCGACAATCGGCCCTTCCACTGCCGATAACGATCGCAGAACTGCGAATAACCGTAGCCATCCGGATGGACCGCCCGGTACTCTTCCCACAACAGTGTCAAAGTCACCGACTTACGCCGCAACTCCCGGTGGATATGAGCCCAGTCGGGTTGCGGCCGCGATTGGCCATGACCCTGACCGGCGGACGAGAACATCCGCCGTTCGAGAGCGTCGTCATCCAGATCATCCGGCAGCGGCCAGCTGAGCCCTGCCTGCTTTGCACGCTCCAGATAGTCACCAATCGTCGACCGGCCGACGCCCACACTGGCCGCTATCTCGCGATGGCTCAGGCCGGCAGCCTTCAGCCGCAAAGTCTCTTCGATCTTCCGCATCGGCAATCTCTTCATCCGGCTCTCCCCGCTGCCCTAAAAAGGGCGCGAGACTAGCCCGCCAAAAGATCACCAACGGCACTGATCAACACCCATCCACAGCTTGTCCGGATTAAATCGGAATCACTGGCCGGATGAGGCCGGAATGGGCAAGTNTAGAGCCCGATCGTTACAGATCGATGCGCCAAGCGCTTCCATCTGTAACGATCGGGCTCTAAGGAGCAGCCGCAACTGTCAGCGTAATCTCTTCGTTGTCATCGTCAACTGAACACGAAAGACCCATATTAGTTTCTTGCGCCAGACGCCATGCATAGTAGGCCTGGATCGATAGCGCATCGATATCGAAGTCGTTTTCGCCCGAAATAAACTCGGCCAAATATTGTGGCGGTCTNGCACCTCGACCTTTGCAACGGAGAACNAAGTCCACCTTTGGATGATCACCNACNATATCCAGCGTAATCTCACCGCCGCGCGGCAATGCTGCAATTGCGCATGCAACCATATTGAGTAGCAGTTTGACTTGGTTTTTTGGAAGCGTTCCCGCTGATCCATTCCAAGTCAGCTTGTGCTTTTTGCCGTCAACAAGGCCCTCTGAAATTTGCCGCGCTGTGTCCAGCTCAATTTCAGCGCCGGCCGATCCCGCAGCGCCAAAGGCGAAGCGAGCAAATTGCAAGCGCGCTGAGGCCTGTTGAGTTACATTNTTGATGACATCAAGTGCATAAGACTGAGATGCAGCATCGTCATCGTCATTGAGTATTTCGATCCCGTTATAGATCGCACCAACCGGGCTTATGACATCGTGACAAATCTTGCTCGCAATTAAAGCAGCAAGTTCAAGATCAGTTGGATGCTCAAGATCGCTCATGATGCCCCCTGGGCTTCTGGGTTATGTGCGGGAAACAAGACATATGCTTGGATCAGAACACGCACGCGATCCTCACCAGCGACGGTGAACAGCAATTNATAGATANATTTGTGTTGACTGATTTGCCAAGCCCAAGCAGTCAGGCAAAGCCAATTGCAGTTGAAAATCTCATCTATCCGTGTCCCTTTCGCTTCAACCGACAAACTCGCGAGNGAGAGGCACAGATTCTATGGCTCGGCGAAGTAGTCGCCCAGTTTAGATAAACAACTACATGCGAACAAACTCGTGTGCTTACAGATCAGGCGGACCAGCAATGACAGAAGATGAACGTCGAGAACTAGCATCAGCGCTGATACCGGTTGTTTTGGAAGCTGGACGGGTCGAACTCTCATATTTCCGTAATGATATCGAGATCGGGAGCAAGTCCGATAACTCTCCCGTCACAGCAGCTGATCAAGAAGCAGAAGAGATCATAACCCGGGCGTTATCGAAGATATGTCCAAACATCCCCGTGGTTGGAGAAGAAGCAGCTGCGGCAGGCGCTGCCCCCGCTATTCGAGATCGCTTCTTTCTCGTAGATCCACTCGACGGAACGAGAGATTTCATCTCTGGAGGAGAGGACTTTACGGTCAATATTGCGCTGATTGAACAATCTCAGCCCGTCTTCGGGGTCGTTTACCAGCCACCGACTGGTCGNCTTTTTATTTCGGTTGCAAGCAATATCGCCCATGAGGCCAAANTATGCGCAGCGAGTGGCGCCAGATCCCTGGACGAGATTTCGTCGTCTCCCATTGAGGCACATTNNGCCGACGAGATAGAACAGTCGGAGATCTCNGTTGCGATTAGTCGAAGCCATCCNTCGCCGACTTTGGAAAAGCAGCTCAACGCACAAGGCTTGACGAAAAAAGTACAGGTTGGATCATCATTGAAGTTCTGTCTNGTCGCACGCGGGGAGGCCGATATTTACCCTCGTCTCACATCGATTAGCGAATGGGATACCGCTGCGGGACATGCAATTCTGACCGCAGCNGGCGGAGCTGTCCTCGATCTCCAGGGAGCNNCNTTAGCCTANGGCAATCATGAGAACGGCTATCGGATCAGTCCGTTCGTTGCATGGTCTGATCCGCTGCTCGCGACCCGATATAGCTTCACGTCCGATTANGTCGGTAGCGCCCAACATTTCGCCAGCTTTGGGTCAACGCGTCGGCACGCAGCAACTCGTTTTATGCGTTTCGCCCCTGAAACGGCGTTTGCTAGCCACACTTTAGTAACACTTTCCAACGATGGTTGACGAAGAGTTACCAGCCGGCGTGTGCGGTCGGCAGAAACTTATGTCAATGGCTGACATAAAGGATCCTCTCAATGCGCATGCTATCACTGGCTGTAAGCCTGGCTATCGGAGCGGCCCTGCAATTCCCTGCAAGTCCACTATTGGCGCAGGAGGTTTTGCCCTGGGAACGCAAATCTCAGCATTCTGGCAGCACGCCCAACAATGACTATGCCCCGCGTTCATCTGGAAGCTATCGCTCCGAAGCGCCCAACTCGTATGGCGCCAGCAGCGGTCGCGCACCAAGTCGAGNGGANTCCTATCGCGACCCGCAACCTCGGTCCTATAGCTCTGGACCGAGCAACTACCGCAATGACAGCGATGTAAGGCGTCAGGACGATTATCGTCGAGACTACGAAGAAGACCGGCGTTATAGGCCACCACGACAGGCATCACCGCGCNATAACGAACCACGNTACAGCTCAAATGACTCCTATTACGATCGGAAACAGCCNCCGCCGATTGAGGACCATCGCGGGACTTACTCTGAGTCTGAGATTGTAAAGGCCGGACACAAATTTTTTGGCACTCTGAGCCGGGGATTTGCAAAAGCCATCGAATATGCNTTTCNGAGCCAGGGGCGGCCGAATGGCTACATCCTCGGCGAAGATGCCGGCGGAGCCTTTATTGCGGGCCTTCGCTACGGTGAAGGGCGTCTCTACACCAAAAATGGCAGCAGCCGTCGCGTTTACTGGCAAGGCCCGTCGATTGGTTATGATTTCGGCGGTGAAGGGACCAGGACTATGGTGCTCGTGTACAATCTGCGGGGACCTANAGACGTCTTTCGGCGCTTCGGGGGGGTCCAGGGTTCAGCGTACGTGATCGGTGGCGCGAGCGTTCAGTTTCTCAGGAATGGTGACATCACTTTGGCGCCGATTCGCACTGGTGTAGGTCTGAGGCTCGGGGCAAACATTGGTTATCTGAAATATACCCGGCGACCGACGTGGAATCCGTTCTGATTGATAGTCGGATCTACCGCTGTTGAGGGTGATCGAATCCTAAAATGGCACCAGAATCGCGGATTTGGCGAAAGTTCCCGTTCAGAAGCCTTGGAACAGTGGTCAACATGGCTGACGCGCACTTGCAAGCTGCTTGCTGAGATGTTTACAAGTAAGCNTGATGTANCGGTTGNGCTGCTGGAANGAGTTGCTCGGCAGATNAANCGATTTGTCGGGCTTTGTGCGGAGNCGNACAANTTAGGGAATTAGAGTGTTCACGATCCAATCGATCATGCTCGTGTCACTGGGTTTCCTGTTAGCAGCGCTAATGGGCTTCATAGTCGCGCCAGCCTATTGGAATAGGGCTGTGCGGCTCACCACCCAACGGATTCGACGTTCGNTNCCATTNACNGAAGCNGAAATTCGAGCTGAGCAAGACCGTCTNAGGGCTCGCAACGCTATTCGCGTGCATCAACTCGAAAGCAAAATGGAGCGCGTNCAACGCTCNGCAGCTCGGCAAACGATCGAAATAAATCGGCGAGACGCNTCNATCGGTACGCTGGAGCGTGAAGCTCAGCAGCTGAATACCAAGCTTGAAGCTAGCGAGAATGCCAGGCGCGTGCTCGAGCAGACGATTATGGACCGGGTCCCGCGCGTCGAGCAGCGCTTGTCTGAAGCACGTAAGTTGCTCTTTCAGCGGGATCGCGAGATGGCTGCGTTGCAAGCGGACACGAGCAAAACGTTCCGCGCGCTCGATGAAGCGATGCAGATCAACGCGCAGCAGCGCACAGAAATCGATCGCATGAAAAGTTCTCTTGCTTCGCGTGGCGGANGGATGTCCGCAGGCGGAAAGCGAGGTGCTNATGAAAGCGAAGCAGCTCTGCGGTCAGAACTAGAGGCACNGAGAACGCGGGTTCGCGATCAGGCTTCGCTCATCGGGAACCTTCAANAGCTAATAGCTGGTGGCAATAAATCGAAGTCGCGATCGTTAGGCNCCGATGCTGGCACTGAGCAGGCGNCCAGTGAACAAGTCAAGAGCCTGGATAGTGGCCTTGAGAACGTTCAAGGTATTATGAAATCGCTCGAAGAAAACAGCCCGGAGGCAGTGGCAGCCAATGCTGCTGCCATGCAAAAGCTGAGGGAAAATAATAAAGAGCTGTCCGATGAGATCGAAAAACTGAAAGCAGCGTTGAGCGTCTACGAGGAGCCCGAAGAAAATGCCAGTTCTCGCACATTGCGAGACAGCCGTATTGCTCTCAAGGCTCGTGTCGCAGCTATGGAAAAAGAAACGGCGAGCCAGAATGAAACCATCCGGAAGCTACGCGCTGAATTAGCAGCCGCCAACGATCGGAGTGCCCGCCAGGCAGCACATCATATGAATGAGATGCGTCGGCTTGGCGCGGGTAGTATCCCAGCCAATCTCGGTGGGCAGGAGCCCTCGATAGCTTCTAGCAGAAGCTCGGAACACCAAAGCCTTGCGNATAAANTCACAGAGTCAGTTCCGTCCGTATCGTCTGATCTTGCACGCATGCCAGNGGCAAGTACNAGTGAAGTTCCTCAAAGGCAGCAAAATAACCCAGTGGCTATTGTAGCAGCAGATCAGCCACGACAAGGCTCCAACGGTTCCGGCAGGGTGCCAGCCCCAGCCCCAGACCCCGTGACATTGGAAGACGTTACGCCAGAAGAAGCTCCGCCGAAGCGCGGCGGCCTAATGCAGCGTATAGCGGGGCTCCGCAAAAGCTAGAATTTGTGTTACTGTGTGCTGATTGATGATCTGCGTTGAGATGTATGTTGGCAAATTTTGAGGCGGTGAGACCAGGACACGCGATGCCGACAACGATAATAGCAGTGGTCACTCCGCACNATCTTCGGAGCAGGGGCAGCAAGCGTGGCAAGGCTTAAGCCAAGGCAATGCCGCGTTGGCCGACCAACCAGCGCAAGAGTATNNTGANAACGGCAATCCCATAGAGACTAAGCAAGAGNTTGAGCAAGCNGACTCNAANTCAGCNAGTCATGATGGAGAAGCAGNGGGAACAGACGAGGCTGCCAGNGAAACTATTGCCGTGTCANCTCCAGAAAGNNACCAGCAGGAGCTCACGTCNCCGACAGNGCCGATCCCGAATTCGCATGCNATNCCGGTTGCTGCATTNGGTATNTCGATGCCGCACCGCCCCATTCCTGCCGGGCGATCGGTTGANCTTAGAGAGCCTCGGGTACGCAGACATCCACGTCGTGCCGAAGCTNCNGCNGATTTGGGTAAGCNGGGNAGCGAGCACCTCTTCAATCGCCNGCCTGGTNCTACCAGAGTGCAGCCTGAGCCTTCACCCATGGAGAAGGCCATCAACACTAAGCCACGAGCACCTGTCACATCCCAGCCGGGATTCTTGGCTGGGCTTGTTGCGGCCTTGGTGTGTGNCGGGGCTTTCTATANTTACTTGGTTTTCTAGCCTGGCTCTTATTGCTTTGCTTTGATGCTGACATTGCTCACNGTTTCTCCAGTTCTGAGATCNACAATGAGCACACCAAACTGATTTCCGGTTGNTTGATAGAGAATAGAAAGCTNTGAACCATCTGTCGACGTGCGCAAAGGCTTCGCACTTNNTGGCAATAGNGCAGTCGCTTCGCGGACGTAAGCGGCTGGCTTATCAGGCTGCNTAACTGCTTTTGGCTTTGACGCGAGATAAATGAGCCGACCCACGATCACAAGAAGGCCGACAATAATCAACACGCCCATGCCGACGATAGCGAATTTGAGTGCAGCGACGCCAGCGGGAGACAGCGGCCCCTCGTAGGCATCATCGCCGGTTGGTTTGTTGGTGTCATTCATTTGCGGCGTGGCCTTATACTTGCGGTGGTAAGACGCTTCTCAGAAATTGACAATTGCCAGCTAGCAGGCGAGCAATCGGCGCCAACTGCTGCACTTTTCGATTATTCCGGCAGTTTGTCGATCGCTCAAGGCTTGGGAAATATGACCGATAACGAAAATGCGGTGATTAGACTTTCTGTTGGTGCCGATGAGCGTGGTTTGAGGCTTGATCGCTTTGCAGCGGACCACGCCAGTGAACTAAGCCGGCAGCGTGTCAAACAACTCATCCTCAATGGGGCTGTAACAGTCAACTCCCAGATCTGCACCGACGCGAGCCGGAAAATGCGTCCCGATGAAATGGTCAGCATTGCGGTCCCTCCTTTGGAACCAGCTTCGTACGGTGCCGAGGAGATACAACTCGATATCGTTCATGAAGATCAGGATTTGATTGTTGTCGATAAGCCAGCCGGTATGGTCACACACCCTGCCCCTGGACACAGTAGTGGTACATTGGTCAACGCTCTGCTTGCTCATAGCCAGGGACAGTTATCAGGCATTGGCGGTGTCCAGCGGCCAGGGATCGTGCATCGTCTCGACAAAGATACATCGGGTCTGCTTGTCATTGCCAAATCCGATCGTGCGCACAAGGGGCTATCAGAGCAGTTTGCAGCTCACGGAGCAGATGGGAGGTTGCGGCGGACCTACCACGCGGTCGTCTGGGGGCAACCGGAACGCAGGGTCGGCAAGATATCTGCCCCAATAGGCCGCAGTCGTACCAACCGACGGAAAATGGCTATTGTCGAAGAGCCCGAAGGTCGCCACGCAACAACCCACTACAAGATCGTGAACTCGTTCAAGTATGGCGAGAATGAGGCGGCAAGTCTGCTACAACTAAATCTGGAGACGGGCCGCACGCATCAGATCCGGGTGCACATGGCCTCGATCGGTCATCCGCTCTTGGGTGACAAGGTTTACGGTTCTGGCTTTAAAAGTAGTGCACGCAGACTTCCTACAATGGCGCAATCAGCGTTAACGGAACTGGACCGGCAGGCATTGCATGCTGCTGTGCTCGGTTTCGGGCATCCGGTTTCCGGTGAGAATCTGCTGTTTGAGAGTCCGCTTCCTGCGGATATAGAAGCACTTATAAGTGCATTAGGATCAGTTAGTTAATTGCATCTAGGACGGTATTGGTCTGCGAGTTGCAATCCGAACCATAGTATTGATCGTTNTTGAGNTATNTCAGTTCTGNGGGGCCTCCTCTGAATTNGGTTTCACCAAACCGCGAGTTTGCGTGANGGANTCTGCACAGCTTGNTCGTTGGATTGAGAGGAAGACACCCTATCTGAANAATGTATGGCCAAGCTTCTGNGCCAATAACTAAGNANGCCATTNAAATGGAGGTCGCTGGAAACACAGNCTGAAATGTGCGGAAGGCGAGATAAAAGAGATGACGACACAGGCATTACCAACGGTAGCTGAAGGCTCAGGNGGTCTGTCGCGCTACCTCGAAGAAATCCGACGTTTTCCGATGCTCGAGCCCAATCAGGAATATATGCTTGCCAAGCGCTGGCAGGAGCATGAAGACTCGGAAGCCGCTCAGACGCTCGTTACATCGCACTTGCGCCTCGTTGCTAAGATTGCAATGGGCTATCGCGGTTATGGCCTACCAATCGGCGAGGTTATCTCGGAAGGTAATGTTGGTCTCATGCAGGCCGTCAAGCGGTTTGAGCCGGACAAAGGCTTCCGATTGGCAACATACGCCATGTGGTGGATCCGAGCGTCGATCCAGGAGTACATCCTGCGGTCTTGGAGNCTCGTAAAAATGGGCACCACCGCTGCNCAAAAGAANCTNTTCTTCAATCTGCGGCGAGCCAAANGCAAGTTGCAAGCGCTGGAAGANGGCGATCTCAAGCCAGATCACGTCAAACAGATCGCNACTAACCTGGGTGTAAGTGAAGACGACGTTGTATCAATGAACCGTCGCCTTGGTGGCGATGCTTCGCTGAACNCCCCACTCCGCGCCGATAGTGAATCGGGTGAATGGCAAGATTGGCTAGTCGATGATCAGCCTGACCAGGAAGAAAACTATGCACAGGCGGAGGAACTCGATCGCCGTCGCGGTTATCTCGAGAACGCAATGTCNAGTTNNAANGATCGCGAACGCAGAATTTTCGAAGCGCGTCGTTTGGCGGAAGACCCGATTACACTGGAAGACCTTTCCAGCGAATTTGGAGTGAGCCGAGAGCGTATTCGGCAGATTGAAGTGCGTGCTTTCGAGAAGTTGCAGAAGGCCGTGAAGCAGTCTGCCAAAGGCGATAGCATGGCTGCCCTGAGCTAACAGGGCAACACTTCTACANTAACAATCCTGCATTCAGAGAGGCCCGCAAGAGCGGGCCTTTTTTNNNATTGCAGATATTGCTGTTGCTGTCGCCCGAAGCTCGCCGTCTTAAAGATTTTCGTCGTCTGCATTCATGTGTGTGTTGACAATCTCGTAGCGTGGGCCTAGTGGGCAATGCCTTGGAAAGGAGCCCCTGCCGCTCGCTGGCGCAAGCCTAGGTGAAGCTCCATTTNGAAATCCTGTCTTCTGCCAACCACAGTGGCATGCAGGGCGATGGCAACGCGAGCACCATTCTAACTTGCATGCATTAACTGCATGAGGCTGAGAAATGAATGGGTTTCTTCATCAAGCTCCATCAATAGACNTACTCAAAGATCAAGCGCGCGAGCTACGTAGACAGCTAGAGTTCGAANGCATCTCGATCGCGCACAGCAAATCTCTCGAATTGCTGGCGAACCAATATGGCTACAAAGACTGGAATACGTTGCATGCTGTCGCCAAGAAAANAGAAACGCTGTATCCGACTACTATCGGNGCAAAGGTGCGGGGGCGATATCTAGGTCAGCCGTTCCAAGGTATTCTGCTCGGCGTGCGGAGAATTCATGCCATGCCAGTTCGCTTTCGTTTGACCTTGAACTTCGATCAGCCAGTTGACGTTATCAAGTTTCAAGGGCTTTCCAACTTTCGGAAGCGAGTGAGCTGTACCGTCGATGCATCGGGGCGTACTGCTGAAAGAACGTCCGATGGGCAACCACATATGCACGTGGGGGCCCGCTGAAATGGTTGGAGCCAAGAACCAGTTGCATCTAGCTGAATTTATTGAGCGGGTTTGGAACAACGAGGAGGTCGATGCTGTCGAACAGTATGTGGCGCCGCGCTACGTCATCTTNCACGATCCCGGTGATCCCTGGGATGGTCAGACGCTCAATCTGGCAGAGTTCAAAGCGAGGCTTGTTCAATCGCGGTCTGCTGCGCCAGATCAAACATTCAAGTGCGAAGAAATGGTCGGCGCAGGCGATAAGGTTGCGATGGCTTGGACATGGAAGGGCACGCATATTGAAGACATCGCAGGTATACCAGCCACCGGTCGCCCAATAAGGATGTCTGGATTGACCATCTACTATTTCAAAAAACATATGCTAGTTGGTCATTGGCAAATCGCAGATCGTTTAGGCGTCTATCGACAGATTTCAAATTGAGGTGGCCGCAATTTGCTTGACAACATACCATCGAAAGCAGAGTGGTGTTGCGGAGCATGTCGGGCAATTCAAACAACACACTGAGATCGACATAGCTGATGCATTTCAGCTACGTCGATTTCCTGCACTGAGGGTCAAAGGCTACATTCTGTTAACGAATTGCCATACGAATCACTTAGGCTTTACAGCGTTGGCAGTCAGGCAAGCCTGAATGTCGGCACATCGGCTTTTTGTCCGACACTTTGTGCGCGCGTCAGAGCTTACGGCGGTATTGCCTTGAAGCATCTGGATACCAGGTGGTCTCACACCGGTTCCGAACCGGTAACATGGCAGGCGGCAAAGGATGAAGCCGCCGGAATGCGCATCACTCGCGCATCCAGGCCGGGTCACCCTATTTCATCCTCAATCGTCGAATTGGCACCATACCTGACCAGGACACCACGACCGTTTGTAGCCTCTCCAGAGGCGCAAGTGGGGGGACGTGTCGTCGTGGGAAGACGTCGGACTGCTCGCCGGCGGGTGATGACTCGGCATCTGAACGACGATGGAGAAGCTTATGCTGAAGCGCCGACATCAACAGTTCTCATCGATTCTTGGTAGTACGGGAATCCAAGCGGATTTGAACCGCATCACACTTTCAATGGAGGTCTGGCTCCATAGACTGCTCTGGCGACTAATCCCTTTCCATCATCCTCCAAGTAGGATCTAACGCGCACCCCCGTCTGGCGCCTCACAACAGCTCAAGTCAGTGAGTGCAGCCGGACTAGAATAAGAAAAACCGGTCCTTTGAGACCGGTTTTTTTGTTCGTCCGTCGCGGTTACCTAAAAGGAAGACTGTCCAAGAGTGTGCTCCAGATCGATCGAAGTCAATCAAAGTAGATTTGATAGCTCGGAGGGTATCAGTCTAGTAGAATTCGCAAAGCAATTGTGCCGGCACGTTGTGGTCATCTCGCACTCAAGCCGCCTGCACGAACGTATCGACAACCCGCTTGCGGCCATTGCCTTCGAACTCGACGGTCAGCTTATTGCCATCAACCTCGACGACTTCGCCAAAGCCGAATTTCTGGTGGTGTACACGCGTACCAATAGAAAATGAGGACTGTGCCGCTGTTGACGAAGCTACCAGCTCGCCTTCAATGAGCTTCGGACCACGGCGAGACTTCTCACCTTGGCGACGCCATTGTGATTGCGCGCGTTGCCAACCCGGTGTGTCATAGCTGCTTTCAAACCGCTTGGCTGGTTCATCGAACCGACTAGCCCCGTACGGATTGCCGAAGCCATTGTTGAAGTTGGAATAACTACCACCAAACGGACTTTGGCTCTGCTGTATCTCGATATGATCTTCTGGCAGCTCATCGACAAATCTGGAAGCCGTCGCGCTCTGATAGAGACCGCGTGTCCGGCGGTTCTGCGCGAACGACACCTTTGCCGTGCGCCGCGCTCGTGTGAGGCCGACATAGGCAAGCCGACGCTCTTCTTCCAATCCAGCAAGCCCGCTTTCATCCAGCGCCCGTTGATGTGGAAAGAGGCCTTCTTCCCAACCTGGCAGAAACACGGTGTCGAATTCCAATCCTTTGGCAGCGTGAAGTGTCATGAGTGTTACGCGTTGTCCGTCGTTTGCCTGTTCCGTATCCATGACAAGGGACACGTGTTCAAGAAAACCGGCCAACGTCTCGAACTCATCCATAAAGCGGATCAGTTCCTTGAGGTTTTCTAGCCGGGACTGAGCTTGCGGAGATTTGTCCGCCTGCCACATCGCTGTGTAGCCACTTTCATCCAGGATCATCTCTGCAAAGGCTGTGTGGCGCTGGGTTTCGATCTGATTTCGCCATCGCTCAAAACTCCGAACCAATTGCGCAAGTGAACGCCGGGCTTTGCCACCAATCTCTTCTGTCTCGACGATGTCGCGGGCAGCTTGAAACAGCGGTACACCACGCGCGCGGGCCAACTCGCGGACCTTGCGGACCGACGTATCACCAATCCCCCGCTTCGGAACATTGACAATGCGCTCAAACTTCAGATCGTTCAGCGGGTTGTTTGCAGTCTCAAGATAGGCAATGGCGTCCTTGATCTCCTGACGTTCGTAGAAGCGCGGTCCGCCGATCACGCGATAGGGAATGCCCAGTGTGACGAAGCGATCTTCAAACGCCCGCATCTGGAATGAGGCCCGCAACAATATAGCAACTTCGTTGAGGTCCTCGGCGGCCTTGCCGAGATTCTCAATGTCATCGCTGATGCCGCGCGCTTCTTCTTCATCGTCCCAAACACCAGTGACGGTGACGCGGTTGCCATCCTCATCATCGGTGAAGAGTGTCTTGCCGAGACGACCTTGATTGTGGGCAATGACACCGGATGCAGCGGCAAGGATATGCCCGGTCGAGCGATAGTTTCGTTCAAGCCGAATTACAGTTGCACCGGGGAAGTCTTTTTCAAACTTCAAGATGTTATCGACTTCAGCGCCGCGCCAACCGTAAATGGACTGGTCATCATCCCCCACGCAGCAAATATTCGGCGACCCTTGTGCCAGCAGCCGAAGCCACAAGTATTGTGCCACATTGGTATCCTGGTACTCGTCCACCAGGATGTATTTGAAGCGCCTATGGTAGTCCTGCAGGACATCTGGATGTGATTGGAACAGACGCAAGCATTCAAGCAGAAGGTCGCCGAAGTCAGCCGCATTCAATTCCTTTAGCCGCTTCTGGTAGGCAGCATACAGTTTCGCGCCTTGTCCATTAGCAAAGGCAAAAGCTTCACCTTTGGAAACTCGTTCCGGCGTTAGGCCACGGTTTTTCCAATCATCTATCAGGCCAGCCAATTGCCGGGCGGGCCAACGATCTTTGTCGATGTTTTCAACTTCAATGACCTGTTTCAGCAGCCGGATCTGGTCATCAGTATCGATAATCGTGAAACCGGACTTCAAATCGACCAGTTCGCAATGGCGGCGAAGGATACGCACCCCGATGGAATGGAACGTTCCAAGCCATGGCATGCCCTCGATCGCGTCGCCGACATAGCCGCCGATCCGCTCCTTCATTTCGCGAGCGGCCTTGTTGGTGAATGTGACAGCGAGAATTTGTGATGGGTAGGCACGGCCGGCAGCAAGGATGTGCGCAATTCTAGAAGTCAGAACTCTTGTTTTACCGGTGCCGGCCCCAGCCAAAACCAGCACGGGCCCGTCAACGGTCTCTATCGCTGTCCGCTGCTCGTCATTTAGTCCAGCCAGATATCGTGCACCAGAAGCCGACGCCTGAAGAGCGCGCTCGGAAATGCTGGGTTTCGCCTGGGAAAGCTCTGTCAAAATAACCTGCTACATACGATTCGACTCAGCTCTGTTATACCACGTTGGCTGCGGCAACAATCAGGACGGCGTAGTGGGTCCACAAATACAACCTAACGGGCTGTTTATAGGTTGTTTTCCGATGTCACCTGGCGAATGAGGGGTGTGAGCTCGTCGTAGTGAGAGAATTTTGCTGCGAACGAGAGTTCACTAATGTCGGCCTCGCAGTAGCCTTGGGTATAAAAGAGAAATGGAAAGCCAGCCGCTTTCGCTGTCGCATCGTCCACTTCGCTGTCACCAACAAAAATCGCCCGTTCATGACCAAGCTGCTTTGCAGCAGTCACTAGTGGCTTTGGGTCAGGTTTGCGCTCAGATAGTGTATCTCCGGCTACCACCGACTGGAATATGTGCGACCACCGATGGGCATCGATAATATTGCGCGTCGCTGTGCCGGGTTTATTCGTGCACATACCGATCTGGAAACCAGCAGCGTGTAGTGCGTGTAAGACTTCGTTGGCAGCTGACATCGGTTGACTTGCGCTGCCAGGAACTTCGGCATGGAGAGCAACTAAGCGTTTGTGATGCTCTTCGAATGCGCTGGCGCCATATTCAACACCCAATGTCGAGAATGCACGCTCTAAGAAGACGCGTGTGCCGTCGCCGATAAAGTCATGCACTTCAGATAGTTCAAAGTTACGATGGCCAAGCTCAGACATAAGAGTATTGGCAACCCCCTGAATCACCGGCGCGCTTTCTACTAGGGTCCCGTCCAGGTCAAAGATGATGGCTGTCATGTTGAGCTTGAATCCAGGTTACCGACATGAGGTTCTACTGACGTCTCATCGTCGATTGGGGATGATTAAGCAACTGATCGTTTGTCGGGCGATGAGCATGGAAGCAGGGCGCTGGCTGACGAATTTAGCTGCGTGATGCAGCCGCGAATGCGATTAATCACGTGCCAACTCAATGTAGCCGCGCCACTATGTGCGCTTGAGTTCCCAAAGAACGAGAAGTCTTGAGCGGAGGAAAAACATTATGCAACTCACTATGCCTGGTCGGAACGCAATCATTACTGGTGGTAGCCTCGGGATTGGCCGTGCCATAGCAACGCGATTTGTCGAATCTGGTGGCAACGTTGCAATCGTCGCAAGGCGGGCCGAAGTCTTAGAAGAAGCCAAAGCAGAAATCCAAAAGGCCGGTAGTGGCAAAGTTGTCTGCGTCTCGGCAGATGTTTCCGGTGCCGAAGGCTGCCAGAGCGCTTACGAGCAAGCCATAGCTGGATTGGGGCAGATCGACGTCCTCGTGAATAACGCGGGAACATCCAAGCGGGCTGATTTTGAGACGATTTCGGACGAAGTCTGGCAAAATGACCTTGATCTCAAACTATTTGCAGCAATTCGTCTGACACGGCAGTCCATGCCCGGCATGCGCGAGCGACGCTGGGGACGAATCATCAATGTCCTGAACACCGGAGCGAAGGCGCCGCCAGCATCAGGCGCACCGACCGCCGTTAGCCGCGCTGCAGGAATGGCTCTGACAAAAGTACTTGCTGGCGAAGGCGCACCGCACAACGTTTTGGTCAATGCGGTACTCGTTGGTCGAATTGAAAGCGATCAGTGGGTCCAAAGGCACGCTGTTGAGAACAAGGGCCGCTCGATGGACGACTTCTACAAGGAAATGGGTGGAATAATCCCGATGGGCCGTGTGGGTACAGCCGAGGAATTCGCTAACATGGTCTGTTTCCTGGCATCTGATCAGGGTTCATACATCACGGGGACCGCTATCAATATCGACGGCGGCATGTCTCCGGTCGTTTGATTCGCAACCCGCCCCTGTGCTCACGAATGCGTGTTGGTTTGACGCTCCTCTTGTGCGTCAGAAATGCCCAGAATGCCTATGAAATGGGCTTCACGACACGCGTTCGTGGTTGGATTGGTAACGATTCTAGGATGCACACAGCAATCTTTGCTGTGTGCAACAAACCAAGGACAAATAGCTCTGCAAACAATAAAGATATGCTAACACTGGTGCAGAGTGTTGGGGCACTGACATGAGCACCCCGTTCGGAAACATGTTGGGACGGTATGAATAATCTACTGATGTGGGTTGCAGGGTTGCTGGTGGCAGCTTTCGCGGCTCTGTTTGCAGTTCCGCCGTTAGTCGACTGGAACCAGTTCCGTGGTGTGTTCGAGGAAGAGGCATCGCGGTTGCTGGGCCGCGAGGTGCGTGTCGGTGGCGCCGTTAATCTTCGGATTTTGCCATTCCCTTACGTTTCGTTCGAAAAAGTCAGCATCTCTGATGCTCCCGGTTTGTCAGGGGCATTTCTGAAAGCCGAACGCTTCACCATGCTGCTCTCAGCCCCGCCGCTTCTCCGTGGCGTAATGGAGGCGCGACAGCTGGAGATTGAGTCGCCGGAAATCCGCTTAAGGTTCGACCAAAACGGTGGCGGGAACTGGCAACAGCTGAAGATTCGGGAGGGCGAACTGGCTTTTGTACCCACCGACGTCTCCCTGCAATCAGCCATGATCCGAAACGGTCGGATTGTTTTGTTGGCAAACGACGAGAACCGCATTGCAACGCTTGATCAGGTGACCGGCGAACTCTCGGCGAAGGGCTTGCGAGGGCCTTATAAGTTCAATGGTTCGTTGAATATCGACAAAAACGAGCATGCACTCCGTTTGTCGACGGCCTCAATGGACGCAAATGGTTTGTTGCGTTTCAAACTGTCTGCCCAATCAAGCTCAACAAGAACGCAGCACAGGATTGATGGTCAGATTCAGGACTTGGGCGCGGCTCCCCGTATAACCGGGAAGCTTGAAGCGCGTGGCCCGGTGCGATTGGACGCTGAACAGGAAGCGGACAAGCCGGCATTCTATGATCTTCGCGCTCAACTCAATCTCGACACTACAGTCGCAGAATTAGGCGATCTGTCAGTGTCGTTCGATAGCGCCGGCCGGCCACAGCTACTGGTCGGAGCTGCGAGGGCCACCTGGGATGGTGGGCTGAGGGTTTCGAGTAAGCTTTCGTCCAAGTGGCTCGATCTTGATACGATATCATCGGGCAAGACAACCCAGGCCCCAGCAAAGGCTCTGGCATTCCTCGCTGGCAATGTGCTCGACACCGGTCCACGAGGACAATCACGGCTCGATCTGGAGTTGGATCAGGTTAGTCTAGGTAGTGAAGTTGTCAGGCGCCTAAACATTCGTCTGATCGAGAATGCAGGCCAAGCACGCGTCGACCATATAAGCGCCCTTCTCCCAGGTCGCACACGACTCCGTGCCAACGGGCAAATCGTGATGCTCAAGCATGGCCTTGGTGGAGGCGGGCAACTTCTGCTGAACGGGAGAAGTCTGGAGAAGTTCTTGGGATGGCTGAAGCTGGATGCTGGCGAACTCAAGGGGCGCGCCGCAGGAGCGTTTGAGTATTCATCTGATGTCGCAGTGAAATCGAAAAAAGTCACAATTACCAATGCCCGAATGCGGTTCGCCACGGGAGATTCGCGCGGTTCTTTTGAGTTTGATTGGAGCGGAAAACCTCGAATTAAATTGCAGGCCGATGGCAACCAAATGGATATGTCCAGCCTTGGCTCCAGACTGCTGGCGCCTGAAAGTATTGCCTATATCTTAGGCGTTGGAGACCAATCCGATGGTAAGAAGCGCTCACCGGCGCTCCAGTTTTTGAGCAGCTACGATCTTGATCTGGACCTCAACGTCCGAAGCATGACGGACGGCGAACAAGAACTCTCGGATGTTGGTATCAGGATGTCTCGGACAGGCAAGTCCATTCGATTTGCTCGCTCTCGTCTAACGTTTGATCCTGGACTCAGTCTTGAGATCGAAGGCGATGTGAAT
This sequence comes from Filomicrobium sp., assembly GCA_002689605.1. Taxonomy (GTDB): domain Bacteria; phylum Pseudomonadota; class Alphaproteobacteria; order Rhizobiales; family Hyphomicrobiaceae; genus Tectiglobus. The sequence goes on from NZGY01000149.1 coordinate 20,480, forward strand.
GGTGGCAAAGCGGGAGCGGTGTGGAAACTTACCGGTCTTGTTGATGCGGATAGCCCTAGAGCTTTAGAAAAACTGCATCGCCTGGTTGGTAGTCTTGTCGCGCAAAAAGAGCGCCCTCGATTTCTCCGCACCGCCGCACCGCTAACCGCAGCTTTTGTGACAAAGGCGATCAATGCAGACGGGAAGTGGAACTCAGTACTGTCTCTGGATGGCACGTTGGGGACTGATCGCCTCCGGGTTCTGATAGACTCTGCCGGCCCATCTGCAAACTGGCGAAATAATCCCATTCAGGCCGATCTCAAGATTGACGGCTATGCCGAAAAGGCGCTGGTTAAGCTGTTGAATTGGGAACTGCAAGACCAGACTGGCGCATCCGTATCCACTCCAAAGTCGGCAAATGGGTCCGGACAGCCTGGTCCGTCATTATTCCGTCTGAAACTTTCAGGTACGCCCTCGAAGGCGTTGAAGGCATCCGCAGCTCTCGCCGGCGATTCATGGCAGTTGCGCCTCCGTGGATCAGGTGAACCTTCGACAACTGATCAGAGCTTCAATTGGAAAGGTGCGGGATGGTTGCAGGCTGGCGATGTGGCGCAGGCCATTAGTTCGGCGGCACCGCGCTGGTTGCAGTTGGTGCGAACGAGTGGCGGTGTTGAGGGGGATTTTCATTTCAGCGGCCAAGCTGGCAAGTGGACGGTCGAACCAATCCAGGTGCGATCGGGACCAAGTACTGTTTCAGGGCAACTCGATTTACTGGCCGCGAGCGGCAAACGGCAACGCCCCAAGGTCAGCGGTCGTCTTGAACTGAGTGAGATCGATGCTCTCCCAGTTTATCTTGCCTTGTTGAAAGGGGACCGGCCGCTGGGTCAGACCTCAGTCGATGAGGCAGAAACAAATAACGAGCCAAGGCCGCTTTGGCCTGACAGTCCGTTTAATCTTGCTTCCATGCAGTTATTCGATGCGGACATCCAGATTGGCGCAGCTCGACTTAAATTAGCTCCAGCGGTTATTCTGAGCGATGTGAGTTCTAAGCTTGTTGTTGCTTCAGGCAACGTCGATCTGCAGATCCATAAGGGTCGGCTTTTTAACGGTGAATTGACTGGCTCCGGCAAGCTTCAGCCTGAGCAGGCAGGTGCGAAGGTAGCACTGGACTTTTCCCTGAAGAATGCCCGCCTCAAGCGACTAACTTCTGTCGGTGTACTTGCGCAGAAGCTTGGAGGCCGCGCTGATATAGAACTTAAGGCCAGCGGTCAGGCATTGAGCCCCCGAGCCTTGGCGATTGCACTGTCTGGAAATGGCACTGCGAAAGTCAGGCAGGCACGCGTGCCTGGGCTTGCACCGATCCAACTCTCGAAGGCAGCAGATCGTGTTGTCCTGGCCGAAGCCGATGCCGAGGATCTGGGCAATGAAATCGATGTGCTCGTAACAGCTGGGGCGGTCAATATCGGTAACCAGTCCATGAAGCTAACTGTTCGAGATGGCACGATGACAGTCAGCCCATTTAAAGTCAGCACGCAGGAGAGTGGCCTCGCGTCAAACCGGACGACTATCGATATTGTGCGTGGCATCATAGACAGCCGATGGGAGATTCCAACCAAACTCCAGCGCGCTATCGCAGAAGGTGTTGACCCGCGAAAACCCCTGCCGCCGGTGCGGATTACATACGGCGGCGTATTGGGTGCGCTGGCCACTATTGCACCACAGGTAAGTATCGGTGATCTGCAGCGCGAGCTCACCGTTCAACGAATGGAAAATGATGTCAGGCGCTTAGAACGGCAGCGACAGGAAGATGAAAGGCGGGCCAAGGCCGAAGCCGAGCGCCTCAAGCAGCTTGAGCTGGAGCGACTTGAGGCGCTTGAAGAGGAGCGCCGTAAGCGAGAATTGAACCTACAGCAACCGGCTGTTGCACCAGTCAACCCGGACGAAAATCCCATACCCGGTCAGCTGCAAGAGGGCCAACAGGGCATCTTCCAGGGTAGTGGTCAGCCCTCGTCGAACGGTGGCACCGGTACAGTGGAGCGCCAGCCTTTACCGCCTATCGCACCACAGGGCTCAGACTCNAATGGCCAAGTGAATGGGGCGCAGGGCGCAAATCTGCAACCTTCACTCAATANCCANGGTGAAGTCGCTGGTCCGCCTCTGCCTGCTGTTGCCCCACCAAAACCNAGGCGCATCAGGAAAAGGCGGNCNACGAAGAAGNTTGATCCNTTTAATGCNGACAANAACTNANCCAGCTTTGATTNTCCNGGGNTCGATANGNTGCNGCGATCTTGACCNGCAACNGGATCAANNCCGGATCAGNAACNNNTNCGCCTAGAGCAANATCGTTCCGGATGGNATCACCGTTCGACNTGCTNACTTTGTTGGNNGGAACNNGAATCTTGNTCTANTCAATAAGTTTAGAGACCNATTCACNTTNNAGATGGATGCGCCNAGCGCTTCCATCTGAAACGATCGGGCTCTAGTGCTGCACTTCCGGTGCTCTTTCCGGCGCATTCTCTGGGTACGGGAACAATTCATCAAGCGGCGTAGAGCGGCCGTCACTTTGCACAATACGAACATGATACCGCTTCAACGCGCGCGGGTGCCGAGCACCGCAGGAATGCGCAATGACGCCGACACCGTAGCGCATCTTACCAACAAAGTTCTTGACGCGTTCTGATTTGTCGGTCGGGTCGAGGCCGCGCTGNAGCCGTCGATCGTGTGTGGTGATGCCTGTTGGGCAATTGTTTTTGTTGCACTTAAGTGCCTGAATGCAGCCAAGGGCGAACATGAAACCACGCGCCGAGGTCACAAAGTCNGCACCTGCACAGTAGGCCCATGCAACTTCGGCAGGAGTGATGAGCTTACCGGAGACTATGACTCGGATGCGGTCGCGTAGACCATGACGGATCAGGAGATCAACAACCATCGGCAGCGATTGTTTGATAGGAAGCCCAACATTATCCATAAGCGGCATCGGCGCAGCCCCGGTACCACCATCACCGCTGTCGATCGTTATAAAGTCAGGTGCGCTTTCGATGCCGCGTGCATGGATTTCTGTGCACANAGATTCAAGCCAACCGTAGGCGCCAAGTACGCATTTNAAGCCTGTTGGTTTGCCGGTTACTTCTCGGACATGGGCGATAAAGTCGAGNAGCTCGACATTAGAGTCGATTTCCGGGTGCCGGTTGGGAGAAATAGAGTCAGTGTTTCGCTTGATGCCGCGGATCTTCGCAATCTCTTTGGTCACCTTCGCTGCAGGCAGGATGCCACCTTTCCCAGGCTTGGCGCCCTGGCTCATCTTTACCTCAAACATCTTGACCTGGTCATGTGCTGCCACTTCACGCAGCTTGTCGTCACTCAGGCCACCGTCTTCGTCACGTACGCCATACTTTGCCGTGCCGATCTGAAAAACGATATCGCATCCGCCNTCGAGGTGGTACGGCGACAACCCGCCTTCGCCGGTGTTGAGCCAGCAATTAGCAAGCTTGGCGCCACGTGACAGTGCGAGCACTGCCGGTTTGGAGATCGCGCCGAAACTCATCCCTGAGATATTGATGATAGATTGAGCTTCGTAAGGTTGCCGAGAGTGCGGGCCAAGGACCAGCGCCGGCGTATCTACAGCATCCTCATCGAGTGTCGGGTAGGGGCAATTCANGAATATGGCAGTGCCGGCGGGAGACAGGTTCTTGGTCGAGCCAAAAGCAANGGTATTATCNACTCCCTCGGATGACTTGTANACCCACTCTCGCTCTGCTCGGTTGAACGGCATCTCCTCCCGGTCCATCGCGAAGAAATATTGCCGGAAGAATTCCCCAAGCGTTGAGAAAAGATACCTGAACCGACCGACGACGGGATAGTTCCTGCGGATAGCATCATGTGTTTGCGACACGTCAGCAATAAACATGAGAATAACAGCAAGGAAGCCGATGCCAATAAAAACGATGAAGAGCGTAGCAAGCGAGGCCAATGCTTCTCCCAGTAANCCGTCAAATGGGCTCATCATGATGGCAGTCCTCCAAAAGTCATTCGTCGCACTTCGTGCGGCNATAAATTGCTGTTTCGCGGTTTCAGCCTATAAAGTGTCCCGCTTTACCGTATTCATATCCGATGGCTGGGCTTCGGTACTAGTTCCAGTTTGAATTTTCAGTTATCCGTTCCAAACATCAGACGATAGCAAACCAATAGCGGTGTGCTCCAAGGACGCCTTTGAGACAATGGCACAATCGATCAAATGGCTGTTTGTTTACGGTACGCTGCTTTCACGCTCGCGTGATCGTATCGGACGGGACATGCGCCGGCGCTTGCAGCGGAGCTGTTTGGTCCGCCGTCCGGCACGTGTACCTGGTAAGCTCTATGATCTTGGAGGGTATCCAGGCTGGGTAGAACATGCAGAGGGCGGACTCATTGTGCGCGGTGAGCTTCTCTTGNTCAGGGATGCGGCAGANGTATTCGCTTGGCTGGACCCTTACGAAAACTATGATCCAGCAACACCGGAAGAAGGTGAGTACATTCGTGAGGTGACGCTCGTTGCCGTTGCCTCGGAGTGTTGGCAAAAGGCTTGGGTCTATCGCTATCGAGGCAAGCAAAAACAGCATCGCTTGTTGCAGGCGGGAACGTGGTTACGACATCCAAGAGCAACCAGATAGCTCAATNTCATCTCGTCTAGCCAGCAGTGCCGAACCCTGCACTTCAGGTAGAGCCCGGCACTNGTTTTGAATTGCCTCTATAGCACCACGACCCGTGTGCCCGACGGCACACGGCGCTAAAGGTCTGCAACATGAGAGNTGAGCATTCGAATGCAGCCACTCGAAACGGTACGGCCAATCGTACTCAATGACGGGAGTAAGAAAGGTATAAGAATCAAAGTGGCTNNGGTGCGGAGATGATTTTGTCTCATCACTAAGTCGTTATGCGGTTCTATGATCATTCAAGCTGCTTCGCAGCAGTGGCTTTCGATAGNCAACCGCAACTCCCACAATTAGAATGCTATCGCCTGACTTTCCAAAGCGAGCGTGACTCGATTGAGTGCAAAGCCCTACGAAATTTGCGTTGCTTCNTATGGCTTACGGAAAGACGGAGTTGCGAGTTCTGACAGCAATACTTCGGGTGGTCTGTTCTGTGGCGCTTGCCATAATGTTGTTCGGGGTAGTCGTCCTATTCCTCCCAATCGCGATGGAGCACTGCAAAAGTGCGAATGGCGGTATCGTCAAATGCACGAGCCCGACTTGCCGGTGGTTTTTCGAAACGGATTTTACGATAGTCATGAGGGGAGTTTTCACTGGCCTCCCAACCCTANTCGCTTTGGGCGGATTAGCTTTTTTGGTTCTCGATGTTCGCAATTGGAGTAAACGCTGAGAGCGTCTTGGAGAAGCACAACAGAGCCGGTGTATTAGGCCTGCAGGCTGACCTCGCATGACCCTATCTGGTCCAACTCGAAGCGGAAGTGTTCACCCGGCAAAATTGGCAGCGTCGCAACCACGCTCCCGGTGATAACGAANATACCCTGACGAAGTGGGCGCCCGCGATCAACTGCATGGTTGGCAACCCATGCGAGAGCGTCCATCGGGCCATCTGTAGGACCTTCTGATCGGACTTCTCCATTAACGGTGAGTTTTCCAGCAAGGCCATTCAATTCCAAGTCAGATGGAACACTCTTGCGCGTGCCGGCAACTATGCCAGCGTTCCAGGAGTTATCAGCAATCAGTGTCCGCGCGTCACACTCCTTGTAAACAGCATTNCGATCCTCGATTAGTTCGAACACCGCCATTGCCTCACCAACGGCTGGCCGCACATCCGCTGCNGCATACGGTGTGGNTTGTCCGGCAAGGTCGCGGTTCAAAACCACAGCAAGCTCACACTCTATAACGACGTGNGTATAGTTTGAGGCCTTGAGCGANGCGGGCGAACTGTGGACTCGGTTCTGGTAGATCATCCCTCCGCAAGGATGGTCGATCCCCATTANGGCCTGCATCACTTTNGTTGTCGTCGCGATTTTTAANCCGGCAACAGGACCGTATTNCGATTGCCAGATATCAACGAGTGCCTCCTGCGCCGCATAGGCTTCGTCGATGGTTGAGNGACCCAGATCGCCTTGAAGGTTCTCGTACGCAGCGCGATTCCGATGTGCATCGGCAATGAAGCGCGCAGCTTTTTCTGGGTCGAAGTTTGTCAAGGTTATTGGCTCCCGTCGGTAATGTGTTGCTTGGAACTCAACTTTCGTCATCAAGCATTTGGTGGTGGAGCAGTCTCAGCAAAAGCAGGCACCTCAGCAGCAAATTTATCAAGCCAGGCAACCATCTTCGGATGACCTGCACGCCATTTGCCGCCATGTCGGAAGTCAAGGTAGCCGAGAGCTGCCGCGATCGTAATATAGCTGTAGTCTGGATGAGATGCCCACTGGGGTGGTGCAGCCTCCAATTGTCCCAAAGCCGCGTTAATCTTGGTTTCTTGCATTTCGATCCACGATTGCACGCGCATTTCCTCAGGGCGATAGCGCCCCTCATAGACTAGGAGTAGCGCCGCATCTAACATTCCATCTGCCATAGCAGCGCGCGTTAGCATCTGCCAGCGAGCGGCGCCATCCCCTGGAAACAGCGCGGGAAGAGCGACTTGCGCATCCAGGTACTCGCAAATGACGTGACTGTCGTAGATCGCNCCATCCTNCTCCGTCAGAAGAATTGGNATCTTACCGAGAGGATTTTTNGCTCTGTATTCATCCATCGATGGGTTGTCGGNTGCGATTAATTCNATTTGNTCATCTAGCCCTTTAAGTTTGGCTGTCAGTCTGACNTTACGAACATATGGTGATGCGCCGGCGGCAAGCAGTTTCATGATATCTCTCCCAGGATTTTCCGTAGTGTCTTCGTTAACATCAGAGTGCCCTGATCTGAGTGCGCAATCAATCCAATCGCGATCATCATTACTATCAAGGTGCGAATTTGATGCTGATATTCGACGGCGGGAGAGACACTCATGCAAAATGCGAGNGCCAAGGACGGATCAATCCCACAGCTTATGAGGAGACCTGGTTGCCATCTGCNGCGAGTAGGAAGGCTGGGNAGCAGTAGCAAATCCGGNTCGTGTGCCAGTGGCAACGACCGTTAAGGTGCCCCCGCTATACACCGAGCACCTGCTCNCCANCGGATGTGTCTAGCACCATTCTGGGTGAGGACACGAGAGTGACTGACGTGNATTGTTGTGAATTGTTNATAAANAAATCATCTATCTGTCATGAGGCAAAGCATCACTGTCTTCGCGGCTAGTCCTTCAGTCTAGCATTCTACTTCTAGTTCAACAAATTAACCGAGCATCTTTGGGTGAGATGATAACGCCATCAGCTCTCCGGGTTCCATCGNTTCTCGAAGTGCCTGTGTCTTGCACGACGCAATCAAGANTTACGCAAANCGCCGAAAGTAAAACNATTATTCCATGTGAAATCAGGTAGCTATTTNTGCAGTGTCTGAAGGTTAGCCTGCTTCTGCATGGGCTTGCGCGTCTTCGTAAGCCTGCATGGCAGAAAGCCACTCAGTTTCNGCTTCTTCGAGCTGCTTCGCGCATTGGCCGCGTTCACNTAGCAGGGCCTGCGCCTTGTCGGGTTCGTGGGTATAAAGATCGCTATCCGATAGCTCTTGATCTAACTGTTCAAGCTTATTGGTAAGATTCTCGACTTGCCGTTCTGCTGCAGTCGCAACCTTCTTCAAAGGCGCTAAAGCAGCCCGCCTCTCAGCCGCCAATCGCCGTTGATCGTTGCGTCCGATTTTTGAGTTTGCTGTATGGCCATCGCTTTTCGCATCTTGTTTTCGTGACTGCCCAACATAACCGAGCAGGTACTTACGATAGTCGTCCATGTCGCCGTCGAAGCTGGCAACCGTGCCATCTCTGACAATCCATAGGCGGTCGACACAGGCTTCGATTAGGTGGCGGTCATGACTGATGATAATAACTGCACCGTCATAGTCATTGAGAGCTTGGATGAGCGCTTGACGACTATCGACATCCAAGTGGTTGGTTGGTTCATCGAGGATCATGACATGCGGGCCGTGAAAAGCAGCCAACATCAATAATAGTCGGGCCTTCTCGCCACCGGATAAAGTTCCACATTTATTGTCGGCTTTCTCTACGCCGAACCCAAAGGACCCGAGCTCGGCGCGCCGCTGAGCATCACTAGCTTCAGGCATGAGCTCAGTAATGTAGTGCATGGGCGTTTGTGTAGGCGCTAATTCATCCAATTGATGCTGAGCGAAGTATCCAAAGGTGACGTGCCGATGGCGGTTATAGTGGCCTTGCATGGGAGAAAGGCGACCGGAAAGCAGCTTGGCAAATGTTGATTTGCCGTTGCCATTCTGCCCGAGCAACGCGATCCGATCATCGTTGTCGATTCGTAGGTCGAGGTGCNTCAGTATCGGGACGCCGGGTTCGTAACCAACTGAACCACCTTCAAGTTGAACTAGAGGGCTGGCCAGAGACTTCGCTGGNGCCGGGAACGAGAAGGGAACTACGGCATCGTCCATCTGTGCTGCAATAGGNTTCATGCGTGCCAAAGTTTTCAGGCGGCTCTGCGCCTGAGTTGCTTTGGTTGCCTTTGCACGAAACCNNTCGACAAAGCTCTCAATCCGCTTGCGTTCGGCATCCTGCTTTTTCTTGAGCTTCAGCTGCTGCTCTTGACGNTCTCGATAGGCGTTTTCAAAGTCGTCATAGCCACCAGTGAAAAGCGTCAAGCGGCCATGATTGAGGTGCAANATTGATCGCACCGCCGTATTCAAGAGNTTCCGATCGTGGCTGACNATGATGACCGTATGCGGGTAGGTGCGCAGATAATTCTCAAGCCACAAGGCACCTTCCAGATCGAGATAGTTGGTAGGNTCGTCGAGNAANAGAATTTCCGGTTCGAGGAAGAGCACAGATGCAAGCGCAACACGCATGCGCCAACCGCCGGAGAATTCCGAACAGGAACGTCGTTGCGCTGCTTCATCAAAACCGAGGCCAGCGAGGATTGCAGCTGCGCGTGCAGGCGCAGTGTGAGCACCAATATCTGTCAGGCGGATTTGAATTTCAGCGATACGATTGGGATCAGTTGCTGTTTCAGCTTCGGCAAGCAAAGAGGCGCGCTCTGTATGAGCTGAAAGTACCCAATCTATAAGTGATGTACTGTCGCCCGGCGCTTCTTGTGCCACGTGACCAACCTTAGCAGAATTAGGCACAGTAATTGAGCCGGAATCTGGTGCATACTCTCCGATGATCAGCTTAAGTAGGGTTGTCTTGCCTGTACCATTGCGGCCCACCAACCCAACTTTGTGTCCTGTCGGTATGGCAACCGTGGCCTGATCGAGAATAAGGCGGCCTTCGATGCGAAAGGTCAGCTCGTTGATGTGCAGCATTGCGCTAGGCCCGCATGAAATTTAGTCAGACAGCCCTAAATGCCTGACTTCGTAACCGCAGCCAAGCATTTGTGTGTCCACGTGCTCTAGTTCGCTTGCGAACGAGCACCGGCAATGCATGCGAACCTCTACTGCCATCGCAAATAGCCTAGCCACGTACCACAGGCTGCAACGATGTTGCTAAGAGCCGCATTTGCTTGTCACTCGGTGGCATCTGTAGCTGTGTTTCGAACCACTGCGTCACGAGAGTACAGACTTTCGAAGCGGGAGCATTTGATAATTGCGTCGGATCAGAAAACATCTTTAAGTCAGTTTCCGTCCAGCCTCGCTTAAGCAGTAGATTGGCCAAGTCCCTAAAGTCCTGATTAATCGGCTCGGGATAACTCTTCTTCGCCGTCGTGCCGTTTTGCGCGGCTGCGATGATTGCTTCGGTTTGTGATCCAAGCTTGCCGACGTAGGCTTGCTTTCCGAACAATGGCAGAACTGTCGGGCTAAGTTCACCCTTAGAAATATAGCCGTAACAGGCCTGAACATCTTGCTTAACCAGGAACTGCAAATTTGAGACAAACGTCTTTGCCAACGTCCGCAAATGATCCGGTGAGGCTGCTAAAATCTTGTCAGCGTTCTCACGGCGCCACTCGACCAGTGATTTGACCACCGTGGCTAAGACTTCATCGGTTGTTTTACCGTTAGCTTGAAGTTTCCCGGCATTGCTTTCTTGAGCCTTTGCCCAAGCAGGATAAAGTGCATTGAATGACTGCCAGAACTGCGTCTTGAAAATCGGCAGTTCCACGTAGCTTGCCACGGCTGCTGTCTGAGGCGCGGCCGGAGCAGCAGGAGAAGCGGCTGCAGTCTTTACTTCTTTCGGTTTGCTCGTGCCTGAGGCCGCCTCACGTGAAGGAGTTTTGGGTGCGGCAACAACTCCTGGTTGGTTGCCTGTCGTTTCTTTGGTGAGTTCATTGAAGACATCAAGTAGCGCCGCTTGGTTGGCATATGCAAACCAGCCACCAGCACCAACCATCCCTATCAATACAAGTGACACCAGAGCGGCGACAGTCGGCCGACGCTTCGGCTGGCGCTCGAAGTCGTCATCATCGTAGAAGTCATCTTCATCGTCGAGGCTGGATCTCTGTTGTTGTGGGTTGCCCGCTTGGAAAGTTGGGTTCTGCGGTTGGCCCGCACCAGGATAGCCACCAGCGGTCGGGTTGCCATACATATTGGGATGCGCACCGCTAAAACCGGGCTGCTGACCGCCACCTGCAGGGCCGCCACCGGGATACCCCATCCCAGCCGGATTGGGCTGCTGTTGCCACGAAGCCTGTTGCGACGGGGGACCAGGCTGCTGGCCAGGCGCACCGCCGCGGTAAGGATTGGGCCCGGAACCAGTGGGCTGACCCTGCGGATAGCCGAGTTGTGGCCCACCGGCTGGATTTGGACCGGGTTGGGATGCTGGAAGTGGCTCTGGTCCACCCAGTCTTGGATCCAGTCTTGGATCGGGCCTTTGAATAGGTTGCTGCGGACTTGATTGCTGAAATTGGGGTTCGCTTTGTTCTTTGTCAGACTCTGCTGACGGTTGAGAGCTGCCGGGGCTCTGCGAGTCTGCGGGCCCCTCTGGACCGTGAGCGGGTGCACTGTTGGTGGATTGAACACTCGCTGGCATTTCGCCTTTGTCTCGGGAGGGGACAGTATCAACTGTCGCCTGGGGCTGACTTGCCGGAGTAGCCCCTACGTCTCGCTGCGTAGGACTATCGTTTCTGGTCGCGTCGTCATGCGTACTATCAGTTTTCGATTGATTTTCGTCCTTAGCGGCGCCCGCCGAACCCATTGAAGCGGGGCGTTCAGGGGCAAGCGTCTCAATCCCTGCAGCCGTGGAGGCCTCTCCAGGTGGCGGGGCAGGCGGTGGTGGAGGCGGTGCCGCTGGCTCAGTCTCAGGAAAGACCTCACTCGCGGTTCGCCATTCTGGGAAACCGGCGCGCCAAACAAGATCGGTGGGATGCAAGTGTCCCAACTCAATGAATTTTCTCAGCTCTGGATCGCTCAGCGGGCCATGCTGTTGACCATCGCGTGCCAGATACCATTCAATTTTCGCATTCGGTCCGGACATTTCAGAATCTGCCAAGGGCGTTTCACCTCATGCTGGGGTCACAGTCCGTGACAGCTAGTTAACTTACCTGCTTGCTGCACAACGTTGAGGCCCCAAAAGCTTCCACACTGGGTGCGTCGGCAAATAAGCAGTGATTTGCCAGACAAGCAACATTATCACTGGATATCTCAGTCATTTCTTTGACGATGCGCATTCATCACTCCCCACTCGGCGGCGATTGGCCCCACAAAGACGCCTGGACCGTCTGTTGATGGCATGTCGTGCCACCGTTATAAGCGCCTCAAACTCTTCACTCTAACACGAACGACGGGACCGCCATCATGGCCATTGAGCGCACATTCTCCATCATTAAACCTGACGCAACTGAGCGCAATCTGACAGGCAAGATCAACGCTATGATTGAAGACGCCGGTCTTCGGATTGTTGCCCAGAAACGGGTCTGCTGGACACGTGCTCAGGCAGAAAAGTTCTATGAAGAGCACAAGGAACGACCTTTCTACGTGGAACTGGTCGATTTCATGACATCAGGTCCAATTGTCTGCCAAGTTCTGCAGGGAGAGGGCGCTATCCTAAAGTATCGAGAAGTCATGGGTGAGACCAACCCAGCTGACGCCGCAGAGGGTACGATCCGTAAAACCTATGCAAATTCAATCGGTGAGAACTCGGTTCACGGATCTGATAAGCCGGAGAGCGCAGCGCGAGAAATTGCACTGAATTTCAACGACTCCGAAATCGTTGGATAACCAGCTTTGTAACAATAGCGAGGATGAGATGGCACGTCGGCTGATTAGTTCCGGCTCAAAATTCGAAGAGATGGTGGGGTATTCCCGCGCGGTTGTTGATGGCGATTGGGTCTTCGTCGCCGGGACGACGGGCTTCGACTATACGACAATGACTATTGCTGATGATGTCGTAGAACAGTGCCGCCAGACGCTCAAAAACATCGAATCGGCCCTGAATGAGGCCGGTTCGAGCTTCGATGATGTCGTCCGTGTACATTACATCCTGCAAAGTCGCGACGAGTGGCCCCAATGTTGGCCGCTTGTCAGCGAGGCATTCAAAAAAAGCCAAGCCTGCAGCAACAATGTTTGTTGCAGAGCTGCAAGGCCCAGAAATGAAGATCGAAATCGAGGTAACTGCACGCAAGCAAAGCGCTTAGGGTTGAATTCCTTCCCGAAAGGGCGCCTGGGAGGAAACCACTATGATCTCGGCAGACCATGCTCAGCTTATGGCCAAATACAACAAGTGGCAGAACCAGTCGATTTACTCAGCGGCATCCACACTAACTGATGAACAACGCAAGCAAGACCGCGGTGCATTTTTCAAATCCATCCATGGCACACTCAATCATCTCCTATGGGGCGATCAGACTTGGATGAATCGGCTCGCGAGGATGCCGCCGCCTGGCGCGAAGAGTATCGCCGATTCCGCGAGTTACTACGATGATTGGAGTGAACTCCGAAATCAGCGCGAAGCATACGACGAGGCTATAGGGCAGTGGGCCGACAGTGTTTCACAGTCTTGGCTTGCGGAGGAGCTCAGCTGGTATTCAGGAGCCGCTGGCCGAGAGTTATCCAAACCCAAATGGCTTCTGGTCACACATTTCTTCAACCACCAGACCCACCATCGCGGACAACTGCACGCGATGTTAACGGCGGCAGGGGCAAAGCCCGAAGATACCGACATTATTGTGATGCCAGCCTAGACGCATCACTTTATCGCCGCTCCGAAGTCCGCTACGGTCCACCTTTAAAGCCCTAATGCACAGGAGCCGGCAATGGATGGCGCACCTACAATCGGTCACTCGGCTTGTCCGCATGATTGCCCTTCGACTTGCGCGTTAGACATCGAGTTACTGGACAATGGCAAAATTGGACGTGTCCACGGGGCAGGCGACAACTCTTACACAGACGGAGTGATCTGCGCCAAGGTCGCACGTTACGCCGAACGCATTCATCATCCTGATCGCCTTATGCATCCCTTGCGACGCAAGTCATCAGGCGAATTTGAGCATGTGTCGTGGGACGCAGCGCTTGATTCGACAGCTGAAGCATTTCTCAAGGCTGAACAGAAGCACGGGGCAGAAACGGTTTGGCCGTTTTATTTCGCTGGTACCATGGGATTGGTCATGCGTGACGGTATCAACCGGCTGCGTCATGCCAAGAAATACTCGAATATGTACCCGTCGATTTGCACAACACTGGCTTGGTCAGGTTTTACCGCCGGTACCGGCAAACTTGCGGGGCCTGATCCGCGCGAAATGGCAAAGTCGGACTGTGTCGTGATCTGGGGAACAAACCCGGTAAACACCCAAGTCAATGTCATGACCCACGCGGTCAACGCCCGCAAGGAACGAGGCGCTAAGATTGTAGCGATCGACATCTACCAGAACGGTACGATGAAGCAGGCCGATATGGCCCTGTGTCTGCGTCCAGGGACTGACGGGGCCTTAGCTTGTGCGGTCATGCATGTTCTGTTTCGCGATGGATTGGCTGACAGGGAGTATCTGGAAAAATTCAGTGATTGTCCGCAAGAGTTTGAAGAGCACTTGCGCACGCGATCACCCGAATGGGCAAGTGAGATTACCGGTCTTAGTGTTGAAGAGATTGTGGCCTTCGCGAAGTTGGTAGGGGCAACGCCCAAGACTTATTTTCGGTTAGGCTATGGGTTTACGCGTCAGCGCAATGGGGCACACAACATGCACGCGGCCTCGTGCATCGCGACGGTAACTGGCGCTTGGCAGTATGAAGGTGGCGGCGCTTTCCATAACAGTGGTGATATTTTTCACTGGGACAAATCTCTCATCGAAGGCAAGGATCTGAAGGATCCATCCGTCCGGACGTTGGACATGTCGCGGATTGGTCCGGTGCTCTGCAATGACCCTTATGACCTCGCTGGTGGACCACCCGTCACAGCGATGCTTATCCAAAACCAGAACCCCGCCGAAGTTGCACCGGATCAGACCCTGGTAAAAAAGGGGCTTGCGCGTGACGATCTGTTCGTCTGTGTCCACGAGCAGTTTATGACGTCCACGGCTCAGACGGCCGATGTCGTACTACCTGCAACGATGTTCCTGGAACATGATGATGTCTACCAGGGAGGTGGTCACCAGCATATCATCTGGGGCCCTAAGTTGGTTGAAGCACCTGGTGAGTGTCGATCGAACCATGATGTTATTTGCGAACTGGCCAAACGTGTTGGGGCCGACCATCGCGGCTTCGACATGACGTCTCGCGAGATCGTCGCCGAAACACTCCAGGCATCAGGATGGGGAACGCTGGAGAATCTGGAAAGCAAAAAGTGGATCGACTGCCAGCCTGATTTCGAGACGTCGCACTACACCAATGGATTTGCCTATTCCGATGGTAAGTTTAAATTCAAGCCGGATTGGTCTGACGTGCCCGTCGGCCGGAAGTACGATTGGGGCATTTCGGATAAGATCCCGGCTCTGCCGGATCATTGGGACGTCATTGAAAATGCCGATGAGGCTCACCCATTTCGCCTCGCAACGTCGCCCGCGCGCGATTACTTGAACTCGTCATTCAATGAGACTTCATCGAGCCGACAACGCCACGGCAAGCCAACTGTTCTTATTCACCCAGATGATCTGACAAGGCTTGGGGTCGCTACAGGCGATATGGTTCGCCTCGGTAACAAACGCGGTGAGATTGAGATTGAGGCAAAGGCATTTGATGGCTTGCAGCGCGGTGTTGTAATCACTGAGAGCATTCCCCCAAACCACCAATTTTCTGGCGAGAAAGGGATCAACACTTTAACCGGTGCCGACCAGGTTGCGCCTTACGGAGGTGCCGCCTTCCATGACAATCACGTTTGGATCGCCAAAGCATGAAACAACCACGCCTTACCATTGAACGTATCGAGCATGCGAGTTCGGTCATTGATCCTGTTTTCTTGAATTCACCCCAGATGGCCTTTGAACCGCTCAGCGATGCAGTCGGCACAGAGCTTGTTCTGAAGATCGAAACACTTAATCCGATACGCTGTTTTAAGGGGCGTGGAGCTGACCTCACGCTCGCAGATGCCGCCGCAGCCGGCTTCGCAGGAGAGATCATCTGCGCCAGTGCGGGAAACTTCGGCCAAGCCATCGCATACTCAGGCACCAAGCGTGGTCTGCCGACGGTTGTCTACGTCGCGGAGAACGCCAGCCCATTTAAGATTGACCGTATGCGGCAGCTGGGGGCCGAGGTGCGCTTGCACGGCGCGGACTTCGATACCGCGAAGGAAGAGGCAAAGCGCGTAGCCGCGGAGACAAGCGCCCGCATTATCGAAGATAGTAAGGACGTCGAAACTGCAGAAGGGGCAGGTACCATTGGTCTTGAGCTGCTGCGCCAGGCCAAGCTCTTCGATGCCGTCGTGGTGCCTCTCGGCAATGGCGCGATGATCAATGGCATAGCAACGGCCATCAAGGCGCGCTCACCATCAACCGAAGTTATTGCGGTTCAAGCCGAAGGGGCGCCGGCAATGATCCAGTCATGGAAATCCAATAGTTTCGTCGAAACTGATACCATTGATACTATTGCTGATGGGATCGCCGTACGCGTACCAGTGAAAGAGGCATTGGACGATATGAAAGGTCGCGTCGATGACGGCTTGCTCGTGAGCGATGCTGAAATCATTGCAGCGATGAAGCTCATACGCAGCCACGCTGGCTTAGTTGCCGAACCGAGTGGCGCGATCGGTGTTGCCGCTGTTGCAAGGTATCGAGAACGGTTTGCGAACAAGAAAGTCGCCACAGTAATCTGTGGCAGCAATCTTACGGACAAACAGATGCAGAGCTGGCTTAACCATAACTAGCGGAGAATTCTACCGTTCAGGCTGCAAAAAGTCATTAAGTTCACTGTTCTTTTCAATTTAGCCCCTTGCACAACCGCACTACCATGGTGATGGGTTTGTGTCATCATACACCACCCAGATTTTGTTTCAGGTGGACTAGCAAGGGAGTCTGAGTATGAAAAAGTTTCTGCTTGCTGCTACGGTTGCTGCAGTTGGTGCAGCTGGTCCCGCAGTGGCACAACAGAAGTTCATCTCTATTGGTACCGGCGGTGTAACCGGCGTCTACTACCCAACAGGTGGCGCAATCTGCCGTCTCGTGAACAGAGGCCGGAAGAAGCATGGTATCCGCTGCTCTGCAGAATCTACCGGCGGCTCGATCTACAATATTAACACCATTCGTAAGGCTCTGTTCGGCTCTGATGTAGTTTTCCCTGCTAACTCATGGCGCCGGCGAGGCATTGGCGGGGCGTAAGTCGCTCGCCGTCACGTTCAATCATGC
>NZGY01000150.1 GCA_002689605.1 Filomicrobium sp.
CATCGCCCCCTCCTGATCGAGGGGAACACCATGAACGGTGGGTCAGATTCGATGTGCCGCCTGGGTCAGTTTCCCACTGCCGGTGACAGTTCAATCATCTGATCAAAGCTCTCATCCTCTCGGCGTTCCTCTACGACCTCACAGGCATGGGCTACTGTCGTGCGATCACGTCCAAACTGGCGACCGACTTCTGTCAGCGTGAGACCGCAGCCAACATGAGCCAGATACATTGCAACTTGGCGAGCAAGTGCGATCGTTGCAGTTCCGCGTGTCGGAGCAAGAAGGTGCGCAACGTCAATCTCATAAACCGAAGCAATCACCCGTGAGATAAAGCCATGCACAATAGGGACACTCATGTCTGGAACTGAGCGCGTTTCAGAACGGATCAAGTCCACGCCATGATCCATCATCTGGTGAGATATGAGCCGTTTGACTGCCAGTTGCATCAGAGAACCTCCTTTCTGGGTTGAAAGTAAAAACAATTTAATCTGTATAATGACTATTAATGCACACACTCAGATCGAACAGAGGTATCAACCTAACTCTAAGGTGAACGACGGGGACAACGCACGCGCGCGGTTAACGTTGCAAGGCATTGATATGCGAGAAAGAAAGATTCAGCGCTTATTGGTTGTGTTCAGCTGGGAAAGATCCAAGCGAAGTCGCGCACTCTCTCAGACGTAGCTGAGTTATCCCCGCTTAGATCCATAATGAAACAAATAAACAACGGGCAGCGTAAGCCTTGCCTATAAGGGCTAGTTGAACCCTGCACAGACTAAGAGTGACGCACTTCAGGCGAGTGGACGAAGCATGCGATCAAAGAGACAGAAGGTCTCGAAACCATNAGACCCGATCATCAATCGGAACTAACGAGCTGCCAGACATTGCTATCTGTCTCGACGGGTTCCAAGTCCCATCTTTTTCGCCAACTCAGATCGCGCNCTGGCATAATTAGGTGCAACCATTGGGTAGTCCGGCGGAAGGTCCCATTTCTCGCGATACTCTTCGGGTGACAGGTTATAATGTGTCCGAAGGTGTCGCTTCAGCGACTTGAACTTCTTTCCATCTTCCAAACAGATAATATAGTCCGGCATTACAGATCTGTTCTTCTTCACCGCTGGCGTCCGCTCCTCGCGTGGCGCCGTCAGCACCTCGCCAGACGCTTTCGCCAATGCCTGATGAACTTCGNTGATCAAGCCCGCAACGTCCTTGACCTCAACATTATTGTTGCCAACGTAGGCTTCAACAATGCGCGTGGTCTGTTCGAGTAGACCGGACTTTACCACCAGCTCTTCAGCCATGGATGCCTCCTCATCTCATNTAGGATCGAAGCCCCAGCCTCGACGTGTGCGAAGAAAGTATCCAATCGCTTAGACAAGCAAAATACTTTCANGGAAGAAAAAAATCAAATATCACGATTGATGAAACAAACAAAATGCCAATATCGGGCCATTGGAGCAAGAACGGCAAAAACTGTCAACAATAGAGCTAAGTAGTCATACAAAGCCAAACACTTGAATATTTCAATCTGACCACTAGTTCAGCGAATAGATACTGGCCATGAATTTTATGGTNCAAATCCCATCAAAGTAAATGCATCTGTCACTGGCGGCGACCCGATCATCTAAAGAGAACAATCATGCCACTCATTCTCATCCCATGCTTTCCTGATCGCTAATCTTGACAGGCGTTCAAGTGAGAAGATTAAATGCGTCAAGGGGCACCGCTCACACCTACACTAAGTTCGCTATCCNCCGAACAATTTTTCGGCGGCACCACAGTCTTAGCCTGAGCAGGCGTCCACCTGGCGCCGGCTCACGTAGCAAGTTACTACGCAGCATGTGTTGGACCGGGCGTTTTTGAGCCAGACTGTAGACTCCCAGCGCAAATTGGGGACATCTGAAGAAGCATCTGATCAGGAGTTCGCGTGTCTCTCTTCATTATCGTCGCATTGCCTTTTCTAGGTGCCCTTCTTCCAGGCCTAATGAACGCCGCCGGGCGCTCCGCGTGTGCCGGGATCACATTTTCCGTGACCCTGGCTGCCTTCATCGGTCTTTTTACCAATCTACCGGCCGTGCTCGCGGGCCAAGTGATCACCGCCCGGGTCGACTGGATGCCGGCGCTTGGTCTCAACTTCACACTTATGCTGGACGGGTTGGGCTTTTTCTTTGCCTTTCTGATCCTTGGCATTGGCCTCTTGATCATCGCTTATGCGCGCCAGTACCTCAGCCGCCANGACCACATGGGCGAGTTCTTCACTTATCTGCTACTCTTCCAGGGGGCGATGGTAGGGATCGTCCTTAGCGACAACATCCTNCTGCTACTCGTTTTCTGGGAGCTCACATCCCTCTCCTCGTTCCTTCTGATCGGTTACTGGAAACATCTTCCTGAGGGGCGCCAGGGTGCAAGAATGGCGCTGGCCGTGACGGGCATGGGCGGCCTTGCCATGATTGCCGGCATGCTGATCCTNGGCCAGATCGCTGGCAGTTATGATCTGAGNNTCATACTAAAAAATCGCGATCTTATTCAGGCCAGCCCACTCTATGTGCCGGCACTGATCCTGATCTTACTCGGNTGCTTCACGAAGTCTGCACAGTTCCCGTTCCATTTCTGGCTTCCGCATGCGATGGCAGCGCCGACGCCTGTCTCAGCCTATCTTCACTCAGCAACAATGGTGAAGGCCGGCATCTTTCTGATGGCCCGGATGTGGCCAGCTCTGGCCGGAACGCCGGAATGGTTCGTGATCGTGACCACCGCCGGCCTTGTTACCATGGTGCTTGGCGCCGTGATTGCGCTCTACAAGCATGATTTGAAGGCACTGTTGGCGTTTTCGACGGTCAGCCATCTTGGCCTGATAACAATGCTGCTGGGCACTGGCACAGCATTCGGTGCCATGGCAGCAGTGTTCCACATCCTCAACCACGCAACGTTTAAGGCCGCACTCTTCATGTCCGCCGGGATTGTTGATCATGAGGCACATACCCGCGATATCCGACGCCTAGGCGGTCTGCGGACCTTAATGCCAGTCACCTTCGTCATCGCTACACTTGCAGCCTTGTCGATGGCGGGAATTCCTTTTCTGAATGGCTTTTTGTCGAAGGAAATGATGCTGGAGGAAGCCAATCGCACTATACTGTTNGGCTCCGCCTGGTTNGTGCNGGTGCTCGCNACAATCGGTTCGCTTTTCTCCGCAGCCTATTGTTTTCGCCTGATCNGGCACGTGTTTCTCGGNCCAGTACGCAACGACTATCCAGCAAAGCCGCATGATCCAGGCTCAGGCATGTGGTTACCGCCAGCAATTCTAGTCGTGCTGGTCGTTCTGATCGGTGTACTGCCCGGCCTCGCCGAACCCTACGTGAAATTGGTCACTGCATCGGTTTTAGGCGGAGAAGCAGAAGTCCCGAAAGCCTACTTCAAGCTTTGGCATGGACTGGTTCCTGCTCTTTACATGTCGATCATTGCTCTTGTTGGCGGGTTGTTGTTGATGTTGCTCCTCTTCAAGCCAACTCTTCAACTCTGGGAAACAACGCCACGGCCTGAAGCCAAGGTGATCATTGAAGCCATTGTCGAGGCTGCAGCGCGTCTCGCGCAGCTCTTGATACTACCGCTCCATAACGGCGCATTCACACGCTACGCGGCCATCGGATCCATTGCGATCATCGGCGCCNGTTACCACGCCTGGAGCACTGGTACCATCGGCCCTCAGACGCGCGAGATGCAACCCGCTGATCCGTTTGTCGTTGCAGGCTGGCTAATGCTTGTTGCAGCCACTGCAGGCCTCGTACTCATGCACCGCAACCGATTCCTAGCGTTGATGCTGATAGGGATTGTTGGCCTCATGGTCTCAATCGGATTTGTCTTCTTCAGTGCGCCAGATCTCGCCATGACCCAGTTCACCGTCGAGGTAGTGACGATTATTCTTCTGCTTTTGGCACTCAATTTTCTGCCCAACACCACTCCGGCAGAAAGCTCAATTCTCCGGCGGGCGCGTGACGCTGGCGTAGCCGTAGTTGGCGGCCTTGCGGCCTTTGCCTTGGCTTACCANTACCTATTGCGCGATGCGATAAGCACACCAATATCCGAATTTCATCTGGCCAACTCCTANANGGGCGGTGGTGGAACCAATGTCGTCAACGTGATCCTGGTCGACTTCCGAGGCTTCGACACCTATGGCGAAATCATTGTTCTCGGCATTGCGGCCCTGCTGATTTATGCACTCACGGAGACATTGCTGGACGGCCCGGTGCGCGCCCGCTTGTTAAACCGAAAACCTGATCAGCCGAGAGCCGGCGACATGCATCCAATGATGATGGTCNTNCTCACGCGCGTAATCATGCCCGTGGTGTTGATGGTAGGCTTNTACATCTTCTTGCGCGGCCACAATGAACCAGGCGGTGGGTTTATCGCCGGCCTCATCGTTTCGATTGCCGTTGTGATGCAGTACATGGCAAGCGGCTTCTCATGGGCTTCAGATCGCTTGAGATACCCGTATCATGGAATCATCGGCGCCGGCGTTCTGATTGCAGGGCTGACCGGTATCGGCGCCTGGTTCAATAANAAAGAATTCNTAACCTCTGCGTTCACATACGTTCGCATCCCACCATTCCAAAAATTCGAGCTAGCAACGGCAGCACTATTCGATCTCGGCGTGTTCCTGGCTGTTGTCGGCGCCGTGATGCTTTCGCTCGAGAGCTTCTCGCGGCTGGCTCGGCGAGCCCACATGGCTGAGTCCGATTACCCGATGGATATCGACCCCTCCCGAGATGATACACCGCCCGATACGCCTGGTACGGCAAGGGAGGGCGTGTGATATGGAATTTCTTGTTGCATCAGCCATCGGGGCATTGACCGCTGGCGGTTTGTACTTAGTTCTGCGTCTACGCACATTCCCCGTAATTCTGGGAATGTCGCTGCTGACCTACGCGGTCAACGTATTTCTGTTCGCGTCGGGCCGCCTCACGATCGGAGCATCACCAATCCTGCAAGACGGGGTGACAACTTATACAGATCCACTCCCACAAGCTCTGGTGTTGACGGCTATTGTGATCTCGTTCGGGATGACAGCCGTGATCGTGATGATTGCCCTTGGAGCCTACCTCGGCTCGAACGACGACCATGTCGATGACCAGCCCGACGACTCGGCCGACCGGTCGGAGGGCAAGCAATGACGCATTGGATCATTACCCCGATCGTACTACCAGCCTTGTTAGCGCCCTTTATCGTNCTGGCAGCCCGTTATCACATCGGCATACAACGCGTCTTCTCTGTCGTTGGTGTCCTGGCACTGATTGTCATTGCNTTTGGACTTGCCTGGCATACCTCCGANGGCACAATAATGCTTTACAAGCTTGGTGCCTGGGCAGCGCCTTTTGGCATCGTGCTGGTCGGCGATCGGCTATCTACCTTGATGGTTTTGCTGACGGCTGTGCTGGCCCTTTGTGTGCTGCTTTACGCTATTGGTTCCGGTTGGGACAATCGCGGGCGGCATTTCCATGCGCTCTTCCAGTTCCAGCTCATGGGCATCATGGGGGCATTCCTCACCGGCGACCTCTTTAACCTATTTGTCTTCTTTGAGGTCTTGCTGATCGCATCATACGGGTTGATGATCCACGCTGGCGGCGATGCCCGGCTACGTGCGGGCGTCCAGTACGTACTGTTCAACCTGATCGGATCAACGCTCTTTCTCTTTGCCCTTGGCTCCATCTATGCCGAGACGGGCACGCTCAACATGGCAGACCTTGCCCAGCGCGTAACTTTGATCAGCGCCGACCAAACGGTTGGCATCCGGGTCGCAGCGGTTCTCTTGCTGTTGGTCTTTGCTATTAAGGCCGCGACCGTGCCGCTACATTTCTGGTTACCGTCAAGCTACGCGGAAGCGCCTGGCCCGGTTGCAGCACTGTTCGCGATCATGACTAAGGTCGGCGCCTATGCGATCATCCGGGTCTACACCATGATCTTCCCGCCAGAATTAGAGGTCACCTCCGGTTTACACGATGTATGGCTATTGCCTGCGGCACTGCTATCGCTGGCGATTGGTATGATCGGTGTGCTCGCTGCAAATAAGCTTGACCGTCTCGTGGCTTTCTCCGTTATCGGGTCGATGGGCATGGTGATGGTATCGATATCGCTTTTCACCCCCGAGAGTATCGCAGCTGCACTCTATTACATCGTTCACTCAACACTAGCCGCAGGCGCGTTGTTCCTGATCTGTGATCTCGTCCGCACGGGACGAAGTAACGTTGATCTCACGCCTCAATCGCCGATGGCAGGAACGGCTTGTACAGCGGCTCTGTTCTTTGCCGGTGCGATTGCAATGGCGGGCCTACCGCCGCTCTCTGGCTTCCTTGGCAAACTGCTTGTTTTGGACGCGTCCTTCAATACCAAGCTTGGCACCTGGATCTGGGTAATAGTTCTCGGCTCCAGTTTGGTCAGCATCGTCGGGTTTGCGCGCGCAGGCAGCGTATTGTTCTGGAAGGCTCACGGCGTGCTGCCAGATGATACTGAGCCGAAAGTCAAACCACCAGCAATCATGTCCTACGTCGCTGTCGGCATCTTAATCGCATTGCTGGCCGCCCATACAGTCTTCGCTGGCGTGGTCCACGGTTACACTAAGACGATGGCCACCCAGCTGTTTGCGCCGACATCCTACATTTCGACCGTCATCAATACGCCTGGCAAGCTCAGCAAGCCAAAGAAGGAGAATTGATATGATGCGCGCATTTCGCTGGCTGCTCCCGCATCCGTTTCTCACCGTCGTATTGGCGATTGTCTGGACGATGCTGCAAAACAAAGTCTCATCGGGCATGGTCGTTTTCGGGATCATTCTCGGGATCATCATTCCCTGGGGCACCGCCGCTTGGTGGCCGGATACACCCAAGGCCTTCCGTTGGGGCAGGATGATCCCGTATTCCTTACTCGTGATTTGGGACATTATCATTGCTAATATAGAAGTTGCCTGGATCGTCTTGACGGTTCCAAACTCAAAGCTGAAGCCCGCTTGGATTGTTATCCCGCTGGAGCTACGTAAGCCCGAAGCCATTACAATCCTTGCCGGCACCATCACCCTAACACCCGGCACGGTATCTGCCGACCTATCTGATGAGGGGCACAGTTTGCTCGTCCATGTACTCCATACAGACAATCCAGATAGTGTCCGCGACGATATCAAGAACCGCTACGAGCGCCGATTGAAGGAGATCTTCAAATCATGACCGCTACAGAGATCCTCAATATCGCGCTGATTATTACCTTCATCGTACTGGCGATAGGCCAAATCCTGGCAATGGTCAGGGTTGTAATCGGCCCAACATCAGCTGATCGCATCCTTGCGCTTGATACAATGGTGATCAATGCCCTTGGGCTCGTCGTCGTACTCGGCATCTACCAAGGCACACAAATCTACTTCGAAGTTTCTCTATTGATCGCGATGTTAGGCTTCGTTTCGACCGTCGCGTTGGCACGCTTCCTTCTACGGGGAGACATCATCGAATGACCGCTGACACTATCGGACTATACGCAACCGCAATATGCCTGTTGATCGGCTCGGGTTTTGCCCTCGTCGGCGTCATTGGTTTGCTCAAGTTCAATGATCCCATGGCTCGCCTACACGCCCCAACGAAAGTCGGCACAGTCGGGATTGGCATGTTGCTCCTTGCCTCGGTCATTCACTCGTTTGCAACCGGCGCAACATCATTCCATGAATTGCTGATTATGGCATTCTTGTTCGTAACCGCACCGATCTCCGCGAATTTTATCGCCAAGGTAAACATTCACAGACAGACATGCGAGACGCCGCCACCGCCATCAGAAGATGAAACTTGGTCGACATTGGATACACTTGAAGAAGATCAGAACATCAAAAGCTAACGCTAGGCGCTCCGCGTGCAATCAGGGGCGGTCTCCGGCAGTGATGACAACCGGATCGTGAGTTGCAATAATCCCGATCTGTGCCGATATATGCGCGACACTAGTCCCACACTCTGAATTTGAGGACGTAACAATGGCCGACACAGCAACCCGCCCCAAAGTTGAAAAGACCGATGCCGAATGGCGCGAACAACTCACGCAAGAACAGTACTATGTCGCGCGCAAGCATGGCACGGAACGCGCCTTCACGAGCCCCTTGAACAATGAAAAGCGCGACGGCATTTTTAAGTGCGTGGCCTGTGGCGAGCCACTGTTCAAATCAGATGATAAGTTCGACTCAGGTACCGGTTGGCCAAGCTATACCCGGCCAGCCGATGATGCAGCCGTATCAGAACACGAAGACAGATCATTCTTCATGCGTCGAACCGAAGTGCGATGCGCATCCTGCGAGGCTCATCTCGGCCACGTCTTCCCGGATGGCCCTGCACCCACAGGTTTACGCTATTGCATCAATGGCGTCGTGCTGGACTTCGAACCCAACGATTAGGACAAGGTCTTTCCGGATGCAACACCGGTCGACTTGCTCACTTTGTTGGCCGGAACGTGAATCTTGTTCTACTCAATAAGTTCAGAGAGCGATGCTAGCGGCGCACTTCGGGCCTTGACCGGAAGAGCGCCACGGCCGGCAATTAGAGCCGGCCGTTCTTTCGAAGACGGTCAACTAGTCTTGCCTCAAGACTTTGGTGATCGCCAGACTGATCGGTCTGACTGTGCGTACTCTGCAGCTCCCTCTGCAAATCGATGATGCTTTCTGCAGCTTTCTTACCTGCCTCAACGCCTGGTTGCGAGTAGGCATTGATGTTGAGAATAGTGCCAAGGAAGCCAACCGTTCGCTCGAACAGAGCCAGCAAGGCACCAACTGTCTCTTCATCAACACGTTCGGCAGAGATGACGAAGTTATGCCTCCCTTTCTCGCTCAACGCAGCACGCGAACCATGTAGGAGGGCAAACAAATAATCGCTGACCCTCACACCATCCTCGATTTCGATGTCGTCGTCGCTGGATGGCTCACACACGCTTTCGACAAACAAAGTCACGACGTCGCTACGCCCATCACGCAGTTGCTGAAAATATGAGTGTTGGTCGGTTGATCCTTTATTGCCAAAGACGGTCAGGCCTTGGTTGACCACCTGACCATCGCGGTCCAATTCCTTACCCAGTGACTCCATAAAGAGTTGCTGCAGGTACATGGCAAACTTCGCAAGTCGGTCGCGGTAGGGAACGATAGCGAGCTGCCGGATATCACCCTCAAGGCAGGTTTTATGCAGAGCAATCGCAAGCAGGCCAGCTGGATTTTCCCGAAGACTTTCATTACGGGTTAGCTGATCCATATGTGCAGCGCCACGTAGGAAGGCTTCAACATCGGCACCCGCTAGTGCCAGAGGCAACAACCCTGCCGACGATGTTATTGATGTCCGTCCTCCAACAAAATCCCAAATCGGAAAGTGATTTAAGAAACCCTG
This sequence comes from Filomicrobium sp., assembly GCA_002689605.1. GTDB lineage: Bacteria > Pseudomonadota > Alphaproteobacteria > Rhizobiales > Hyphomicrobiaceae > Tectiglobus. The sequence continues at coordinate 9,390 of NZGY01000150.1, forward strand.
CTGCTCTGCCATCGCATGCAGCTTGCTGCCAGGCATTGAGATACCAATTGAATGTCGCGCGACATCCATTTCAGCACGCGCAAACCGGACACGAACCATGGCATACCCATTCTGCGTTTCGCGTGTCGATCCGGATTTGGAAATCATGATCACAAGCGTACTGCGCAGTCGGTCACCAAGCCCATCCAACAAGCCGGTCGCACCATCGGGATCAGTATTGTCGAGGAAGTGCAGTTTGAGGGCGTCCGTATTGCGCTCAAGCCCTAACGCCTGTGAGGCAAACGCCGCGCCGAGCGAAGAACCACCAATTCCGATCACGATGGCATCGGTCCAACGCGCTTGACCCGTCGCATCTTTCTCGAATCGTATAGCCCTGGTGGCTGCTACAATATCGGTTTTGGCCTGCGCAATCTCCTGCCCTACATCGCCTGGTGCCAGTTCTGGTGAGCGCAACCAATAATGACCGACCTGTCTGTCTTCGTCGGTGTTGACATGCTCACCCCGCTCAATTCGCTTTTGCTCCTCCAGGGCTTTAAGAAATAAGCTCTGGTTGGTAGGTGTTTCGACCGCATCAGGCGGCAGGATACCAAATGCCAATTCCATATGTTCGCTATGCCAATTCAGCGCGTCTAACTGGCCATTAGTTGTCATAGGTCCTGCCCTGTAATGTAGAAGCCCAAACCAAAGCCTGAGGACCTGAGCGTCCTTCCAGGTTCACAGCGCGTGCCGTAGAAAGGGCCTCAGCCCTTATCGAACTCACCCGTCGAACGAAATAGCACGTTTTCAATTAAAAGAGCGTGGACATGCCAATGCAACTGTCCAGCGGTTATTTCCACTTAAACCGATAAACCTTGCTCAAACTGAAACTGCACAACAATGTGGCCACTGCAGGTGTTGTGTGAGCAACATGCGCTTGAAGCATTCACCGAACAAGTACGAAAAAAGCCAGGGTCTGGTCCTGGCTTTTCATCACTTCAATGGTCTCGCAGCTTACTTCACCGTAATTGTAATGACATCGGAGACAACCGGCGGATTGTGAGGAATGTGATTCTGGTCACCTAGAACCAGCTGCAAGGTATGCTTACCTGGCTTTAGCTTAAGCGTCGTTTCCGTCTGCCCCTTACCATAATGCTTGTGGTTGTCATCTGCCGGAATGTTCGCTTCAAACTCGTCCTTGCCATCAGGGCCCTTGCCCAACTCTGGCCGGTTAATAAACAAGTGGTGATGGCCTGTACCTTCTTTCTCAATACCAGCAGGCGCCACACCCATACCGGAGAGGCCAAAAATTACCTTCACTGGTCCCGAAACAGTCGCGCCATCCTTGAGGTTAACGAAGTAAACCTTCGCGCCAGGAGTTGAAGGCGTATCACCCGCGATACCTGCGCTGCCGATCACGCTGGCGCCAAGAACTGCGGCCGCGAGCGCGGCAGTTTGGAAAATTCTCATTGAAAGATGCTCCTTGGTGTCTACTTTTGTTATGTACCGGTCCGCCTGAAGACACTTCTGCATCGGGAATTATTCGAATGAGACCTGAAAAAAATTCCAGAGCCGTTGTTTCCGAGGGTCTGACTGAGCTTTTTCCCAGGCTTTGGCGATATTGCGTCGTCCTGAGTGGCAATCGCGATACTGCCGATGATCTAGCCCAGGCCGTCTGCATGCGGGCCCTCGAAAAATCGGACCTATTTCAGGACGATGGCCGGCTTGACCGGTGGATTTTCCGGATGAATCAGCGTGTTTGGCTAAACGAACTCAGGGCAACCGCAATTCGACGTGACGGTGGCCTCGTTCCCGTCGAAAGCGTTGAACTCACTGAAAATTCTCCTGATCCAGAAGCGAATATTCTGAACCATGAAGTGTTTAATGAAGTAATGGCATTACCAGAAGCGCAAAGATCTGCAGTTCTTCTGGTTTACGTGGAAGGTTACTCATACAAGGAAGCTAGTACCATCCTGGAGATCCCGATCGGAACGATCATGAGTCGTTTGGCCGGGGCTCGCGGCAAATTAGCCAATAAGTTCGAGATGAAAAAGAGCACGCTGGCATGACGAGCATTCGCCAATTTTCTGACGAAGAATTGACCTCGTTCCTGGACGGGGAGGCAGATCCCGAACTTCAGCAGGCTATTGAAGCTGCGTTGTCGGAGGATGACAATCTCGTTCAACGTCTTGAAGACCTGTCAATTGAAACCGATACGATCAAATCAGCATTTTCCGGCCTCTTAGCAGACGCGCCGAACCCTCCTATGCTCATGTCAGAGCACGAAACTAGCTCGTTCGGCAGCACAGGTCAGTTCAACTATTTTCGGGCTGCCTCAATCGCCTGTCTCGTTTTTGCGGCAGGCATTCTACTGGGCCGCATCATCAGTTTGCCAGACCAGGCGACCTGGCATGAGTATGCAGCCAAGTATCATGCTCTATATGTGACAGATACATTGGCTGCCGTACCAACGGACCCCAAGGGTCTGGATACCGCGCTAACCAGAGCACGTAGTGCTTTAAAGCATAAATTGAGCAAACAAGCTTTGACGGATGTGGCCGGTCTTGATCTGAAACGATCTCAAGTTTTGGGTTTCGAGGGACGTCCTTTAATCCGACTCGCCTATTTGTCACAGAAAGGTGCACCAGTCGCATTGTGCATAATTGGCAATCCAGCCGCCACGAAATCTCCCCCACATGTCACGTCGATGGAAGGTTTGGCAGCCGCCAGTTGGAGCAAAGGCGGGTACGACTTCCTGCTGATCGGTGGAAAAGACGCAACTCTTATTCGCGACGCCGCTCTCAAACTTCAAAAGCAGCTATAGTAACCCCAATCGACAACTAGCCCAGGCCATCCACGCCCATCTGGGCTGCTTGCCTGACTGAGGTCGAAATACGACTTCAAACTCATGAACTATCGGAAAACACCAAGGTTTCAATCGAATGACCGTTTCGCCAAAACCGCCCATCGCTCGCAAGCAAGCTGTTCATTCAACCTGGCACAATATCGAATTGACTGATGAGTATGACTGGCTGCGTGCAGAAAACTGGCAAGAAGTCATGCGGAACCCGGATGCTCTGCCAAAGGAGATCCGTGATCATCTCGAAGCAGAGAATGCCTATACGAAGGCGATGCTGTCTGACACTGAAGATCTCCAGGCTAAGCTGTTCGAGGAAATGAAAGCTCGCATCAAGGAAGATGATAGCTCAGTTCCCACTCCCGACGGACCTTGGTCCTATTACACCAGCTTCATAACCGGCGGTCAGTATCCGCTGTTGTGCCGCAAACCGCGTGACGGTGGCGATGAAGTTGTCATGATGGATGGCAACAAAGAAGCAGAAGGCCATGCCTATTGGCAGCTCGGCGGAGCCGACCACAGTCCTGACCACAAGTTGATGGTCTATGGAATAGATACCAACGGATCCGAATATTACACGCTTAAGGTACGAAACCTCGAAACCGGTGAAGACCTTGCTGACGAAATCCCAAGTTCCTCCGGTGGTGCAGTCTGGGCTAGAGACAGCCAAACCTTCTATTACATGCGCCTCGACGATAACCACCGCCCGTTGCAGGTGTTCCGCCATACGCTTGGAACAGCAGTTGAACAAGATGAGTTGATCTACGAGGAAAAGGACTCCGGTTTCTATGCCCATCTTGGCGAAACGCAATCAGGGGATTTTATTCTGATTGACGTAAGTGACCATGAATCAAGCGAATGCTATCTGCTTGACGCACATGATCCTAAAGCCAAACCTCGCCTTATCGCCGCACGCAAAGATCGCCGCGAATATTCAGTCGAGCACCATGGCGAAAAACTGTATATCCTGACCAATGCAGATGGCGCTGAAGATTTCAAAATCTGCACTGCAAGTGTTGAGCAGCCTGAAGAGGAAAACTGGCAGGACCTCATTCCTCATGCGCCGGGAACGCTTATCTCAAGTGTTGTTCTGCTCAAGGAGCACATGATCCGCCTTGAAAGATCTGAGTCATTGCCGCGCATTGTGATCAGGCGGCTGTCAGACGATGCTGAGCACGAAATCTCATTCGAAGAGGCTGCCTATGGTCTCGGCATGTCTGCCGGATACGAGTTCGATACAAGTACCTTTCGCTTCACCTACTCTTCGATGACAACTCCCTCGCAGGAGTTCGACTATGACATGGAGAGCCGGCAGCGCACTCTATTGAAGACCCAGGAGGTGCCAAGCGGGCACGAACCAACTGACTACAAGACGGACAGATTGTTCGCCAAGGCGAGAGACGGTGCGAACGTACCAATCACCGTGCTTTATCACAATGACACACCGATCGATGGAACCGCTCCACTGCTCCTCTATGGATATGGCAGTTACGGCATCGCCATGCCTGCCAGCTTCTCCACGACTCGTTTGAGCCTAGTCAATCGCGGCTTTGTCTTTGCTGTAGCACACGTACGCGGTGGCAAAGAAATGGGCTATCGATGGTATACGGATGGCAAGCGCGAAAAGAAGAAGAATACATTCACTGATTTCATCGATTGCGCTGACCACCTGATAGCCAACAAGTTCACTGCAACGGGTAACATTGTTGCCAGTGGCGGTTCAGCTGGTGGACTATTGATGGGGGCAATCAACAATATGGCACCCGAGAAATTTCTCGGCATCATTGCCAATGTTCCGTTCGTCGATGTTCTAAATACAATCCTTGATGCCGACCTTCCATTGACACCCATGGAGTGGCCCGAGTGGGGCAATCCGATCACGTCAGTCGATGACTTCAGGAACATCCAATCGTATTCGCCATACGACAACGTCTCCGCTCAAAAGTACCCACACCTGCTTGCACTCGCAGGCTTAACGGATCCACGCGTGACTTATTGGGAACCGGCAAAGTGGGTGGCTAAGCTGCGCGAGCACGATACATCGGATAATCTCACATTGCTGAAGACAAGCATGGATGCCGGACATGGAGGTGCATCTGGTCGCTTCGAAGCGCTCAAGGAAGTTGCGATGGAATATGCCTTCGCACTCAAAGTCGCGAACAGGCTAACAACGTAGATTCCTTGCTGACGCGCAGGAGTCGAGAATTCGGCGGTTTGCCACATACCGGTGCCCCTATGCGAACACTGGCGAGCAGCATTGTGCTGCGCACCATCTTCGCCTAATATTTGAGGTAATCAGATTCAGTTATCAGTAATTGTAATATAAAGGTTACTACCATGGCTTGCACCGCAACTTCACTTCGTCGAATTTTGCTTGCCACTCTCACTGCAGCTCTTATCCAAACAACGGCGCTAGCCTAGGAGACATTCAAAGGCGTCGTTGTCGCCAAACAGGTGGGTAAGGTTTCCAGTCAACTCACCGGAGAACGTTCAGTACGAGTCAAAGAACTCAACGTTCGTGTGGGCGATCGCGTCAAAAAAGGCGATATAATCGCCAAGCTCAGCACGGAACAGTTGGAAGCTGATCGCAAAGTAGCCGAAGGCGCCCTAGCAGAGGCCAAAGCGCTTGTGACCGTTGCGGAGTCACGCATTACCGGAGCCAAACTTGTCCTGGGCCGTCAGGAACGGCTAAGGAAATCTACATCATTTCAGAGATCTGCATTTGAGGATGCTGAAGTTGCTTTGAGAAGCGCCGAAGCAAGCCTGCGAAGCGCAAAAGGCGTCGCAGCACAGCGTCAGGCAGAAGTTGAGCGCATAGCGCTTGAAATTAGACTAGCGAACATTGTGGCCCCATACGATGGTATTGTTAAAAGTATCAACGCCAACGTCGGTGCCGCTGTCACCCAGCGCAATCCGGATCTGATCGAGATGCTTGACCTTAGCCGAGTAGAGAATACGATCAGCAGACATCATTAAGTCAGATGAAGCTAATCAAACTGAATTCATCGGAATCTGTGCATAAATTGTTAGCAAGAAGCTCTAGGCTGTATTTGCGTTTGACTTATGGATGTTCACTGAAATTCGAGATACGTCACTTAAACCAGTATTCGATGTTTTCAGTCAGCTGTGACCTAACACGTCGCCAAACTCAATGATCGATTGGATGCATTGCAAACTACGGTTGCATTGTGACAGGGACTGAGAAACATTTGTCGACGGACACAGTATTTGATCGAAAAATATGGCTTTCAAACTCGACACTTTTCAGACTAGCCGACCTTCGTCACGGAGAGGCGTCAGTGAAAGCGCTTATTGGACTTCCCAAACAATGCATTCGATTTCTTCAAGAAAAAGGCACGCTACAGAACTAAGTATCTTTGAAATAATTCAAATAGAGATCTTCAGAACTACATCAACAAATCGTCAATTTCCTCGTCATCACAGCGTACGATCTGGTCAAGCATTTTTGCAACTTCCAACATCTTGTCGAACGAGCGCTGCTCCCGCTTAATATCGCATGTCCTTACGGCATCATCGAATTCCTCTCGGGCTTCATCCAGGAGCTCGCACAACACTCTAGCTTGCTTGGACCAGCTGCCAGTATTAGTTATTGAGCAATCTCGCACAGCCTCCTGCCTAACGATTAGGCAGCGCGCCAAATTTTTGACCAGATGCGCACGACACCGATCGTATCCAATTAAGATTTCGATTTAACCAATAAATCGAGAAATAAACATTGAAAATATCGATTTCTTATGCTAACCTATGCATATAAATACTGATTTGTGAGGCGCATAGCATGGTCCAAAGCGGTTACTCAGACCTCACCGGTCGACAACTGGAGGTCTTCCTAGCAGTCCATGACACGGGCTCTCTAAGTAAAGCTGCACAAAAGCTCGGCATAAACCAATCGACCGTTAGTCATCATTTGGAAAAGTTAAGGGATAGCATCGGAGACCCCCTTTTCGTTCGTGCCGGGCGCACCATTGAAGCAACTGAGAAGGCAAAACGGCTCGCACCGCAGGTACAGGACATTCTCATCGCTCTAGCATCGCTCTGCGATAATGGAACCTATAATCCTCTGGAGGACACTGCTCCTCTGACGATCGCGGGTAACATTGACGGTTTTTACGAAGTCTTCTCTACCGTCCGATCTGAGTTCAGGACTGCTGCACCGAACATAACCGTGCGCTTTCGAGAACTTGGTTCATATAAGAATATAGAGATGACTTTTCAGGATGGGTTGGCAGACATAATTCTCTGCGTTCGGGTGCAACCACACCCCAACACCGTAGTTTGGCAGACAGTCCTGACCGACGACATCGTATGCTTTTATGATCCGGAGTTCAGAGGTCCAATAGAGACAATCGAGGATTACGCTGCCGCTGAACATGCAGCGATTGACTTCGGATCGTCTGGTACAAGTATTGTCCAAACCATTTTAAATAAATTCGACATCGAAAGAAACGTCACAACATTTGCTCCCAGCTTCGCCATTCTTGCCGACTTAGTGCGGGGAACCAACTTGGTTATGACAATGCGCAAAGGCTACAGGAATACGATATTCTCGCAGTTAGCCTGGTGCAATGCGCCTGTATCATTCCCCTCAGTTCACTTGGACATGGTCTGGCACAAGCGCCATGGATCTTCAAATCGTAACCAATGGATAAGAGAAACCACTACCAATGCACTTAAAAAGCTGCAGCCCAACCAGGCATGATTGCATCATCCGGCTCGCCTTGCATGAATGTAACTGACACAGAAAAACGGCGGGCCAATTGCCCGCCGAGATAATCTAGATCACAGCTAAGCGTTGAAGAACCTAGAGCCCGATGATTCAGATGGAAGCGCTTGGCGCATCCAACTGAAACGTGAATCGGTCTCTGAACATACTGAGTAGATCAAGGTTCACGTTCCGGCCAACAAAGTGAGCAAGTCGAACGGTGATTCCATCCGGAACGATCTTGTTCTAGGCGGCATTCCAACCCATGACCGACTTAACCTCGAGGTATTCTTCCAGCCCTGCCTCGCCCCACTCGCGACCATTGCCAGATTGTTTGGTGCCACCAAACGGTGCAAACGGATCCGCAACTGCCATGTTGATGTGAACCATGCCGGCGTTGAGCGCACGGGCAACCTTGCGCGCCCGATCCGCATCACCAGATGAAACGTACGCCGCAAGGCCAAATGGTGAATCGTTCGCAATCTTCACGGCTTCCGCTTCATCCTCGTATCCGATAATTGCCAATACCGGCCCAAAGATCTCTTCTTGAGCTATTGTCATGTCATTTTTGACGTCGGCAAAAACGGTTGGCTGCACGTAGTAACCTTTACTCAATCCCTCGGGGCGACCTTCTCCACCGGTGACCAGCGTCGCGCCTTCAGACATCCCCTTCGCGATGTAACTTTGGATCTTCGCCCACTGACGCTCAGATACGACAGGCCCCATGGTTGTCTCTTCGCTGGCAGGGTCGCCAACCTTGAACTTGGCTGCCGCCGCTTTAGCGACCTCTGCAGCTTCTGCCATTTTGGAACTCGGAACCAGCATTCGTGTCGGTGCGTTGCAGGATTGCCCGGCGTTGCGGAAGCACAGATCTACCCCTTTGGCGACTTCTTTCGCCAGATCACAATCGTCCAACAGCACATTAGCCGACTTGCCGCCAAGTTCCTGGCCAACCCGCTTCACAGTTGGTGCAGCCTTAATGGCAACATCAATGCCAGCGCCAGTAGAGCCGGTAAACGACATCGCATCAATCTCTTGATGTGCTGCCATAACCTGGCCAACACCCATGCCATCACCATTCACGAGATTGAACACGCCTTTTGGAACACCCGCTTCATCGAGTATCTCAGCCAAAAGCAGAGCAGAAAGTGGCGCTACTTCGGAAGGCTTCAGCACCATTGTGCAGCCTGATGCAAGCGCTGCAGCGACCTTGCAGGAGATCTGATTAGACGGCCAGTTCCAGGGCGTGATCATTCCGATGACACCAATCGGTTCACGCACAATAGCCGTCGTCCCACGATCTTCATGGAAATGGAAATTCTCCAAGACTTTGGCAGCTGTCTTGTAGTGTCCCATGCCCGCGCCGGCCTGGAAGCGGGTGGCAAAACTAATCGGGGCTCCCATCTCCGTCGAGATGGTCTGTCCCATTTCAGCGAACCGCGCCTTGTAGCAATTGACGACATTGTTAAGGAGTTCGATCCGCTGTTCGCGGGTTGTCTGCGAGTAAGAAGGAAATGCCGCCCGTGCTGCAGCCACAGCCTTATCGACATCCAACTCGTTGCCGAGTGTCACTTGGCAGACGGCCTCTTCCGTTGCCGGGTTGATGACATCCAGCTTGCCGCGATCCGACGCGTCTACCCATTCGCCGTTTATAAAGAACTGGTTGGCCCGATCCGTGATCATCACTTCCTCCTGAACGCGCAAGATCATGTGACAATCGGAATAAACAGTGATGCTACGAACCAGCAACAAAAAAAGGCAGCCCAGGCTGCCTCACATGGTCTCAAATATATTTTCAAGCAAATGAACTAACAGGTTGCCCCAAAAAACAAAGGGCCGCCGAAGCGACCCTTTGAATGCCTAATATCAGGCGGCCCTAACTATTGGAACTGGCACATTCTTATCCTCCGTAGCACCTGTCCCAGTCTTCAGCGCGACACCGATGTATCGCACGCGGCCTGCGATTTTTGCTTTTTGTACGCCTAGTTCACCAAATTCACGTCCAAACGTTGGAAGTGCAAGTGGCTCCTTTCCTTGTTCATCACACCATGCACAATAATCTTCATACAGAGCAGTAGCAGTTAGGCTAGATCCATCTTGGCTCTCAACCCTCTCGTTGTGATAGCGCTCCACATCTGATCCGGGAGCAACGTCTTCCTCTGGTGCCGACTTGTTGTCGTTTGCACCAACCCGTGGTTCTGGCAGCGCTGGTACAGCTGGTTCAACTGCAACAACTTCTGGCACTTCGGTGAGCATCGTCGTTTCAGGCACTGCCGTCGCTTGGGCAGATGCTTGACGATCTCCGAGACGCCATTGGCTGAACGCGATGTACATGCCAAGTCCAGACCCGACCTCAAGCAGAAGCGCGATGAAGATCACCAACGCCATTTGCATATGTTCGACCTTGACGCCTGGCACGAAGAAGCCGGCTACATTTGCCAAGATCTCTGCTTGGGGGTCTTTGGACGAGTGCGTAACACCGGTCCTGCTGCTTTCCAATTTCGCCTGATAGCCGGCGATCCGGGTTTCGAGCTTCGCCGCCTCGTTGGCAGACGCGAGCTCAACTTTCAAGCTAGTGTAGTTATCACAGAACCTGCGATTCCCGCGACCTTTGGCATTGGTACAGCCGTTGGTCCACTTCCACTGTCGCTTGAGTTGGAGGCCACTGATCTGACTCTGGACCGTCACCGCTGGCCTATGCTGGGGAACCCAGCTGAGCTGACTTTTAGCCCGCTCCAGGTCAGCACGTAGATCCTTGTAGGTTTGGACCTCCGAGGCACGCATTCCCGCCGTGTCTTGGCGGTTCAGCGCGGCGTGTCCGAGGGCGGATGTCAACGAATAAACGGTGACCACTCCCCAAACGACGCACGATGCGAATGCTTGCATCCACATCTTGTTCCGAATTGCGGCAAATATGAAAAATGGAACGAGCGCCTTCATACAGTCGGCAGCCGCACTGGCCGAGCCGTATATAAATCCATCGAACTCGGTCGTCCCGAGCTGATAACCGAAGCGCCAGTTCATAGCCGCGGACACTAAAAGTAATACCCCCGCCGCCAGTACGCCTAGCACACCCAGAGCATGTCTCATCAGATTGCCCTCTCTGATATCGAGCACACAATTACGTGCGACCTTGGCTTGAGCAGTCCAACTGCTTTCCGCCTAAACCGACGTCCCGTGCGTCGCGAATGTTTTATTGTGAGGAGTAGGCAAGCCTGAATCCAATAGGTCTCAAAAGACATCATCGAGCGTTACCCGGTCATCTTAAGCTAAAGACCTGCTTCCCCAAGCAGATCCACGATTGCCGGCACCCCTAGCGCCTTTGAGGTATTGAACACCGCTATCTGAAAACCGATTTCCATCAGATTCTTGTCGCTTAAGACGGCTGTGGAAATCGCTGCCCTCAGAACTGAAACTAACGCGACGACAACGTTGCCATCGCGCCCCCTCAGTCACGGAGACTAATTGATTCGCAGGATTTTGGTAATTGCTTCAGGCACTTTGATCGACAACTCAGCAATTGATGTATTTTTGCACCATTCAACTCAATCGAAAGTTGCCCACAGATTGCACAGGTTCGTATGAATTATCCACATACCTTGCGCTGGCACAATGATGTGTTTGCATCTGATAGCAGGCGCTCTGTAAGCCAAATGTGCATTGCTGGTTGATACCAGATGTGGCAGGGTCGAATTGCTTGAGGCATTGCATACTTCTATTTTTGCTGACGGTTTGTAACGACCCGATAGTGGTCATATTGATACTATACTGATGAAGGCGATCGGTTGAGGCCCTAGCGTTGGCGGTCCCGAACGACCCTACAGCCAGCGCAGCGGCCAGCTGCAATGAGTTGGATTAGAAGTCATGTTGAAGTGGTTTGGTGCAGGTGTGGGTTGCACAACCGCCGTGGCGTTGGGCTTGTACGCACTTAATGTCAAAAACGACGCCCCACACATACCTGCCGCGGGCAGCTTTGCGCTTCCCCTTGAGAGCGAAGATCCAGCGCCTTCTTCCCGTTCAACAGAATTGACAAAAACGACAATAGCACTTGTCCAGAACGTCCAAAGTTCGGCCATTCGGGCGCGCGGCCAGCATGAAATCGCTTCCTTACGCATCACAAACCCGGAAAGACAGGTAACCGAAAAGCCGGCCTTATCGAGAGGCGTAGTTTCCAACGATGCGGGATGGACACTGCGGTTCGTGCCGTCATCGACAGAAAAGCTGACAACCGTTACCCGTCAAACTGCCGATCAAAACGAACGAACCGCTCTGGCTAAGCGCATCCAGAGCGAATTGGCACGCGCGGGTTGGTCGACTCGAACATCAGCGACACCACCGCGCCAGAACACCAGCCCTAGATTGATAACCTCCAACACGGTTACGCCAAGTTCAGGCCGAGCAGCCTTTGGAACAAGCGTACAGCCGCCACGCCCGAGCCTTCAGCAACGCAATAGCAATACATCAAGCGGCCGAATGGCACTTGGCGCTCGCCCCTATCCACCTTCAGGAGAACCAGCAACAGGTCAGCAAGCGGCACCGCTGGCGGTGAGCCCGAACAATTCGTTTGGGCCAACCGATCTGAACCGCAGGGATAATTTCGTTGCGCCGCGATATGATGCAGAACGCTCAGAGGCGTTGCAGCGCGAAGCCAGGGAGGCAAAACGCCGTGCCCGGTGAGCCAAGGCGCGCAGTCGGCGTGCAGCGCGGAGACGCTATTATCGGCGACGGAGTCGTGGCAACTGGCGTGCACGGGCATTCTCATCTGACAACTGAGTTAGCTCCGGCCGTTTATTGGGGTGGTCTGTATTCTAGTGAACGCGACCAATGGAGTGATACTCAAGCCCTGAAGATGTCGCTTCAGAGGCCTGGAAAACATTGCGTAAATCTACCATAACATCGCCTCGCATAGCTTCTTTGACTGCAGACAAGTTGAGCGCTCGAAACTCATTCCACTCCGTCAGAATAACTGCAACGTCGGCACCTTCACATGCAGACATAGCATCAGAGCACCACGTAACGCCTGGCAGCAATTCCTCACCATGTGCCCTGCCTTGCGGGTCATAAACTACAACAGTTGCGCCTCGCTCCTGCAAAAGTGGTACGATTGTCAGGCTAGGCGCTTCGCGCATATCGTCAGTATTGGGCTTAAAGGTCACTCCAAGAATCGCGATCCGCTTATCTCGGACTGAGCCATTGGCAGCCTTCTCGATGCGCATACCCATAGCAATTTTTCGCTCGTCATTGACCGTTTGAACTTGTTCGATGATCGACAGGGGCGATCGCGCCTCTCTCGCCGTTCGAATGAGTGCAGAAACATCTTTCGGAAAACAGGAACCGCCGTAGCCAGGTCCTGGATGAAGAAATTTGTCGCCAATACGCCCATCTTTACCGATCGCCTTAGCAACTTCTTGGACATCCGCACCAAGATCTTCACAGAGGTCTGCGACTTCATTGATGAAACTAATCTTAAGCGCCAAAAACGCGTTTGCAGCGTATTTTGCCAATTCGGCCGACTCTCGTGTGACAAACATCAACGGAGCATCGCGCAACGCAAGTGGCTGATAGAGGCGCTCCATAACGACTTTCGCACGCTCATCATCACTGCCCACAAGTATACGATCAGGATGCATAAAGTCCCGGATCGCCGATCCTTCACGAAGGAACTCTGGATTTGAGCAAACAGCGAAATCGCTGTCGGGCCGAATTGATCGCAATCGTCGCTCAATCTCACGGCTCGTACCCACCGGCACAGTAGATTTGGTGGTAATAACAGTAAAACCGTCCAAATGAGCTGCGATCTCTTCAACAGCAGAATAGACATAGGAGAGATCTGCATAACCGTCACCACGCCGCATCGGCGTGCCTACGGCGAGAAACACAAGGTCTGCGGATTTAATTGCCGGCCCAAGATCAGTCGAAAACGTAATACGCCCGCCTTCAATGTTCCGCTTCAGCAGATCATCGAGCCCTGGCTCATAAATTGGCACCTCACCACGGTTGAGGCTTTCAACCCGCGAGGCATCCTTGTCGATACACGCAACTTTCCAGCCAAACTCGGATAAGCATGCAGCCGAAACAAGACCAACGTAGCCCGCTCCAATCATACAAATATTCATGGTAACGGTACCTCTCTTCTTTGACAGTCTGCTTACCACCTGATATCGGCGGAGCCTACGCCATTTAGGTCTGCAACATCGCCAGTTTCGGTAAGCACTTCCTAATCCCTCAGCCCAAACGATAGATCAACCGTGACATGTCGCTACGTGACCAACATATTCTTTCAATTGGCGAATGTATGATTGAGCTCGCTAGGGAATCCGATGGCCGCTACGCGCTGGCGTTTGGGGGCGACACCTTCAATACAGCTGTATATCTTGCAAGACTTGGCGGGCACGTCAGCTATTTGACGGCTTTGGGAAACGACCCCTATAGCGGACAAGTCATCGATCTGGCACACAGCGAAGGTATCGGAACCGATTATACGCAGATAGTTGAGGGGCGAAGCGCCGGTCTTTATCTGATTGAGACGGATAACGGCGAACGCAGCTTCTGGTATTGGCGTGAAAGTGCTCCGGCGCGCGAAATCTTTAGTGAAAGCAACGCTGCCAAGTCACTGGCTGCACTTGAGCAGGCTGACGTGATCTATCTATCCGGCATTACATTGTCACTTTATCCACCCAAAGATCTGAAAACTCTGGCAGACGGCCTTGGAAGTGCGAAGTCTCATGGCACCAAAGTGGTTATGGACAGCAACTACCGCTCCCGCGGCTGGCCAGATGGAAGAGCTCATGCGAAGGAAGTATTTCAGCAGTTTTGGGCATTAACAGACATTGCACTGCCGACTTTCGATGACGAGCAAGCCTTGTGGGATGAGCAATCCCCCAAAGACACGACGGAGAGATTGACAGCGTTGGGCGTGTCAGAGGTGTGCGTGAAGATTGGACCTGATGGGGCCTACGTCGCTTCGGAAGGACAGCGACATCACGTTGCAACCGAAATAATCGCATCTCCAGTTGACACAACTGCAGCAGGTGACTCCTTCAATGCGGCTTACCTTGCAGCTCGATTGAGCAATCGTGCCCCCGCAGAATCTGTTGCGATCGCTAATCGGTTGGCAGGAATTGTAGTTTCCCATCGCGGCGCCATTGCACCTAAATCCGCGACCAATCAGGTCAAACTCTAAATTCCTTAGTTAGCAAGTCCCGATGCATCACGCGCCAATGCCTCAATAGAGGCCCAATCCCCATTTTCCACGAGGACTTTAGGGGCAACCCAAGAACCACCCACGCAAACGACATTGCTCAACAATAGGTATTCACCAGCGTTGCCAGCATCAACTCCACCAGTCGGGCAGAATTTGATATCCGACAATGGCGCTGCCAACGCTTTGAGCGCTGCGACACCACCACTTGCCTCAGCAGGGAAGAACTTCTGAGTGGCGTATCCCATGTCGGCGAGCGCCATCGCCTCGGATGCAGTCGCAGCACCTGGGAGAAACGGGACAGGCCAGTTTTGCGCCGCCTGTATAAGACTGGGCGTCATTCCAGGCGAAACGACAAAGCGAGCTCCGGCGCGGATTGCCGCCTCGGCCTGTTCAGGAGATCGAACCGTACCAACACCGACAGCGATATTGGAAGCGAGTGCCTCCGAAACAATGCTGATTGCCGACAGTGCTGCGTCTGTCCGCAAGGTAATCTCCAAGCTGGTTAGACCACCGGCCATTAATGCACGCGCCAGGGGTAAGGCCGTCTGGGCGTCATCAATGGTCAGTACTGGTATGACTGCAGGCTGCAAAAGCGCACGTAACGCTGTTTGGTGTTCTCGACTTTGCATTCGTCCCCCTTACCGCATGGTTCTTGTTCTAAGCAGCGCCACCAGTTTGCTCCCCGACCCATTTCAGAAATTCGATTGACCCGCCACTCGTCGAAATAACGAAAGCTGCAGGCACATCATAAGGATGAAGTTCTTCGATCCGATCAATGACACGGTCAGACAATGCTGAACGAGTTTTGATCAAGGCAACAACCTCATCATCTCTCTGAACCTCCCCTTGCCAGCTGTAAATTGACCTCATTCCAGGAAGAACATTGACACAGGCCGCTAGACCCTCTTCAACCAACTGTACACCGATGGCTTCGGCAACACCGAGTTCCGGAGCAGTTGTATAGACGAGCACAAACTCAGCTTGGCTGGTCAAGGAAGCACCTTTTATCAGTCAGATCCGCGTCAGATCGTTTCAAGCACGCACGAACCAAAGTTGCAAACTGACCAATCAATGCCGGCACACTCATTCAACAAGATTGCCTTTGTAGCAAGTGATCAGCCCGAAGCAGCGGAGGCCTGTAACCGACTCACCAAAGAATACGGTAGTTGCTCTCCCGAAGAAGCCGATGTGATCGTAGCTCTAGGGGGCGATGGCCTTATGCTGCAGTGCCTTCACGCGCACATGCGCGACAACACACCAATATATGGCATGAACCGGGGTTCGGTTGGCTTCTTGATGAACGAATACAATGAAGTTGACCTGATCGAACGATTGAAGGCAGCTGAGGTGACCAAGATTCACCCACTCATCATGCGCGCCAAGGACATCGACGGCAATGAGCTAAGCCGCCTTGCTATCAATGAAGTCCATCTTTTCCGGCGCACACACCAAGCCGCTAAACTCCGTATCGGAGTAGATGGGAAGACCAGAATGGAGGAGCTAATCAGCGATGGTGTGCTTTTAGCAACTCCGGCAGGGTCAACCGCTTATAACCTGTCCGTGCAGGGACCAATATTGCCAATCGAAGCTCCACTACTGGCACTCACTCCTATAAGTCCATTCCGCCCTCGTCGCTGGAGAGGAGCACTGCTATCCAATCAGGCAAAGCTCAAAATAGACGTCCTTGAACCCAACAAACGTCCGGTCAGCGCAGTAGCCGATCACGACGAAGTCCCCTCAGTCATCACAGTTTGGATTGAGGAAGCGCGCAACATTGATCTATTGATGATGTTCGATCCTGGGCACAATCTCGACGAGCGGATCCTGTCTGAACAGTTTCTCTACTAGCCACTCGTCGGATCGACTTGGACCAACCAATCAAGAACGGCAAGGCAGTAACAGAATGGCGGGTTTATATTTTGAAGAGTTTGAAATCGGTCAGGTCTTTGAGCATTCCCTGACGCGAACCGTCACCGAGATGGACAACTTCATGTTCACGGCGATGACACACAATCCGCAGCCACTGCATCTTGACTATGAATTCGCGAGCAAAACCGAATTCGGAAAACCGCTCGTGAACAGTCTATTCACGCTTGGACTGGTAATAGGCGTTTCGGTCCATGATACGACTTTGGGGACCACGATCGGCAATCTTGGAATGACGGACGTCAAATTCCCCAACCCAGTCTTTCACGGCGATACTATCCGCTCGACGACAGAAGTTGCCTCAAAACGCGAAAGCAAGTCGCGACCTACAGCAGGCATTGTCGAATTCATTCATCGCGGGATCAATCAACGCGATGAAGTTGTCGCCATCTGCACCCGCCAGGCATTTATGCGCAAACGCCCGACTTAAAGCCGGGCATCGCATGTCATTCTTTGCAAGAATATCCGAAGCTCAAACTGCTTATTCGGCCGCCTTCGGCCCGACTATCTTGCCATCATTCCCGATCTCTGGGCGATTGATTGAGAAGGTCGTGTCAGGGGTAACAACATTGTAGTCCATATAGCCCATACGTGCGATCGGCTGCATGCCCGGCGTATCAACGATGCCGTCTTTGATAAACGCGTCGTTGATATGAATTCCTACGACCAGACCAATAATAGCTGCATTACCTGGTCGGCCACCTGGTACCGCTGCAGGCAGATCGATAGATCGCCAGAACTTGCATTCAAACGCCGCGGGGCTCTCTCTGACCCTCGGCGCTTTAACCATGTTGGACGCGATCGCGGTCAAGCCAGCCATTGGGTATTCATCAACACCAGCAGGAAATGGCGCTGAAGTCACATTCATTTGCTCGCGGAGATCATATGTTGACAGAGAGCAAGTAAAGTCGCCCGTCTCTTCCAGATTGCGCAACGTGTCTTTGCGTCCAGCCGAGCCGATCACAACGTAGTGAGGCTTCTCACTGATTGCATTGAAAAAGCTGTAAGGTGCGATGTTGCAAACGCTATCATTGCCAATCGTTGTAATCCAACCAACCGGTCGAGGCACAATCAGTGCCTTAAACGGATCATGTCGCAGACCGTGCTTGTTATCTACGGTTTCATAGAACATTCTCGGTTTTCCTCGTCACTGATTTGTTCGCATGGAAGCAGATTGAAGCCTCAACCGTTCCAGTGTTCAACGATATCATCGAGCATTGGTCGGTCTCGATCGTCTTGTTTCTCATTTGCAGTGCCGACGTATACAAAACCAGCAATCCGCTCGTTATCACCAAGTTGCAAAACGTCACGAATTCCAGGACTGAAAGCATACCACTCGGTAATCCAACTCGTCCCGTAACCCAACGCATTAGCCGCAAGACACAGGTTGAAACAAGCCGCTCCTGACGACAGTATCTGCTCAATCTCAGGCACGCCCCGCTCGTGATTAATACTGCTAATAACGGCAACCACGACAGGTGCTCGCAAAAACCTTTCGCGCTCAGTCTGCAATCTGACTTCCGAGGGAGCTTCAGCTTCTTCCGCCGCTAACACATCGGCAAGCTTTTCCCCAAATGCCCGCCTTGCCTCGCCTTGAAATACAACGAATCGCCATGGCACAATCTTTTTATGATCGGGCACCCGCGCTGCCGTCGTCAGTATTGTATCCAATTCATTTGCTGTAGGACCGGGGCCCCCAAGCATTGCCGGACGAGATGAACGACGGGTGAGCAAAAAGTCTAGAACCGGATTGGTCATATATTGAGTGTCCAACAACCATATTAATGTTCGCAACGCCGTATACGTTTATGTAAGTTCAGACAAGAAACAAGAGCCTGGCGGTGAGAGAACGATCATTGCAATGAGCAAATTAGTGGATCACATGCGAAATCTTCCCTGGGCACTGACAACTCTGGCGGCCGTGCTGCTGGCTATGACCAGCGTTGTGACCGCTCAGCCTAACGTGGCAATCGTCTTTGATGGGTCCGGGTCAATGTGGGGCACGATGCCCGGCAGTTCTCAGCACAAGTTTAAGATTGTCATCAATGCGATTCTAAAGGCGGCAGGCACCATTCCACCAATGACGCGTCTAAGCCTGGTTAGTTTCGGTCAAAAACGAGGTTTGAGCGGCGGATGCCAGACAACCAACACGCTATTGCCCTTGTCCACATTTGACCTTGCTGTCACGCAAGAGCGGTTAAACAAACTNAACCCACAAGGNGGCGGGCCAATCGTGATGGGCCTGCGCTCTGCGGCTGCGCAACTCGCAACCGTAAGAGGGCAGAAATCCATTATTTTGGTGCACGATGGCCCGGACAANTGCGGTCAAAACATTTGTGAAGCTGTTCGNGAACTGCACGCAGCGCAACCNAACCTAAGAATTCATACTCTGAGCTTGGTCGCAAAGCCGCAGCATCAAACTGATATGCGTTGCGTGGTACAAGCNACCAATGGCCAGCTCGTNCAGGTTTTCGACAGCGATGCGGTTGACGGCTCAGTCGCNCGCCTCATGCGAGCNGCCTTCGCGACAAGTGCTCCGTCAGAGCNAGNGANGCCACCGCAAACGANAGAACGACCAAGCANTTCNGCTGNAGCTGCAAACGCCCCCCAGAAGCCAAAGCCAACCAGTCGACCTAAAACNCCTGGTCTGATGCTCAGTGCCACGTTGGCACCNACNTTGCCCCCAATCCAGTTCCCTTTGGTTTGGTCGATTGAGGGACCATCGGNTAGCCAGTTTCCATCGGTAAGGAAAATCCGGGGACCNCAACCATCACGAATTCTTATTCCAGGCAAGNACAAGGTCACACTCCATCTTCATGATCGCGANCTAACNAAGGAAGTCGAGGTTACGAAGGGCCCTCGGACGCCATTNGTCTTTAATCTCGACGCAGCTCAGCTGTCCCTGGCAGCTGTACTCAGCCGGGGCGGAAAATTCGTTCAAGATGCAAGTTTCAAAGTCAGGGCAGTCCAGNAGGAAAAGAGCCAAGTCTTCTGGGATGGTGTTGCTCCNCGACAGCCACTATTGCTGAAACCGGGCGAATATGAAGTCNCTACAAACACTNGTCATGTATCAGTNACGGAAAACATCANACTGGAAGCAGGNCAGAAGCTCAATCATGACACCATTCTTAATGCGGGAAACCTGGAACTCAGACTAGAAGACCGAGAGGGTNTAGANGTNAGCAAGACGATTGTCACAGTCGAAACTGATGCACCCGGCACAACGACTGGGCGTCGCGTCGTAACGAGATCAGTTCAGGGCGTACCAACATTTCTTCTNCCGGCCGGAACCTATTATGTATCGGCTCGCAACGGNTCCATTACNGCAAAAGACCAAGTGGCGATTGCNGCAGGGGAAATCGTCAAACGATCACTNAAGCTTCCNGCGATGGAATTGCGGGTAAGGACACGACTGGGTGATCAAACTGCGTTTGTTAGCCAAGGTGCGGAATACCGGATTTGGCAACTGAGCGANCCAGACTTACAGCCATTGACAAGAAAATCATCAGACGCACGCTTCGATCTACCGCAAGGTCGATACCGGATTGAAAGCCGCGTTGGTCAGCAAAACGCCGTCATTGTTCGAGATTTTGAAGTCGATAAGACCGGATCTGGTGAACTNACACTGGTNCACGAGGCAGGAACCGTGCAATTGGGCGTCAAAGCAAATCCAGCTCCNAAGAGTATCTACTGGGAAGTCAGAGACAAGGGTGAGCGCACGGTTTGGCGCTCTCTCGACAACTCGGCATTGATAACGCTGCGAAGCGGAGACTACATGCTTCTGGCGGAAGTCGACAATCAACTGAGCCGGATACCGCTAAAGATAGAAAGCGGTCGCCATCTNAATGTAGAACTTGGACGAAATTAGACGGCCGCCATGTCAACGAAAGCCACAAACCTACAACTTGTGCTGGNCAAAAAACTGGTCAGAATATTTGTAACTACTTTTGTCCTGGCCCAGTTGGTTGCCGCCCCTGTGATCGCGCAAACCTCGGATCCAAATAACTCNACGCTCTTCCCCGCTCTGAACAACCCGTTGTTTTCTACGGAGACACTATTCAATCAGCAACCGACTTCTCAAAACCANATCCAGCCGAACGNAGCCACCGGAACACTTAGACTGACNGCCCACTTGACGGACACGTCCGCAGCTCTGAAGAGCGGTATCACTTGGCGTGTTTTTACGGCAGACACAAACTCCGGCAGCTCTCGCATCGTTNCGACTTCGACCAAGGCTGAGCCCCAACTAAATCTACCCGCAGGCACGTTCGCGGTGAACGTAACCTTCGGGCTGGCTCATCTCACACAGACTGTTAGTCTGAAACCTGGCGACAACCGGACCGAGAAATTCGTTATCAACGCTGGCGGATTAAAAGTGCTCTCCAAAATCAATAGTAGTAGTTTTATTTCGCCAGGTTCGGTGCGCTTCGACCTGATGTCAGATGAGAGGGATAAGTTAGGCAATCGCAAAGCCGTATTAACAAATGTCAGACCCGGCAAAATCACACGACTGAATTCGGGTGTGTATCAAATCGTCTCCCGCGCGGGAGACGCCAATGCCATTGTATCATCAGAGGTAACAGTCGAAGCCGGCAAATTGACTGAAGCCACAGTAATCCATGAGACGGCCAAGGTTACACTGAAGCTCGTCCGGAGCAGAGGCGGCGGCGCCATGGCTGACACGCGCTGGACTATCAAAAACAATGCAGGGAAAACAGTTAAAGAAACGGCTGGAGCTCTTCCTTCCCACATACTAGCGCCCGGCCAATACACTGTGATCGCAGTCTCTGCCGGTGAAGCTCACACACGCGCATTCCAAATCAACACTGGCGACAATGTCGAGGTTGAGATCGTCATAAATTGAAGTACCGTGCAAAGTTATACCGGGCCGGCAAGAAACTGCGATCCGGGTTAAAGGCGACACTATCTACCTCAACGCCGGCGCACGCAGGAGACCACCTTTTGACACCGGCCTATTGGGACCTCTACTGAGACCAATACGACTTTCGCCGCCAAGGTTTCGGTCAAAAACCTCACCGTAGTTACCAATCGTACTAATCAGCTTAGAAAACCAATTCTCAACAAAGCCAAAACGATTACGAGCAGCCTCAGCAATGGCGAGTATCGACGATCGCCTATTATCTGTTGAAGCTTTTAACTTCTCAATGTTTTCACGAGTGACGCCTTGCTCATCTGCAATGACCAGCGCATGAATGATCCAGGCGACCGCTTGCCGCCAGCCTTCATCGTTAGCGCGGACGTAAGGCCCGAAGGCATCGACATCGAATATTTCTGGAAGCAAGGAATGCGCGTTCTTGTTCGGGAGTGAGTTACGAAGAAATGAGAGTTGAACCGAGTCTGCAGCAAGAACGAGGCAGCTTTCCTTATTGTAGTTCTCCAACACTCCCGTCCATGTCTCAGATTTCTTGAGATTGAATTGCATACCCCGTCTGGAGAAGTATCTGCTCACGCTGGTTTCTGTGAGGCCACCCTCAATCAGGCAAATGTCCGCGCCCGACAACTCAAGGGCACTCAGTATCCCGCCACTCTTTCTGATGAGAAAGCCTTTGCCATCGTAGAATAGCGGCCCCGCGAACCTGACATCCCCCTGCAGATCTCCGCTGGTTGTCCAGGCAGTATTCCGCGCTAGCACATCAATCTTCCCATCTGCCAGCGCGCGAAACCGTTGTGTTCCAACCAATGGAACGAATTTGGTCGCTTCCGGATCATCCAGAACGGCAACTCCGATCGCTTTGCAAAGGTCAATGTAAAGACCGGACCACTGTCCATCAAAAGAGATTTCCGAAAATCCCACTTCGTCATTGGCAGTAACGCAAATGACATGCCCCCTGTCACGAATGCTTGCCAGGATGCCGCGTTCTTCCGATCTCGCAATCGTTGGACCACAAAGACAACTGACCAAATAGACTGCCAGCCAGCAAAGAGTACTCGCTCTGAAGCATGACAAAGCTCTGCGCGGCTGTGTATCCCCACTAACCTGGCGCTGGTCATCGAAGTGCAATTTCGTATTCACCCAAACAGGCCGCGCAAAGTAAGACGCTTTCATCACGCTTAATAGTCTTTTCTCTGTTTGGTTGGTCGTAATCTCAAGCTGCTAGCTAACCGCAAGAGCCATCCCGATAGGCGCGAAATCAATCCAGCATCCTTGATGAAATCCAATACATATCCAGATGCAACGCTCGCTCCGACCATTACTGCATGTCATTTCGACTTGTGCACGTCAAGCTGCTTGCGTGGTTGAGCACTCCTGTCATGTTCCGCTTAGCGAGGTTGATTAGTCATATGCGTCGCTCAGCGATAGCTTATCAATCATACACTGCACTTTTAAAAGGATGCGATGTCGATAGCTCGCACTCGTTACGGCCACCAACTTTCACTCAAGTCCGTGATTAGTTTTTTCGTCCTGGCTCAAGCAGTTGCATTGCCCGTTCGTGCACAGGAAACCGCACCGCCGATAGAGTGGCGACGATGGAATAAGAAACTCTTCGCAGATGCGAAGCAAACGAAGCGCGACATCATCCTCGACCTTAACGCGAAATTGCGTCACTGGCGCCACTTTATGGAGAAACGGGCTCACGCTCATCCGGATGTCAGACGCATGATCAATACAGGCTATCTAGCAGCCAAGGTCGACCAAGATACGACCCCGGATATTGCTACACGATACGGAGATTGGGGTTGGATGTCTTGAGAACATCTCTCAAGGCTCCGGTCCGGGGTATCGTCAACAAGCTCAAAGTGACGTCTCTCGGCTCCATCGTTCAGCCTGGACGCGACATCATTGAGATTGTACCAATGGATGACGCGTTGCATCTAGAAACACGCATACGGCCACGCGATGTCGCCTCCATTCGCCCAGGGCAGAAAGCGAGCATTAGGCTCACTGCTTCCGATTTCCTAATTTACGACGCTTAAGAAGCCAGTGTGGAACGCATTAGCGCAGATACGATATCCGACCAGCAAGGCCAGCCCTACTACCGCGTAATTGTGAAAACACATCAAAACCACATAGAACTGAATGAACGTCGTCTTCCGATCATACCCGGAATGGTGGCATCGGTTGATATACAAACCGGCGAGAAAACAGTTCTTGATTATCTTCTCAAACCGATTTCCCGAGCGCGTTATGAGGCTCTGCGGGAGCGATGAAGGCTCTGTTCGGCTCTGATGTAGTTTTCCCTTCTAACTCATGGCGCCGGCGAGGCATTGGCGGGGCGTAAGTCGCTCGCCGTCACGTTCAATCATGCGG